>NZ_CAIFFF010000005.1:0-135689 GCF_903789625.1 uncultured Pseudoramibacter sp. | reverse complement strand
TGGTTTATTGTTAAGCATGCTTTCGCATACTTAACGGAGCTCATTGCTCCATAATTAAAAAGAAGCCGGACGCATCCGACTTCTTTAGGCATAGTCCGAAGACATTTGCCGCATTCCGTTTAATATTATAATATTATGAATTGAATATTTCAAAGCAATAATTTTTTAACGCCGTTTCAAGACTCATCAATGGAGAATATACGGTCGCTTTAATATCCATATCGAAATCATAAATTGCCTGAAGTTCGTCAAAATTCGTGTACTCAAATTTTCTCTCAGGCCGTTTGCAAAAACGATAGCCCTTATATCCATGAAAATACCCCATATTTCGAAGGTTTCTTTTTTGAACACTTCCAGAAATCTCAATATTTTTTTGTTCCCGCATGTATTTCATTAATGCATTAATACTTTTAGGCTGTGTCTTCACATTCTTCCTCATCATTACTTAATATTAATTTATTCCCTGCAATTCGCTCTCAATTTACCCTGCCTCGGCGTTGGCGTTGATCCCGTCGATGGCTTTTCTGATGTTCTGCCAGGTGTCGAGATCGTCCGAGAAAAGCTCGACGACGTTGCCGCGGTCGGTAAAGGGCGCATCCTGCAAAATCGAGAGATCCTTGAGCAGTCCGTTGTGCACGATGTACTCGATGATTTGATTGACGAAATAAATCTGACGGCTGTCGAGCTGGTGCGCGTCGACGTAGTGCGCAAAGGCTTCCTTCGCCGCGTTCATGTCCAAGCCGACGATGCTGCGGACAAACTCGCCAAGGGGCGTCGGCCCAATTTCCTTTTCGTAGTCCTGCTTGGTCCCGACCTTGTTCCACAGAATATCCTCAAGGGCCCTGACGTCGGTTTCTGTCAGCGGCTGATTGGTCTTCAATTTCGCGATGGCGATGTTGTTCGCGTGATTTCGGATATAGAATGCCGCCTTTTGCTTGTAATTGGCGAGATCGTCATTTTCGAGATACGCCTCGTTCCATTCTTCCTTCAACACCTCGTCTTCAAAATTCGTGTTGTAAATCGGCTTTTTGTCTTTCGGGATGAATTTAATCAAATCCCGAAGGGCCATGCGAATGGTCTCGAGGGCCATCACATCCGCCCTTTCGAGATAGTCGGTGTTGAGAATTTTGTGCATCAGCGCCATCTGCGCCTGCACCTGGGGAATGGTCGTCACGCAGGACAGGGCGGCAGTTTTCTTCAGCAGATCGCTTTCACCCCGGCTGTACCTTTTCCCACCTAAATGCACGAGCTCCAGCTTGAACATCAGCGCATCGAAGCGCAGTGCATCCGCGTCGTCCTCATCTGGTTGAATCAACAGTTCGAGTTCGTCCGCGACGATTTTGGTTTCGCCCGGCGCGAAATGGGCGTAGCTTTCGGGCTTGGCGTAAAGCTCAACGTACCGCAGATGCTGGCGCACCCTAAATCCGCCAGCTTCCTTAACCGCCGCAACCTGTGCCGCCAGCTCTGTGATCAATCTGTTCCTGAAATCAGCAAGAGCTTGACTCTGCCCCACGGCGCTTTGCAGCTTGTACACCATCTGCAGTTTCAGGCCAAACAGTGCGCCCTGCAGCGGAATCAAATTGGGCACCTCTACCCCGTTGGGATTTTCCCGGAAGAACTCAAAATTGCCGCAAAAATCAAAGATGTAGAACATCTGCTTGTCTTGCCCGTCTATGACGCCGGGACAGAGCCGCGTGCCGCGGCCGATCATCTGCCAGAATTTCGCCTTGCTGAGCACCTTTTTGAAGAACACCAGATTCAATATTTCCGGCACGTCGATACCGGTGTCCAGCATATCGACGGAAATCGCGATTTGCGGCAGCTTTTTCGGATCAGAGAACGCGTCGATGGCGCTTTGCGCGTATTTCACATGGTTGTCGATCACCATCGCGTAATCGTCGGGCAGATTCGGATATTCCTGACGGAAGATGGCGTAAATCTTTTCAGCGTGGGCGTGGTTTTTCGCGAAGATGATCGTCTTGCCGATTTTTTCGCCGTATTCGATCTTCTGCCCCTTCGTCATCAGCGTGTCGAGCACCCGGCGAATCGTATCTTTGTTGAAAATCCAAGAGTTCATCGCAGACGAATTGATGCGCTCCGGCAGATTGCCTTCCGGATCGGCAAAGGTGGCTTCGTACGCTTTCTTATCTTCATCGGAAAGTTCGTCGTAGACGATGCCCTTTTCGACGAATTTGAGCTGCGTTTCAACTGACCTGAAATCGACGAGATAACCGTCTTTGACCGCCTGGGCCAGCTCGTACCCGTAAGTCGGCACGCCGCTTTCCAGATCGAACAAGGCGTAGGTATTTTTGTCAATTTCGTTTTTCGGCGTCGCGGTCAGACCGACCAGCGGCGCGTCGAAATACGTGAAGATGTCACGGTATTTGTTGTAGATCGAGCGGTGGGCCTCGTCGGTGATGACGAGATCGAAATGGCCGCAGGAGAAGATCTTGCCTTGCTCGTCCTTGGTATCGTCAATCATGCGGATCACCGTTTGATAGGTAGAGAAAATGACGTGGGCATTGTAGTCTTTTTCGTCCGCGCAGAGATTGGTGCAGGACAGCTCCGGCAGGTTGTTGACGAAGCTGCGCTTAGCCTGCAGCACGAGGGCAGTTCGATCGGCGAGAAACAGCACGTTTTTGATCCAGCCCGCCTTGAGCAGGACGTCGACCAATGCGATGACGGTTCTGGTCTTGCCGGAGCCGGTGGCCATGACGAGCAGCGCTTTGCGGCGGTTTTTCTGGTCGAAGCTGTCGCAGACGGCGCGGATCGCGGCTTCCTGATAATAGCGCCCGGCGATGTCCGGATTGACGGAGATAGTTTTTAAACTGGTGCGCATCGTCAACAGATTGAACCATTTTTCAAGATCGCGTTTGGCGTAGATTTCAGCACAGCGCCGTTCCGGGTACTGCCCGTCGATGATGCGGGTCTCGAAGCCGTTGGTCAGGAAAATGACGGGCCGGCGCCCGTACTGCCGCTCGAGGCTGTTCGCGTAGAGCACCGCCTGACGGCGCCCGTCTCCAACATCGACACAGGTTTTTTTCGCCTCGACCACAGCCAAGGGCCGGCCCCGATCATCGTAGAGCACGTAATCGGCGTAGCCCTTTCCCGATGCGTTCGGCATGCCATCGACCTCGACTTCATTGCGCCAGTCGCGCCCTTCGGTCCAGCCGGCATCCATCAGCATCATGTCGATGTAGATCTTGCGCGTTTCGTATTCGGTCATGTCCAGCGGCTTGACGGTATAGGACGACGCCTGTTCTTCCCGGCGCTTCGTCAGCTCCGCCTTAAGGGCCTTGTTTTCTTCGATCAAAGCCTTGAGATCGACCGCCGGCGCTTTGAGCTTCGGCTTGATGGCTTTCTTCGGCTTCTGCTTGAGCAGCGCCGCGTCAAATTCCCGCGGGTCGTAGGTCTCGCCGTAGCAGCAGGCGACGAAATCGATGAAATAATACAAGTTCTGCAGCGCGAGGGCAGCCGCTTCAAAGGTCATTTTCTTTTCGGTGTGAACGGCGAGGTTGCCCGCTTTCTGAATGTAGCGGATGCGCGGCCAGAGATCGGGATCGAGGATTTCCTGAAATTCTTCGGTGTGGATCAAACTGGCGAGATTGTCCCGGTACGGCGGGATCAAATCGCCGTCGACCGAGTACATCCATTTGACCGCCAGCTCCAGGGCGCGCCGGCAGTTGATGATGCAGGTGGACGGGTCCAGATGAATCAGCTTTTCCGCCATGATCGCCACGTCGACAAAGGTCTTAAATTGTGGATCGGATTTAAAATGATCGAAGTTGGTCATGGTCATTGCCTCTCTCCTCAAAAAATTAACGAATTGAAATCGATTTGTATAAAAATATTATAGCACGCCTGTATGCGGAATATAAAAAATTTTGATTTGTCGACCTGCGCTTTAAAAGAAACAAATTTTTTCTGCTTTTCTATTGGTGGAATGTAAATCCCTATACTCTGTAGCTCTTGAGCATTTATATTCGCCTGGCCAATAGCAGTCTTGCATTTATTAAGCAACATTTTTTTTGAAAAGTCTGTATTTAAAAACGCAGATACAAATTCCGGCAAGGCCTTTTTATTCAATCTAACGCGCACAACAAATCCTGCCAATACCATTATTTCATCTCTGTTATATACACATGTTTTTCCAACTAATTCCTTGCTGTTTGTTCGATTGAAAAGCAAATCACCTCGGCGAACTGTACACTTGTCCAACTCTTTATCTGGGATATCTATGGTCTTTGTATCGGTAAGATCTAACTCGCCGTTATATGTAATATTGTTCATTCGAAGATATGGATATTTTCCAGAATTACCTTCAGCTGCTTTTCTACTAGAACCGTACCTCACTTCATTTACGAGATCTTTAATTATTCCTGTCTCCCATTTCTTTTCATTAGTTGGAAACGTTCCAAACATTTCGACAAATCGGGCTTTGACTAAATACTCTAGCTTATTCTTCTCTTGTTGATATTTTTCTTTTATATCTTGGATTGTTTTTAGTTTTTGAGTAATTCTATGTTGTTCTTTTAAATCTCTTTTCGGGATTTTCATTTTTCGCATCGATGATTGTGTTAATTTTTGACGTGTAGCTCCGTTAATAATTCCATCAACTTTATAATACATTAATGAATAACATAGATAATCAACATCGATATTATTTTTAGGTTTTAAAACATGAGCATGATTATTTACCCAGCATTTTCCAGATACCCTATATGCGATCGGCTTATCTTTTGAATTAAAATTACCGCCATCTTCTGCGAGGAGGACAAGTTCATCATCAAAAATAAAATCATCTACATGATCTTGAATTCCATTAGCACCGTAATATGGGTAAGGCCCTGCTTTTCTCTCAGAAGATTTTATAGGTATACGTTGTGAATCTAAAATTTCACAACAATCTTCTATTTTAATCCAATCTGTCAATTTCTTCTCCTTGCACAAATCTTAATTTGACCTTTCAAATCTCCTTCCGTTATAGCCTAAGAAAAAGCCTAAGATAATAGCTGAAGCGGTATCGTCGATAAATAAAACGATCCTTCTATCCAATATACCGGCGGTGAGAGGATTTTACATTGGATTGATTGACGATCGCGTACTGCATCGTCGTGTCGATTTGCGAATGTCCCAATAGCCTTTGCACTTGTTCAATTGGCATTCCCTTATCGATGGCGCGGGTCGCCATGGTCCGCCTGAATTTATGCGGATAGATGCGCTCCAGATTCAGCCTTCTGCCGAGCCGACGAAGCCGAATTTCCACCCCGCTGATCTTCAGCCGGCTGTACGGCGCGTTGAGCGTGACAAACAAAGCCGGGTTGTCGTCCTGCCGCGTCGCCAGATAATGCTGCAGATGAATTTTTGACTTCGCGTCGAAATAAACGATCCGTTCTTTATTGCCTTTTCCGAAAACCACACATTCCCTAGACTGGAAATTTACGTCGCGGATGTTTAAATTGACCAGCTCACCGACACGAATCCCTGTGGAATACAGAAAATCGATCATGGCTAAATCGCGAGGCTCAGTACAGCCGTCACGCAGCTTTTCGATGCACTCGTCGTTGATGATGTTTTTCACCGATTTTTTGGTTCTGATTTTGTGGATGCGCCGCATCGGGCTCTTTAAAATATAATTTTCTTCTTCAAGCCACGAAAAAAAGCTCGAAAGATTCCGCCGAATATTATCGACGGTCACTTTCGAGCATTGATTGCGATTGGGGTAGTCGGCCAAATACGCGCGGATTTGTTCCGTTGTGATCTGACGGACCGGCGCGTGAATGGCGGCCAGTAGGTGCGCAATAGTCGCTTTATAGTAAGCGATGGTCCGTGGCGAACAGCCCTCGACGGTTTTGGCCTCTAAAAACAGCGCCACGTATTCTGTGTTGGAAATATTTTGAGGCGCAGCCGTGTTTTCAGCAAGATGGCGCAAAAGGGTCTCCTGTAATTTCTTCATCTGCGCCACACTCAATACCTCAGCCATTTCGTTGACAATCGCCACAATTTTTTCTTCCATCATGGTCAACACTCCTTTTTAATCAGGAGTTTACCAGGCGAGTCTTAACTAAAGTATTCCTGCATCAAACTATCGAACAGCATCTGCGTTTTATCAATGGACTTCTGAATTGCAGCTTTGAATTTGTCCATCTCCATCCTATCAAAAACCCCCAAGCCGGCTGCTCTCCTAATCGCCGGCTTGGGGTTTTGTTATGGGGTAATGAATTTTGTTAACGTATTGTAAAAATTATCTGGCTCAGCCCTGGGCAATCAGCTTTTGCTGCCATTTTGCGATGAGCTGCGCCTGAAGCTTCGCCGGGAGCGGGCGCATCAGATAGCGGAACGCGCGATAATCTGCATCTGGAATGATGATCAGCTGACCCTTCTGCATCCCGATAAAGCCTGCCTGCGCGACCGCATCCGGGTCTTTCGCAATTTTTGAATCGCTTTTGCCCGCGTTGGCGGCCCAATTGGTTTGAGTCGGCCCCGGGCAAAGGGCCGAGACGGTGACGCCCGTTCCCTTCAGCTCGCCGTACATCGCTTCGGTCAGAAACATTTCGAAGGCCTTTGTCGGCCCGTAGACGTTGAAATACGGGTCAGGAATAAAGGCGCCCATCGCTCAAATCTGTTTTTTATATCCACATCAAAGTACAAAGGCGTCCTTGGTTTTCTCCCTATCGTGGGTCATCAGCACCGCCTCGCAGTGCGGGTCGAGGGCGAACTCCCGAAGACGCTTCAGGGATTTCGCCGTCTCTTTCCGATTCCATTCCACGCCGGGAAGAACCTGCCGCTCCCAGGAGGGCCTGCCGTACCCGGCATCCCCGGCAATCAGCAGATAGTGATCCTTCCCGCCGACCTTGACCGCCGTCATCCCTGCCGAGTGCCCGTGCATCGGCAGCAGCACCACGCTGCCGTCGCCGAAAAGATCGTGTGGGGCATCTTCAAAGGTCGTCACGTCCACATCCTGCCAAAGCCGCTTCAAATACCTGGGATTGCGCTTGTTCGCCGCCTGCCACCCCGCTTCGCTGCACATCACGCGGCGGGCGTCTTTCACTTCGCCGATGCCGCCGGCGTGGTCGATGTCCATATGGGTCAAAATGCAGTAGTCCAGATCCGACGTCCGGTAGCCCAATGCGGCCAGCTGATCGACGATGCCCTCGCCCTCGGGAAGAAAGCCGGGCGACGCGAAGTAATTAAAAAAGCCTTCGTAGGCCCGAGCGTCCTGCCGAATCGCGTCGTCCCAGCCGGTATCGACGAGGATCAAGCCCTTCGGGTGCTCGATCAAGTAGGCGCGCACCGTCACCCTCACCTTGTGCTTTTTCCCTCTGAACAGCCCGGTGAAGGCCAGCGGATTTTTGGACTGATCCGAAAAAGGCAGGGCCTCGTCCACCACGGTACTGCCGCACGGCAGCACATGCACTTTGATCATCCGCGTCCCTCCTATCTCTAAAGGCGTGCTGTCTACGCGCCTCATATCATTTACTTATCTAATCTATTATGCCATAAAAATTGAAAACTTGTTCTTCTGTTAAGCAAATCGAGATGGATTCTCTAACACTAAAAAAGGCGCCCCGCCGGTGGCAGCGGAGCGCCTTTATCGTATATTGCTTTATTATTTTAGAATATGGCTCTGAATTCTACTTTTCTATTTCGTAGGCAGCTTCAATTTCAGCCACGTACATCACAGAGTAGTCGTGATCCGGGAAAGTAGCTTCTGCAAAGGCAGGATCGATGAAGTTTTCCGGCTTCTGTGCCTGGCGGTAAAGGGTTTTGCAGACGAGCACATATTGGCCTTCTTCGTAGGTCGGTTCGCCGTCCACATGAGTCAGCGTCAGGCCCGACTTTTCCATTTTGTCCGGGGTGTCCTATCCGGAGTGAGAGCCCAGGTACATCATTTCCTGCTGATGTCCGTCAAAGAAGGTCAGGGTGAATCGTCCCGCCGCGTCCATGAATTGTTTCGTGTAGCGCTGTGGACGGATGTAGACGGTGACTGTCTTCTTTTCCCAGACGTTTCCAAAAGCGCCCCACGTTGCGGTCAGCGCATTGACCCTGCCGTCCTTTTCTGCGGTGACGAGATACCACTGATCTCTCATCCCGACGATCGGGTCGATCTTTGAGGCAATCTCAGAAATTTCCATTTTTCTTGTTTTCATGCTGTTTGTTCTCCTTCATGTGCTTTTGTTTGTTCAGGTTCTATCGCTTCCAGCCGGAAAATAACGGGACGGATGCCGTCGTTGCAGCAGTTGATCGTCGTCTTCGGCACCCGGATCCAGTCAGGGAAAAACTCGTCTGTCCCGTGAGCCATCGCAAAAACAAACCGTTCGAATGCCAGCCACGCGTCGTCGCACAAATTGTCCGGCTTCAGACCGCCGTGAGAAATATACACCTGCCCCGGTTGGTTGCACGGACACGGACCGAGCCCGTCAACGCCGTACTGATCGGCCAGCGCTTTGTTCAACGTCGTCTCTAAAACTGTAATCTTTACGTCTCGTACCATTTCTTTTCTCCTTCCTCTGATCTTTTTACCCATTATAAAAGGTTCCGCGGCGCCAAACCACGATATATCTTTAAATTTTTAGTGTTAAATCTTAATATTTTCAGGGGGCTATCATAAAAAGGCTCCCTGCCAATATCAGCAGGAAGCCTCTAAAAACTTTCTATTGATCTTTAAATATCGAATCTGCGGACATGCTGCCGCTTTATTCTCGGCTGCACTTTACGTAAAGGCCACATATTTCCTGTTTCTCCCATTACCTTCTGGCCTTAACTTCTGGTCATTGCAAAGATCTGTCAGAAGCCGATATGCCTTTGTACTGCCTATCGACAACAGGGTTTCCACCTGTTTTCTGGTGATCTGTCCGTTTTCTGTAACAAAATTTAAGATGGTCTGTTTTTCGTCCTGAGGTATATCTGGTGTTTTTGTCAATGCTGCATATCCGGTATGAGCTTCTTCTCCGCTAAGAACAAGCGATTTTTCAAAATTTCGGTCAGGAAGTGTGACCCGGAAGACACCTTTAGCTGTTTCAAATTTAGGTTTTATCGCGAAATCCTTATATTCCCGCTGAATTTTACTGATCCCCGTTCCATAGCTTTCTATCAAATGCATTCGGTAAAACACCGCTGCCAAATTCGGATTCCTCGATACGGAGACACCAAGAAATATAGAATCCAACTCAAGACCAGAAACCAATCCCCCGAGGGACACGTACTCCATGCGATCATCATAAATATTGATCAAGGTACTGCCGCTGTAAGCGTAATCCCTGTGAACGATACAATTCAAAAGTGCTTCGCGAACTGCCGCTTCCGGATAATCGCGGATATCCGTTCGTTCAAGTCCAGAGAAGGTCGCTTGCGTCTTATTATTGAGATCAATAAATTGATACACATCTTCGAGCTGTCTCAAGACAGAACCGGTGAATTCCTTCCTGTCCCGAAACACCGCTTTATCCGTCCCTTGAAATACAGCGACTTTAATTGTTGTTTGACACTGGTCCGACAGAAGGAGTGCAAGATTTGTGTACAGTCCGTCTTCTCCTATCATCTTAAGCGTGCGCATCTTATCTTTTCCAAACGCAATGTTCCTTCTCTTCATTTCTGATGCCAGTGTGTCAAACGTCAATGATTGATTCAGACTTCTCATTTCTTCAAAAGAATCGCCAGATGCAGTTCGGATCATTTCCCGGATGCCTTCATCCGTCATCGGCTGTGATGAACTTCCCTTACGAACATATACACCGCCTGCGCGAAGCCCTTTGTTTCTCAGATAATACGGCCTGTTTGTTCCTGTAGAAACATCAATCTCGACAACATGCTTTTCCTCCATCGTCTCGGTATGAATTGAAACAAAGGGCATCACGTCCGGCACCAATGCATCTTTCAGTGCGTTCGCACTCTGAAGCATCACTTCATCAGGATTGTCCACCCCAATGACCTCGCCGTCTTTACGGACACCAATCAATATCGTACCGCCGTCTGCATTGATGAAGGCCAGCACTTCTTTTTTGATATCGGGAACATATTCCTGTTTGAACTCGATATCTTGATCTTCGAAACGCATGAGCTTCATTCCTTTCTTTCTTTTTCTTTCTTCTTTCTCTTATTATAAAAGAGAAAGAAAGAAGAATCAAGACGATGTGTTTCGCCTCTGCTACATAAATTATTGATCGTTGTCTCCTTCAAATTGTGCCTTTAACTTTGATATCTCAACCCGATCCTTTACTGTTCCACCGTGTAGGCGAAATTGAGCTTATCAAAGGTCTTGCCGCCAATCGTCAGGGCGCCGCGCTCGACACCGGTGCACTGCATGCCGCATTTTTCCATCGCTTTTTTCGAGCCAATGTTGTCCGACGCGCACCACGCCGTTACAGTACCGATCTGCTGGCTGCCGGTTAGGTAGGCGAGCACGGCCTGCACTGCTTCCGTCGCGTAGCCCTTGCCCCAGTGCGCGCGGTCAATACTGAGCCCGATCTCTATGCAGCTTTGCTCGGCATCGTAATCGTAGGCGCCAACCGTCCCGATAAGCTGATCGTCTGCCTCGATGGCCCAGCCGAAAAAGTGAGCATCCGCGTAGCTGTCGATAAAACGCTGAACGGTTGCTCTCGCCATTTCCGGCGTCGCGTAGGGGTTCCACCCCGAATATTCGAACATCTTTTCGTCTGTGCCGAAATGCGCGTACAACGTATCCGCGTCTTCGATGGCATGCTGCCGCAGCACCAGTCTTTCCGTTTCAAGCCGTACCGTTCCGTTCATTTCAATTGTCTCCTTTATTTTAATTTTTAATTAGACTGCTCAGCGTATTTGACATTGAGCTTTTGTCCGGCGCCGCGTGAAAATGGCCTCAAAGGATTTCGTAACCGCTTTCGGCAAGCACGTCCATCGCCTTGTCAAAATTGTCTTGTTTGACCAAAATGTAATCCGTATTGAACGTGGAGACCGCAAAGATCCCGATGTGATGCGCCGCGAGAATCGTCGAGATTTTCGACAGAATGCCGATGAGCGAAAAGTCCAGCGTGCCCTCAATTCGAAACGCCCGCCAGCCGTCCTCCCGCGCCGTCGTATGTGCCGGCGTCTTGTCTGTTTGACAGACCAGAGAAATCTCATCCTCCGTTCTGCCGATGAAATAAAATCCGAGGTCGAGATCAATGTCCTTAACCGACGGGACCTTGCACACTGTAAGGTCTAGGTCGATGCGCTTCAACTGCATGTGCTTCTCCTTGTTGGTTTCTGAAAGTTATTATACTTTTATTGTATCATTTTCCCCTATTTCATGATACCCTATACATACGATAGATGTTGGATATCTACACGTCATCACATCCAGATTCAATGAGGGGGAAATCATGTACGGAGAAACTTATCAAGCAGTCTCAAAGGCCGCCAACGCAAAGGTCAGCTTTCTGAAGAAAAGCACGGGCGGGTATTTTGTCCACGCCATGCTCGCGGGCGCCTATATCGGATTCGGCAACCTCTTGATTAACGTCATCGGCGGGCTTTTGAACGGCGCGCCAGCGACGAAGGTCGTCATGGGGGTCTCATTCGGCATCGCGCTGAGCCTCGTGATCATCGCGGGCGCAGAGCTTTTTACAGGCAACACGCTGGTCATGACCGCCGGTCTGACCGAAAAACGCATTACCTTCGCAGATGCGCTCAAGCTGCTCGTCATCTGCTGGTTCGGCAACCTCGCGGGCTCTGCCCTGCTGGCGCTGCTGTTCCATTACTCGGGGTTGAACACAGAACCCATTGCGTTATTCTTGTCCACCGCCGCTGCCGCTAAGATGTCGGCGCCGTTCCTACAGCTCGTCATCCGTGGGATCCTCTGCAACATCCTGGTCTGCCTCGCCGTGTGGTGCGGCTTTAAGTGCAAGTCCGAAAGTGCCAAGCTGATCATGATCTTCTGGTGTCTCTTCGCTTTCGTCACCTGCGGGTTTGAGCACTCGATTGCCAACATGACCCAGCTGACCGTCTCGCTTCTCGATCCAGCCGGACAGGCAGTCTCCTTCGGCGGATGGCTCTACAACCTCACCGCCGTCACCATCGGCAACATCATCGGGGGCGTCTGCTTCGTCGCGCTGCCCTACTTTGCCGGCGCAAAGGCTGAAAAATAACGGTTAAACCTAAAGCGCTGTGAAGGGTTCTTCCCCTCACAGCGCTTTTTTGCTGTGTTGTCTGAAATTAACGCGATGCCGTCTTCATTGATACTGTTTTTCCACGATCCCGTACACAATGTCTCCAAGCTCCTTGGGTTTTTCCGGGCAGCCGGCATTGAGCCATTCCTTCAGCACGCCGATGACGCCGTAATAATTGTACTGGTAAGATATTTGAAACGTCCGCTCGTCCAATGTCCCTCTATCCTTAAGCAGGGCCTTCATCTGCTCGTACATCTTTGAGACGGTCGCCTTGATATACCGGCTCTCGAGCCTTGACAAAAAGAACTCTTTGTAAAAAGTCTGGTTCTCGTAAATCACTTCGAGCAGTTTATATCTGTCCTCTTCAATGTTCCCATCCGCGAATGCGCTTTCCGTCAGCTCTTCCTCCAGCTTTTCGTAGAGATTGTAGATGTCCGCGTAATTCCGATAAAAGGTCGCACGGTTGATCTCCGCCCCCTCGCAGAGCTCCTTCACCGTGATTTCCGAGAGGTGTTTCTTTTCCAGAAGCCGATAAAGGGATTCTCGGATCATCATGCGGGTGTAGGCGGTCCGTCTGTCAAGCTTTTTGCCATTTTTCTGCAGCATTTTGTCCTCCTGTGTCGCGTATTTTTCATATTCGAAATGATTGATGCTTGTATTCTGCTTGGTATTGGAGGACATCCTCCGCACATTACAGGTATGATCCGATTGGTGCGTTTCCTATTTTGGCAGATGCGGCTTCGTCTCTAATGTTGAGACGAGCCGCGCTGCTTTTTCTTTTTTTGGGCGACACTGCTTTTTTCGTTCCTCCAGTGACAAGATCCGCTATGACACCATCTTCTATTTCGTATCAAACCGCGTCACAATCATATGGATGATGTACGGAATCAAGATGACTGGGATCGCCAGATAGGCGATAAAGCTGTACGCCTTTGAGATCAGCGTAATCAGTCCGAACTGCGCGATCCCGAAATCGGCAACGCAGCACAGGAGCGAAATAATCATGGTCTTTACAATCGGTTTGCCCGCATCCGTTTTCGCTTTTTCCTCTGGCGTTTCGATCGCGGTGCCGATCCGCTTCACCATCGCGGCGACCATATTGACGGCAGTGGTCACAGCGCCGAGGATGATCAAAATTGAAATGATCGGCGTGAAAAAGGCCGTGCCGACCCCTTTTTGAACCATGAAAAGGGCAGGCACCGACTGTGAAGCCATCTTGGGATCGGTGTAGACGGTCAGGATGCCGAGCACGACGAGGAGCATCAGCACGGAGTTGATGATCCAGCCGAGGATCGCGCTTTTCTTCGCGTCTTCAGGCTTTGCGAAAGATTTGCCGTGCTGCACAAAGACGGCGACGTTGCACAGCTGAAATGTGCCGTAGAGAAATGCCGAATAGAGCGCGCGCCCGAATGAAGCGCTGCCGCCCGCCGCAGTCATGGCTTTGATGGACGCGCGGATGCCGTCGGCATTGACGATGATGTTCGGAATGCACACCGCAAGCAGCCCCGCGATGATCACGATCGAAAGCACGGTCGAAACCCTGCGCACAAGGTCTGTGCCGAAGATAGCGACGATAAAAATGAACACGCCGATAATCAGCGTGCACAGATAGTACGGAATCCCGGTCACCGCGTTGAGCGTCGCGCCGCCTGTCGCAAAGGCGACCGCGGGCGCGATGCACATGACGACGATGTACAAGAATTCAAACAGATTCGAAAAAATCGGCGCGAATCTGCCATAAAAGCTGTCGTTGTACGAACGGTAGTCGTAGACTTCGTGTTTTCTGGCGTAACGGAAGCAATAATAGAAAAAGAACGCGTTGTAGGCCATGGCCACCACTGGCATGATCAGGCTCCAGATGCCGTATCGAATGAAGTAGGTGTAGAGCTGCGCGCCGGAAGCGAAGCCGCCCCCGAAGTGCGTGCTGAACCACACAAAGGCGACGCCGAAAATGAGCGCTGCAGGAGTGGTCAATGGCTTTTGATCATTATTTCCCGGGAAATTTTCTGAGGATTTTTTCATTTTCTATAATCCCCTTTGAGTGTATCGAAAGCCTTCGTCACCATTTCACGCGTAATCGGATAGGGATTGTGATCGATGTCCTTCATCTTAATGGCGCAGTCGATCACGCGGTCCTCGTCAGCGTCCGTTAAGCCCAAATCGTCCAGCCATCTGGGCAGCCCGACATCCGCGGAGAACGCGGCCATCTCCTTGTACTGCTCTTTAAATGCGGGATTGACCTGGCTCTCAACGAGCAGCAGGATCAGCACGCCGAAGGAGACAATTTCGCCGTGCAGGTGATTTTGCTCGACCTCGGGGAATGAGGTCAGGCCGTAATTGATCGCGTGCGCAAGGCCGGTGTTGTAATCAATGATTTTGTCCTTTGTGACGAGTATCGAAACGAGCGCCGTCGTGACATTGATCGCGAGTACAATGTTTTCGAGTTCCTTTGAGGCTACACCTTTTTTATTGTCCTCCAGCGCCCTGCGCCCGTACTTCAGAATTGGATCGAGGCACATCCGGCTGATCGTGACCCCCAGGCCGACGTAGTGGCTGAGTTCCTCTCCACGGGAGGACATCGTCGCTTCGTAATACTTGGCGTAGGTGTCTCCCATGCCGGCCCACATGTATTTCCACGGCGCCGCCGCGATGATATCGAGATCGAGAAAGGTGTGCATCGGCGGACGCGTGATGAAAAAGGGCTCAAGGAAGCTGCCGTCCTCGTGGTACATGATGCTGACGCTCGTACATCCCGCGCAGTTTGACGTAATGGTCGGGAACGAAAAAACAGCCTTGTTGATTTTTTCGCCCAGTGCCTTTGTCGTGTCGGTCGCTTTGCCGCCGCCGACCGCAAAAAGCAGTTTCGCCTGGCGCACGGCCGGTTCTGCGGCCAGCTTTTCCATATTCTCGTAGGTGCACTCGCCGCCGTACCAGAGTGTTCCCGTAATCTGCATACCGCCCGCTTCCGCGGCCTTCCGGATCTTGGCTTCCGCTTTAGAAAGCGCGGTTTTCCCACCGATGATGACGGCTGACATGCCGTAGTCGCGGCAGACAATTGGAATTTTCTCGTAGACGCCGTGTCCGATCGTGTAGTTCGGCAGATAGATGCTGTAATATTCTGACATTTCATGCTCCTCCGTTTCCTGCAGGCTGCGTCAAGCGCGCTTGACATTTCCTTCACATTTTATTGTATACACATTATTTTACCACTTCTTGGCGGCCGCCGATACCATCTTTGCGAATAAGACCGCACCCGGCCATTAAGACTTGATCGCCTGCCGCACAACAAAAAGCGGCACCGATCCGAAGATCAATGCCGCGAAAGGGTCAGCACATACTGCCTTCAATCATTTATTTACATTTCACGCAGAATCCATGACCCACTGCCACAAACTCAGGGGTGATCTTAAGCAGAGCATCCTGTAATTTCTTACGCTGACCAGCCTCTGGAACTCTGGCTGCATCAATTGCTGTAATCTCGTCCTTCCATGCCGAGTCAATTGTCTTTCCTAAGGCATTTCCAAAGCGAAGGAAAAGATCTGCAGAATAGAAAATTCCGGATTTTTTATCAAAGCAAAGCACGCCATTCTGTCCGTGAACCTCGGCTGGATAGTCAACAAACTGTAAATCCAAAGCGCCGTCCGTCAACGTCTTTTGGGCTGAAACTGCCTTGATTTTTCCTGTGTATCCATAGCCAGGAAGTTCACGAGCAGCTAAATTTCCGCAAATAACTGTAAGGTCCGGATAGGCTTTCAGCAGTTCAAAAACGCCACCCGCTTCATCCGATTCCATGTGAGAAACAAAGACATATTTTAATGGCTTGTCTCCAAGGATTTCCCTGATGTCCGGCAGGATCGATTCTACCTGCTGAACAGTGCCAGCGGCGAAAAGAATTGCCGGGTCATTCGCCAGAAGATACTGATGAATCGTAAAATCCATCGGCGGGATATAAATGGAAAACTGGTAAAGATTTTTTATAATTTCGATCATGATATATAGCTCCTTTCAATTGCATTTCCTTTTTGATTACAACGAAATTATAGCAACGTTTGTTGCTGTAATCAATGCATCTGACCGCCGATGCAACAAAAGGAGGTAAATTGTCGCTATGCGTATTAAGGAAGACACTCTCCTTGCTCTACCATTCTCAAATTCCAATTTCCCTCACTCAACTGCCTTGAGGGATTCCGACATGTCGATGCGTCCGATGGCGCGCCCCATGAACAGGTTGACGACCGCCGCGAAAATCACCGTGCAGATCAGCGCCAGCAGGTAGCTGATCCCGTGGATGATAAAGGGGAACGTCATATTGTCTAACAAGACTCGGCTGAGCACAAAGCGGGTGAACAGCCATCCGCCGGGCAGGCCGATGAAGCCGGCCAAAATGGAAATGACCAGATTTTCCCACAGCACGTAAGCCCGCGTCTCCTTCGGGTAAAAGCCAAGGACCTCGACCGTCGCGATCTCCCGGCTTCTTTCCGCCAGATTGATATTGGTCAGATTGAAGATCACGATGAACGACAGCGCGCCCGAGAACAGCACCAAAAGCCAGATGATGTAATTCAGACAGGACACGGAGCTGCTGACGTCCGCCCGCGTGTCCGCCAGATTGGTCACGCCCGTAACGCCGTCCGTCCCGTTGATCCGCTCCAACAGCGCCTTGTTCGGCGTGCCCTTGGTCTTGACCAGACAAGCGTTCGCCAGCGCTGCAAAATCCTCGGTCTTTTGACTCGCGCCGAAAACCGCCCGGCAGGTCTTTTCGTTAATGAAAATCGTGTTGCCGATGTAATTTTCAAAAACATCTTCAACTTTCAGCTTGGCGGTCACCGGATCGCCGTTTTCCGCGGCCGATTCCTCGATTTTAAAGGTATCACCCTTTTTCAAGCCGAGTTTTTCCGCCAGTCTTTTGCTGATGACGGCGCCGTTTTGTTCTTTTGGCAGATGGACCCGGCCCGCGCTGCCGTCCGCCGGCGTCAAATGCCAGAAACCGCGGACATCCGTCCCGTCCGCAAAGCTCATCAGCGTCACCGACCCCATGCGTTCACCGGCCGAGACGTCCACAACCTGGCTCACGCAGGGCAGAACTCGGCGCACCTTGCTGTTTTGGGAGAGCGCCGCCGACACGGCCGCCGTATCGCCCGCATCGGTGGTCACTGCGAGCTGATAGGTCTGAATGTTCGCAAACTGCCTGTCTCCCACGTGGATCATCGAATCGCGCACGCCGAACCCGGTCAGCACCAGCGCCGTGCAGGAGCCAACGCCGATCAGCATCATGATCATCCGCGTCTTGTAGCGGAACATATTGCGCAGCGTCACCTTGCGCAGGAACGGAAGGCGCCGCCACAGCGGGCGGATTTTTTCGATCCAGATGCGTTTGCCGGGTTTCGCGGCCTTCGGCCGAATCAGCACAGCCGGCGCGCTGAGGAGCTCGCCTCTGCAGGAAATCCAAATGCTCAAAACCACCGCCGCCAGCGACGCCCCGAGGGTGAGCAGCGCCATCGGCAGGCTGAACACGTAGGGGATCGGCCCAAAATCGTAAAGCGTGCGGTAGGCCCACCAGAAAATTTTCGGCAGTCCCCAGGTCCCGCCGAAAAAGCCAACGGCCCAACCGAGCAGGGCCGCGCTGCCAGCGTAGAGCATGTATTTCATCGTGATCGAAAAATCCGAGCACCCCAGCGCCTTCAGGGTGCCGATCTGCGTCCGCTCCTCTTCGACCATACGCGTCATCGTGGTGACGCAGACGAGCAGCGCGATCAAAATGAAGAACACCGGAAACACGTTGGCGATGCCGTCGATGATGGACGTGTCGTTTTTAAAGCTGGCGTACCCGTTGTTTTCCGCGCGGGTTAACACAGTGGTCGACGGCGCGTCAATGCCTTGATTTGCAGCCACCGCCACAGCCGCGTCCCGCGTTATCTGCGCCTGCTTCATCATGTTTTGCAGCAGCCCTTCGTAATCGTCAGCAGCTGCCGAGGCCAGCGCCGCCTTGATTTTGTTCTTTTTCGCCTTCACCGTATTCACATACGCGTCGCTGTAAACCGCCTGGTTCTCCGTGCGCTTCAATGTCACGTCGACCTCGGTGTAACGCGGAGACGTAAAATCAGCTTTCGGCAGATAGACGAAGCCCGTCCGCTTGCCGCTGCCAAGCTCGGAAGAGCCGCGATCGTCATTGAGGTACAGCGGCGAGTTCACCGTGCCGACAACGGTATACGTTCTATTTTTAAGGCCCGATACGGCGTCGCCGCCGTCACCGTCTGAAAAGGTAATGGTGCGGCCGACGATGCTGCTTCCGGCAGCGCGGTCGTCGACCACGCATTCGTCGTCCGACCTCGGCATCCGCCCGGCCACCAGCGACGGCCGATTGACCTTTTTGGGTATCGACATCAGCAGAAACACGCCGCTCTGCGCGGCGCCCTTTCCGTCCTTGTACGCGCCTGTGGCGTCTGTAGATTTCACGCCCTCGAGGCGCTGCACGCCGACCCCCTTTGACTGCATCCGATCCCGCAGCTCGGCGATCGCGTCGTCCGTGAAGCCGAGGGAGGTGTACAGCCGGTAATCGTAAAAATTTTGAGCCTTCAGATATTGCTGACAGGCCATCCACATCTGGCCGCGGCACACCTTGAGCCCGGCAAAAAAGCCGACGCTGAGCATCACGATCAGAAAGAGCGCCAGCCAGCGTCCCTTCGAGGTGCGCACACTTCTCGCCGCTAATCGGACCGCCGTATTCTTCATGCCCATTTCCCTCCAAAATTGTTCAAACCGCTGTCCGTGCCTACCACGTGATAGCGTCCACCGGCTGCCTGTCTGGATTCAGCGCGTTGGACTCGATTTGGCCGCTGCGTATTTTGAGAATCCGGTCTGCCATCGGCGCAATCGCCTGGTTGTGGGTGATCATCAGCACCGTCGTGCCCCGCGCTCTCCCCAGCTCGTAAAGGATCTTGAGCACCGCCTTGCCCGTCGCGTAATCCAGCGCGCCGGTGGGCTCGTCGCAGAGCAGCATCCGCGGGTTCTTCGCCAGCGCTCGGGCGATCGCCACGCGCTGCTGTTCGCCGCCGGAAAGCTGCGCCGGGAAATGATGCTGCCGGCGGGACAAGCCGACCATGTCCAGCGCCTCCGCCGCGGGAATGGGATGCTCGCAGAGCATCGCGGCGATCTCCACATTTTCCAGCGCCGTGAGATTCGGGATCAGATTGTAAAACTGAAACACGAAGCCCACGTCCTTCCTGCGGTAGGTGACGAGCTGTTTCTTCGAAAAAGCCGAAACCTCCCGCCCATCGAACCAAATGTCGCCGGAGGTCACCCGATCCATCCCGCCGAGCATATTCAAAAGCGTCGTCTTCCCGGCACCGGAAGAGCCGAGCAGGACGCAGAATTCGCCTTCATCCACGTAGAAGCGGATGCCGTCCAGCGCCCGGACCTCCGCTTCACCTGTGCCGTAGATCTTCGTCACGTCTTTGAATTCAATAAAATGCGCCACCGTATTATCCTCCAGTCGTCTGCAAACGTGTCACACCGCTTGTTGATTATATTAAGTATATCATATTATCCTTTACATTTCTCTTCTAAGTACGATGTGGCAGTCAAGATGAATAGAAATAAAAAACGAGCAGGTGCGCCGCTGACGGGCGCATCTGCTCGGCTCCACTACGAATCGCTTTAATTTTACAAAATTGAAATCAAACGCTCGACCTCTTCCTGCGTACTGGCCCAGCTTGTGGACAGCCGGATGACCGTGTGGGCCTCGTCGTATTTTTCCCAGAAGGAATAGACGACTGCCTCTCCCAGTGCCGGCAGCTTGTCGTCCGGCACGATTAAATACACCTGGTTGGTCGGGGATTCAAACAGCAGCCGGTATCCTTTTTGGATCAGCGCCTTCTGGATCTGCCCCGCGTAGTCTACGGCCGATTTGCCGATCGTGAAGTACAGGCCATCCCGAAAGAGCTCGTCAAACTGGATCCCTGTCAGCCTGCCTTTGGCCAGAAGGGCACCGTGCTGCTTGATGATCGTAAACAGGTGGGGGATGGTGTCCGGTTCCGGCACCACCACCGCCTCGCCGATCAACGCTCCGCATTTTGTGCCGCCGATGTAAAACGCGTCGCAGCGTCTGGCGAGGTCGGGGAGGGTCACGTCATTGGCCGGGCTCGCCAGCGCGTAAGCCAAACGCGCGCCGTCCACGTAAAGCTTCACCTGATGGCTGTGGCATAAATCGCTGATGGCTTCAAGCTCCTGCAATGTGTACAGCGTCCCGTATTCCGTCGGCTGCGACAGGTACACCATCCCGGGCATGACCATGTGGTCCCGGTTGCTGTCCTGTTCGAAATCCGTCAGGTAACGTTCGAGATCAGAGACCGCAATTTTTCCATTGTGCTGGGGAAGGGCGAGGACTTTGTGGCCTCCAGCCTCGATCGCGCCGGCTTCGTGCACATTGACGTGGCCGCTGCTCGCTGAGATGACACCCTGATAGCTTTGCAGCATGGCGTCAATCATCACCGCGTTGGCCTGTGTACCGCCGATTAAAAACTGCACTTCCGCCTTCGGACAGCTGCACGCCTCGCGGATCCGCGCTCTGGCACTTTCCGAACAAGGGTCATAACCGTACCCATCCATTTTCTGGAGATTGGTTTCGGATAAACGCTTCAAGATTCTTTCATGCGCCCCTTCCAGATAGTCACACGAGAAATTCAGTTTTTCGTTTGTATCAGTCATGCTGCACCCCTTCTTGTTTTTAATAATATTGTATATGAGGTTGATCCATCAGGCAAACGGCACCGCCCTTCTCAAGCTGGCCTTATCGGCACAGCCAATCTACCGCTTCATCCTCCGCTGCCACAAAGCAGAAATCGTGTCCGTTGTTGCTTTCGTAGATGAAATCGTGCAGCGCCTTGCTGGTATACCCTGAGAAATCCCCGTAAATGGCAAAACGGATGCCGTAATTCATAAACTTTTGCAGAATTTCTCCAGCCATGCCGGTGCTGAGCACGAAGAAATCATTCACGATGGCCTCTTTATTCAGCGCGATGTTCGTGCAGTCCGTCTCGTATTTGATCGTCATCATCAAGTCCAGCGCCGATTGCGTATCTTTGATCAGCACCACGTCACTCCAAACCACAGCAGTCGATACGCCGTTCTTTTCTATTACTTTTGTTTCCATATAAGCCTCCGCTTTATTCGTACAAATCCCCAATTAGATGTTCAGCCATAAAATCGAACTCCCTTATATTTAACCTATATAATATAATAAACTAATTTGTAAATACAGTTATATTATATCTAAAGCAGAGCAGGTGCGCCGCTTAACGGGAGCACCTGCTCTTTCTCTAATTTGTAAACTGGAATTTCCTGATCTATCCTTCTCTCTTATGTCTTTCTATCAGAAGCAAAACAAACATCACAGCCCAAATTACCCATGCAATCAGCATTCCCTTGCCGGGAAAGCCAATATCAATGACAGCTCCAGCCAAAAAAGGAATTGCCCACAGCATCATTCTTTTGCCATAATCTTTACACATTTCCTTTTCATCATATTTCTTACGCTCTTCAATGGATTTCATATTATAGCCCGTGAGCAGATTTGCTGCTTTTCCGTCAGATTTATAAAAATATAATCCAATCAAAAAGAAAATAACGGCCATTGCCAAATCAAATAGAATGCAAAATTCATTCATAACCACCATACGTCAAATCCTCGTCAAATTCCGATTTGCCTTATTCTTTCCGTTCAGAATGTTCATCTTGCTGCAGTTCAAATAGTTCCTTCTGCATCTGAATCTCAGCCTTCAGTTCTTCTTCACTCGGAAGGTAAAGTTTATATTTTGTTGCAAACAGCTGCTCACTGCCATGCAACACAGAATATTTTGCAATATCTTCGTCTGTATCCGCACAGAGCACAATTCCGAGCGTTGGATTATCATCCGGCTGTTTTTTCAGTTCATCATACATACGAACATACATATCCATCTGTCCGACATCCTGATGCGTAATCTTCTGTGTTTTCAGGTCGATCAAGACAAAACATTTCAGAATATAATTATAGAAAACAAGATCGATATAGTAATCTTCCTTTTCCGTCTGGATATGCTGCTGTCTTGCTACAAAAGCATATCCTTTTCCAAGTTCCATCAGGAATTTCTGCAAGTTGTCTATGATACACTGCTCAAGATCAGACTCCAGATATGAAGTATCCTCCTGCATTCCCAAGAACTCGGCAATCACCGGATTCTTTATGAATTCCAGCTTATTCTGGCATTGGCTGGTCAGTTCTTTCATCTCCTTCTCTACCTGATCAGGCACCTGTGTTTTCAACATGCGATAGTAATACTGAGATGATACATTACGCTGCAGCGTTCTCACTGACCAATTTTGTTCGACCGCTTCTTTTTCATACCATTCGCGGGCATCTGAATCATCTACCTGAAGGAGAATACGGTAATGGCTCCAGGAGAGAATACGAGATTGTTGCCACACTGTGGCAACAATCTCTGGATACATCTCGAAGAAACGGATATATCTATAGATTGATCCACGATCAAAACCTTTTCCATATAGTTTTGTCAGCTCCTTTGACAAGTCCGCGACAATCTGTTTTCCATATCGCTCCTGCCCATCACCAGTCATAAACTCTTCAGAAATTCTCTTTCCAAGCAGCCAGTTACGTTCTACCAAAAGAACGTTGACAGCCTGATATGCTCTCTTTTGAGCTGCATCAATAATTTGTCTGGAATCTTTCAGCAGATCATCGGTTTTGGTATATGATAAGAGATCTAATTTTTCCATCTAACCACTCCATGTCTTTAGCGCTGCTTCATATCTGTTTTCAATCTGTTTCACAGCACCAGAATATTTTGTTCAATTCGCTCTCGTTAGTAAAGCCACCGTCTCGACGTGCGGCGTCTGGGGAAACATATCGACGCACTGCACGGTCTCGACGGTGTACCCGGCGCGTCTTTATCGTTCAAGCAAAAAACGGTACAATGGCATCACTTCAATCTTCACGCCATGGTGTTGAATCATTTTTTCTTCGCCAAGTGTAACGATACATAAGCGCTTCGCTTCAGGAAAAGCATCTGCGAGTTTCAGAAGATTGTTGACCTCCCTGTCGTATGCTGCAGTTTCCAAAATGCTGTATGCCACTTGAATAGCGGTGGCCTCTTCCGGCACATAAAAATCAATATCAATACTTGTCTTCTCAGATTTCAGATAATAAAATGCTTCTCTGCATGACCGTTTTAAGGCTACCGCCACAATATTTTCCAGGAGCGCTGTATCTTTATTAATCAGAAAAAGATTCAACAGCCCATTGTCCTCAAAATAATACTTGGGTGTGCTTTCTCTCTCAGTAAACTTTGCAAAATAATTTCCCAATGAAAAAAGTAAATACGCCTGCTTTGCATATTCGATGTAGGAAATAATAGAATCCTTGCTGATCTTGACACCTATTCCATTGACCACGCGATAAAGCTTCGAATAAGATATTTCGCTGCAGACCGTTTCAGCAATTTTTTTCATAAGAATGCGAAGACCGGTAACTTTCCGAATGTCGTTCCTAAGCGCAATATCGCCGAGCAATACCTTCTGATAAACATTTTCGACATACACTCTCTTGTCAATAAAATCAAGAGATTCGGGAAAACCGCCGTCATGCATCAATTCCTCGGAGGCCTTCTTCAATCTTCCAATTCCTTTTGACGTATACAATGCCTCATCGTTGTACGGGATCCGTCTCGCTGTCAGGTATTCTTTAAAGTTATAGGGCATAATCACCTTTGATAAATAGCGTCCGCCCAAGCGCGCTTCCATCTCAGAGCTCAACATTTTCGAATTGCTGCCCGTGATATAAACGTGTTCCTTTGCATCCGCCATCCTTCTAGCAAAACGCTCCCAGCCATCGACATTCTGCACCTCGTCCAAGAAAAAATAAGGTGTCTTATCGCTTAACTCACTGGACACTTCGACCAGGTCAGAAAAATCCGCCAGCCCAAATTCGACCAAACGCTCATCCTCAAAGTTGACATAGACGATCTGATTCCAATCTGCACCATCCGCAATAAGCTTTTGCACAATGGAAAAAAGCAGTGTAGACTTGCCCGAACGGCGCAATCCAGTGAGAATATAATTGGCATTCGGTTCGAACGTGTACGCGCGCTCGTTGATCACAGCGCTGCGTATAATCGCATGCTGCTCATATATCACCTGTTTTATAACCTCGTGATTCACTTTATCCCTCCGTCGATTATATTATACGAATATTCTCTATTTTTGTCGATTATAATCGACAAGACTCCGGAATTTAGCCAGTATCCTTACCATTCAGTAAAATTCATGCATCATCTATCCTTTAATATTGACAAAAAGCGATTCCTGAGCATCAGAAATGGCCTAAAGCTTTAAACCCGCGACATCAATACCACCGTCTCAACGTGCGGTGTCTGCGGGAACATATCGACGCACTGCACAGTCTCAACGGTGTACCCGGCGCGGACGAAAAAGGGCAGATCCCGGGCGAGGGAGCTGGCCTTGCAGGAGACGTAGACGAAGACCGGCGGTGCAAAGGAGAGCACATCCCCCATGGCCTTCGGCTGAATGCCTTCCCGGGGCGGATCGAGGACGATGACGTCCGGCTTTTCCTCGAGCTTGCCCACCTCGGTCTTGACGTCCCCGGCGATAAACTGGCAGTTGGTCAGGCCGTTGGCCGCGGCGTTGGCCTTGGCTGCCTCGACCGCTTCAGGAATCAGCTCGATGCCGACAACTTGTTCGGCGAGAGGCGAGAGAATCTGGCCGATGGTCCCGACGCCACAGTACAGGTCGAATAGCACGGGCTTTTGCGCTGTACCGGCCGTTCCCTTCCGGACGGCGTCGCGCACCGCGGTGTAGAGCACCTCGGCGCCCCGGGTGTTGGTCTGGAGAAAGGAGAAGGGTGTGATCTCGAAATCGACGTCGAGAATCCGGTCGTGGATGATGCCGCCGCCGTAAAGCAGGCGCATCGATTCCGCCTTGGCCACGTCGGCGACGCTGTCGTCAAGGCTGTGGATCACCGTCACGATCTGGCCTTCCAGCTGTAAACCCAAAAGGGTCTGCAGATAACCGGCCTCGTCGATGTCACCCTGGGTCGAGGTGATCAGGTTGACCATGATCTCGCCGGTGGCCGTCCCCCGGCGCACGACGAGATAGCGCAGAATCCCCTCGTGGCTGCGCTTGTGATAATAGGACGTGTCCGCAAAGAAATCCCGGGTTGCCGCGACGATGCCCCCGAAATCCGGGTGGGCCAGCGCGCAGGCGTCGGCATTTAAAATATTGTAAAAATGCCCCTTCTGGTGAAAGCCCAGGGTCAGCGGACCGCCAGGCTCGCTGTCGCCGAAGGAGAATTCCATTTTGTTCCGATACCCGAAAACGTCGGGGCTTTCGACGGGCGGCAGGTGTTCAAAGCCGTCGATCCCGGCCTGGGCGAGCAGATTCATCACCCAGCCGTCCTTGACGGCGAGCTGAGCCTCCGCCGGCATCGTCTGGTAGCTGCACCCGCCGCATCGGCCGAACACCGGGCATCTCGGCGCGAGGCTGTCCGGCGCCTCCGAGACCACCTCCAGCGTCTGGCCCTCCGCCTTGCCGTGGCGCTTCTTTTTGATCCTGACCTTCAGCACCTGGCCGGTCACCGCACCCTTGACCGCGCACGGGATCATATCGTCGCCGTTGGGAATGTCCCCGACGCCTTTTCCCGGATACACCATCCGATCGATTTTCAATTCGACGATGTCGCCTTTTTTCATCGCATATCTCCTTTAATTTCGCATCATTTTACCTGTCATTATATCAGGAATGCCACGTCAATTAACATCCAAATCGGCGGAATTGTGATAAAATGTAAATATAACTTTTGTTTATCCACATTTTATTGACGCGAGGTCACTATGCACGCTTATACACCCGACTACAGCCAGGACGACGCCTGGCTTTTAAAACCGAATCAGCCCGTATCCGCCGTCGACGTATTTTACATCATCCCGACGGAATTTCACCACGGCGGCGAGCCGCCGGTCTGCGAAATGGATCATCCCCAGGTCCGCGCCTGCGCCATGCGCCATCTCCAGCACAAGGCCTCGGCCTTTTTCCCGGTGGGCAACGTCTACGCGCCGATGTACCGCCAGGCCAACGTCGACTGTCTAGTGGGCGCCGCGAAGAGCCCGCAGCTGCGTCAGACGATGGTCAACGGTCCCATCGCCTCGATTGTCGCCGCCTTTGACTACTACATGACCCACCTCAACGGCGGCCGCCCGTTCATCCTCGCCGGCCATTCTCAGGGGGCGCTGATGGCGAAAATACTCCTCGGCTCGGTATTCGTCCGCCATCCCGAATACCACGACCAGCTGATCGCCGCCTACCTGATCGGCTTCAGCATCAGTAACGACGAGCTCGCCCGGGATCCCCACCTCAAATTGGCGGAGGGCCCCGACGACACCGACGTGATCCTCTCTTACAACACCGAGGCGCCGGGCGTCACGGCCCGGAACATCACGCTGATCCCCGGCAGCCCCTGCATCAACCCGATCACCTGGCGCCGGGACAGCGCGCCCGCTTCGGCCGAACAGAGCCGCGGCGGCCATTTCGCCCTTTGGGATAAAGACGGGCGACTCTGCGGCGTTGAAGACCGCCCGCACTACGCCGACGCGGCTGTCGATCCCGAGCGCGGGGTCATCGTCTGCCGCACGGCCGACCCTGACGAATTCCGCGTTGTCGGCGACGAGGCCGGCTATTTTCCGGAGGGCGTGCTGCACACCGGCGATATCCCGCTGTACTACTACGACCTGCGGGCCAACGCGCTGAATCGGGCCGCGGCGTGGATGGGCGCTCACCGCTTGTCGGCCCAGTGACGCGGCGATTGACCGCCTAAGCGCTGTAAAATTGCGTTGATGGGCAAATTATTGCCTTTATTCCGCAATGAAATCGTGTTATATTCTTAATAGATTATTCCGCGCGAAAATCCATCTATGAAACGAGGCAGATTCATGGCTGATATTAATCAAATTACACAAAACCACGACAGCGACGCGTTGAAAACCAACGACGGGAAGCTGAGAATCATTCAGGAAACCGTCCCTGGCAAACAGGTCACGCTGGCACACATCATCGCCGGTCCGGAAGCGATCGTTTACCAGAAGCTGGGGCTCAACCCGGCCGTCGACTACTCTCAGGCCGCCATCGGCATTTTGAGTATGACGCCCTACGAAATCGCGATCATCGCGGGGGACCTCGCCTGCAAGACCGCCCACGTCGACATCGGCTTCATCGACCGTTTCAGCGGCACGCTGATTTTCACCGGCCGCATTTCCGACGTCACTTCTGCGGTCAAAGCGATCCTCAATTACCTGAAGACAAAGCTTGGCTTCACGATCTGCGACATCACGAAGACCTGATTTCAGACAATAAAAAAACTTCCCGCATTTGGGAAGTTTTTTTGTGCTTAAAAATCTTTCGATTATTCAGCTGGAGCAATGGCGCCCATCGGGCACTGATCTGCGCAAGAACCGCAATCGATGCAGGTATCTTCGTCGATCACATACGGTGTGCCTTCAGAAATTGCTTCAACCGGGCACTGATCTGCGCATGCGCCGCAGCCAATGCAGTCATCAGAAATATGATATGCCATGATACGTCTCCTTTCAGCTCTTTCTTTGATACAATTTTATTATACTCTTTGGGCGTTTTAAATCAAGTTCTTTTCGATTTTTTTATCATACAAAAAATCAGTTTTCACTTTGGCCGCCGCCCTCGCGTTTCGGCGCGCTCTGGGATTCGCGGCTCTTGTCGCCGCCCTTGGCCCTGCTGCCCTGGCGGTTGTTGTGCTTGCGGCCGGCGCGGTGGCGGCGCTTCCGATGGCGGGGCTCCTTGCTGCCGTCGCCCTTGGATGCGGTCTTGTCTTCGCCGCCGCGGCTCTGGGCCTTCCCGTTTTTGGACGTTTTGCTCTTGGTGTGCTTTCTGTGGGATTTACCGCGGGACGACGCGTTCCCTTCGCCCTTCGCCTCGCCTGAGGCTTCGCCGTTTTCGCCCTTCTGGTGTTCCTTGCGGCGTTCTTCCTTTTCCTGCTGCTGGCGGCGGTTGTTGGCCAGCACGTGCTTATCGCCGGATTTCACCACCTCGTCGATGCCAAAGGACTTGATTTCCGTTTCATCGTCGTCGGTCTGCATTTTGACGATGACCTTTTCCTCGAGGACGTTGAGCCGGTAGACCTGGCCCTCTCCTTCCGGCGTCGTCACCCAATTGCCCACTCTCGGCATTTTGCGGGTCACCTCGTGGTAGAACGGATCTTCGTAGGTCAGGCAGCAGAGCAGCCGCCCGCAGACGCCGGAGATTTTCGTCGAATTTAACGACAAGCCCTGTTCCTTGGCCATCTTGATCGAGACCGGGCGGAACTCGCTCATCCAGCTCGAGCAGCAGGTGGTCCGGCCGCAGATGCCCAGGGTGTGGAACATCTTGGTTTCGTCCCGGACCCCGATCTGCCGCAGCTCGATGCGCAGGTGGAAGGTCGAGGCCAGATCCCGGACGAGCTGTCTGAAATCCAGACGGCCGTCCGCCGTGAAGTAGAAAATCGCCTTCCGGTGGTCAAAGGTGAATTCCACGTCAACCAGATGCATGTCCAGATGGTGGGCGTGGGCCCGTTCCTCAAAGACCTGGCACGCCTGTTTTTCCTTATCCAGCAGCTGGGCGTGGGTCCGCTCGTCCTTTTCGGTCGCCAGGCGCTTCACCGGCTTGAGGGCACGCTTGAAGGTCGCCTCGTCGATGTCCCGGGGGCCGATGACCACTTCGCCGTACTCGATGCCCTGGGCGGTCTCGACGACGACGTGATCGTGGAGGGCAATGTCCAGCTCGCCGACCTTAAAGTAATAAATCTTTGCAGCGGGGCGGAACCGCACCCCGACTATCTTAATTTTCATTGGCATTCTCCTGTATTTCAGCAATCCGAAGCAGCGCCGCCTCCCATTGGAGGCGCGGGTTCGCGTTGGTGTCCAGCCGCCTGCGCAGCTCCGCGGCGGCCCCGGCCATCGCGGTCAGCGCGGCGGCGTCCGACTGGGCCGCGATCTGTGACGCGGCGCCGCCCGAGGGCTGGCCGGCCTTCTGCGCGGCCGCGTCCACAAGGGTTCGGGTGAGCCAATCGGCGGCTTCGAGACTTTTGTGTTTATCCTTGCCAGCTTTTTCGGCAAAGTCGAAAATCGGCATGGGGTTGTGTCTCAGTATATCATAAATCACCGGGAGCAATGCGGTTTTTATCGACTCGCCCTCGTCAGACAGCGTCACGGCCAAGGCCTGTCCCGGCAGGCCGCCCGCGGCGGGCAGCACGTCCTCCTGCTGCTCCGGCGTCAGGTCGATGTCGTGGGCCGCCAGCACCTCGAGGATTTCCCGGTCGGTCAGCGGCTCCAGCGGCAGCTGCTGACAGCGGGAGCGGATCGTCGGCAGGAGCTTTCGCGGGTTGTCCGCGGTCAAAATAAAGACGTTGCCCGGCTCCGGCTCCTCTAAGGATTTGAGCAGGGCGTTCTGCGCGTCCGGCGTCATCCGCTCCGCATCCTCGATCAGGCAGACCCGGCCGCCCCCCTCGAGGGGGCGGTTGCCCATCGCCGAAATCAGCGTGCGGACCTGATCGATCTTGATGGCGCCGTTCTCCGGCGGGGTGATGACCAGGTAATCGGGATGGGTGCCCGATTCGAAATGCCGGCAGGACGGGCAGAAACCGCAGGGCCGGTTGTCCGGCGCCGCGGTGCAGAGCACGGCCTTGGCGAAGCCCCGGGCAAGGCTGCCCTTGCCGATGCCCGCGGGCCCGGTGAACAAATAGGCGTGGCTGACCTGTTCGGTGGCCACGGCCCGGCTCAACAGCTGCCGCGCCCGGCTTTGTCCGACAATTCCTTCAAACATCCTGCTCTCCTTTACTGGTTGTGATTTAACGGGGTTGCGTTAACACCTGAATCTGATCGTTCTCGACGCCGAGCACCGGCACGCCCTGGCGGACCAGCGTCTCGAGGGCCGACACCATGTCCGGGCTCAGCGCGTCCCCAGGCAGCACCGCCGGCACGCCCGGCGGGTAGGGAATCAGCATCTGGCCGGCGATCTGCCCAGCCGCCTGCGTCATCGGGCAGGGCTTTTTCGGCAGATCCGACGCGCGCCAGAAGGGCACGCGCTGGTTAAACCGCCCGGCAGACAGAGCGGCAAGCTGAACCGGCGGTTTGGCACGCACCGGCGCCGGCCCGTCGACCCGGGCCATCGCCTCAACCAAATTGCCCAGGTCCTCGGCGGTGGTGCCGATGCCGGTCATCGCCAGCAGCATCTCCGGCGTTTCGATCTCGAAATACAGGCCGTAGCGCTGCCGCAGGGTTTCGGCGATTTCGAGGCCCGACCCGTCCCGAACGGCGAAGACCCACTTGCTCTTGTCGTAGACTTCGGCCGGGCCGTCGTAGAGCAAAAGGTTGCGCCCCGGGTCGGCAAAGCGCGCGGCCGCCCAGTCGTGGGCCTCGGCGACGGCGTCGAACACCGCGCCGCTTTTTTCCGCGCCCTCGGCCACCGCGGCCTCGATGCCGGCCATCAGCAAATAGCTCGGGCTCGAGGACTCGATCTGGCTCAGCCAGTCGGAAATGCGCCGGCTGTCAATCCGGCCGCTGCCGATCAGCAGCACCGAGCCCATCGTCGGCGCGCCGAGAATCTTATGGGTGCTCGAGACGACGACGTCGGCGCCGCAGTCGATGGCGGAACGGGGCCCGCCGTTCCAAAAGGCCAGATGGGCGCCATGGGCCTCGTCGACAATCAGCCATTTGCCCCGGCGGTGCAGGGCCTCGGCGATGGCCGCCGTATCGCTGACCGTGCCGTAATAGGTCGGGCTCGTCAAAATCATCCCGCAGATTTCCGGGTCCCTGGCGAGGGCGGTTTCGACCGCTGCGGCGCTGACCGATTTCGGAAACCACGGCAGGCGCTCGAAATCCGGATCGATGAAATGGCCGGAAAGCCGGCCGATGTGCATCGCCGCAAACACCGAGCGGTGGGCGTTGGTCGGAATCAGCACCTTCCCCTCAGGGCCCGCGCCGGCCAGCAGCGCAGCGAGAATGCCCGCCGTCGTGCCGCCGACGAGTAGCCGGCTGTCTCTGGCGCGGTAAAGGGACGCGATCACCCGCTGGCTCTCGGCGATGACGCCCTGGGGATCGTGGAGGTTGTCGGCGCCGGGAATCTCGGTGATGTCCGCGGCGAAAACCTTCTGCCCCCGGCCCTTGTGACCGGGCATGTGGAAGCGCAGCCGGTCCCGGCCGGCGTTGTCCCGGAGCATGTCTCCAATCGGCGTGCGGCTCATGCGTCCGCCTCCGATTTCGATTTCAAGGCGTCGAGCACCGCCGCTGTGATTTCGTCCCCGATGTCGTCAACCGCGCGCAGCTGTCCGTCCCCATCCAGGCAGTTCACGATCCGCCAATGGCGGGCCTTGGCGAGGGCCCGGGCGCAGGCCGCCGAACGCTTCAGATAATCGGTATCCCGCTCGTGAATGTCCTTTTCGGCTTCTCCGGTGATCTTGTTGGCCCGGTCCGCCATCAGCTGCTCGCTGACGGCCTCCGGCATATCGAGAAAGAACACAAGGTCGGGCCGCGGCAGGCCGAGGAGCCGGTATTCGTAATCCTCGAGCCAATGGACGAAGGCGTCCCGTTCGGCCGCGTCCGCGATCTTCCCGGCCTGATGCACGAGGTTCGACGTGGTGTAGCGGTCGGCGATGACGACGCCGCCCTTGGCGAGGAAGGGGCCGGTTTCCTCCTGATAAGAGGCGTAGCGGTCCGCCGCAAAAAACGTCGACGCGACGTAGGGGCTGACGGCGTCGGGATCCTCTCCGAAATCCCCGGCCAAATAATGCCGGGCCATCGCCGACGAGTCCTTGTCGTACCTCGGGTAGGACACCCGAAGCACCGGCACCTGCCGCGCGGTGAGGGTCCGGGCCAGCCGCTCGGACTGGGTCTGTTTGCCTGTGCCGTCGATGCCCTCTATCACGATCAGCCTGCCGTTTCGTTCTGTTTTCATGGTGCCGCCCTTCCTCCTGCAATTTTCTCTATTATAACAAAAAAGACAGCAGGGTTGGTGCTGTCTGTGCAAAACCGTTAAAAACTGAAGTGATGGGATTCGATGATGTCCAGCTGGTGGACCAGCTGCTTTTCCATGAGCTCCTCGGTCGTGCCTTTAACGAAAATCTCGACAATGTCCGGGTCAAAAAACGTCCCGGAATAACGCTTCAGCGCGTCGAGGCTTTCCTTGATGGTGCGCTGGTACATCAGGCCGCCGGCGTTTTCCCTGAGCCGCGTGTAGACATTGGCCACCGCGCACACCCGAGCCAGCAGCGGAATGTCGCAGCCTGACAGGCCGTCGGGGTAGCCGCTTCCATCGAAGCATTCGTGATGGTAGAGCACGATTTCCTCGGCCGCGGTGCAGAACATCCGCGCGTCGGGCTCGATATCGGCGATCTGCTGAAACACGCCCGTCCCGTAATCGACATGGGCCATCATCAAAAGATCCTGATCCTTCGTGTACAGCGTGTGTCCTTCTGTCAGATCCGGATCGAGAAAGGCCTTGCCGATGTCGTGGTAGTCAAAGGGAGACAGGTGGTGCCACATCAGCTTAGGCTCTAAGTCCTCCCTGCCCATCAGCCTGAGAATGACGCGCATGTACTGCCCCGTCGCCATGTTGTGATAGGCCTCTCTGCGGGGCAGCCGCATCATCACTTTTTTCAACATGAGCTCGCCCTTTGATGCCGTCATGCGGGTTCCCCCTTTCTTTTTATTTCTATTCCTTATGTGTGCCTTATGTAGGCATCTCTTGACTATATTATATTATACAATACCGGCTCTAAAACCGACGTAGAAAATTTTACACAATATGAATAAATCTGTGATATAATGGCCATCAAAAATGACGAGGAGGCAAAAATGGCAAAGAAAAAGCACAAAAAAGACCCACAAAAAACCAATGTCATGCGGATCCTCGAACAGGCGCATCTGACCTACGATCCCAAATACTACGACACGTCGGACGGCCAGCTCGACGGGGTGTCCGTGGCTGAAAAAATGGGCGAAAACCCGGACGAAGTCTTCAAGACGCTGGTCTGCCGCGGGCATTCCGGCGACTTCAAGGTGTTCGTCGTGCCCGTCGCCGAGGAGCTGGACCTGAAAAAGGCCGCCCGGGCCGCCGGCGAAAAATCCGTCGAAATGATCCACCAGAAAGAGCTTCTGCCCAACACCGGCTACATCCACGGGGGCTGTTCACCAGTCGGCATGAAGAAGCTTTACGCCACGGTGATCGACGCGTCCGCCGAAGCGCTGGACCGCATCTACGTGTCCGGCGGCAAAATCGGCACCCAGGTCGGCGTCAACCCGAAGGCGCTGGCTGAATTCATCGGCGCGGCCTTCGCCGACATTACCCGCTGATCCCCTCAATTCTGTCAATAAAGGAGATTCCATGAGCAAACCTTCCCTTTCCTCCGGCCGTCCCCACACCGACGCGTATTACAGCACGCTGGACGCGATCATCCGGGACATCAACCACAAACTGCCCGACGAAGACATTCACGACGGCGAAACCCTCGAGCGGCTCCTCGACGACGTGCTGATGCACTTCAAGTACGAGAGCTTTTAACCGCCGATTCGCACCCATTAAAAAACGCATTCCCGAAGCATTTTCGAGAATGCGTTTTTTTATTTCTGCTCGTCGTCGCAGAGGGTGTAGCTGTCCGCCTCGATCGGCGGGATTTGGGTCAAATCGTAAGGGGTTTCCTGGTACATGAAGTTCAGCCAGTTGGTGTAGAGGCAATTGGACGTCGCGCGCCACAGCAGCATCGGCTCCTTCGTCGGATCGTCGTCGGGGTAGTAGTTCACTGGCAGGTCCGGGTGTTCCCCGCGGGACACGTCCCGCTTGTACTCGGCGTCCAGCTCCATTCGGTCGTATTCCGAATGCCCGGTGATGAAAATCTGCCGGGACGAGTAGGCGAGGATCACCGTCGGCCCGACCTCGTCACCCTCGGCACAGACGTAGAGCTCCGGATTGTCGGCCACGGCCTTTTCGTCGATGCCGGTGTAGCGGGAATGGGGCATGTAAAAATAGTCGTCCATGCCGCGCATCAGCATCTTCTTCCGGTGCACCACCCGGTGGCGGTAGACCCCCGAGAGCTTCTTCGGCAGCATGTATTTGTTGATCCCATGGTGGTAGTACAGCCCAGCCTGGGCCCCCCAGCACAAATGCATCGTCGTGAACACGTGGGTCTTGGACCATTCGAAGATGGCTTCCATTTCCGGCCAGTATTGGACCTCTTCAAAATCCATTTTTTCAATCGGGGCCCCGGTGATGATCAGCCCGTCGAAATACTGATCCTTCAAATCCGAAAAGGTTTCGTAGAATTTATTGAGATGGGAGGCCTTCGTGTGCTTCGCTTCCCAGGTTTCGGTCTTCATCAGCGTGATCTGCGTCTGGATCGGAAAGTTGGACAGCACCCGCAGCAGGTCCAGCTCGGTTGCTTCCTTCAGCGGCATCAGATTCAGGATACAGATGCTTAAGGGCCGAATCTCCTGGGTGTGCGCCCGGCGTTCGTCCATCACAAAAATGTTTTCCCCTTCGAGAATCTTTTTCGCCGGCAAATCATTTTGAACTAAAATCGGCAAATGCGCTCCCTCCTTTTCTTGTATTTTTCGCCGTTTGCGTCATGTCTTTATCCTACCACAAATTTAAAGGCGGTGGCGATTATTTTAAGTTTAAGCATTCACGATTAGAATAAGAATCGTTCCGGGACAGCTCGGAATCCAGAATGAGAGGTTCAATTTGAAATTATTTCAGCCGAAACAAAAAACAAAACGCAAACGAAAGCCGCTGACGAAGCGGGGCCGGCGCATCCGCGCCGGACTCATCGTCCTCGCGGTGATCGTCGGGCTTGTGGCCTTCTGGCAGTTCGGCTCGCTGGAATACATCCTCGACAACAGCGCCCTTCAGGGCAAGCGCACCACGCGCCACGTCCGCCAGTACCGCGCGACGATCCATAAATTCACGACGCGCAGCGGCATCGCCGATTTCGACCCGGTCATCGAGGCGATCATGATGCAGGAAACCAAGGGCTACGGCACCGACCCGATGCAGGCCAGCGAGTCGCCGATGAACACCTATTACAGCAACGCCCCCAACGCCATCCAGGACCCGAAATACTCGATCAAGGTCGGCGTCGAGCACTTTGCCGACTGCCTGAAGGCGGCGGACTGCTCCTCCCCGTCCCAGCGGTCGAAGCTGAAGCTGGCCCTCCAGGGTTACAACTTCGGCAACAACTACATCCAATGGGCGCAGAAAAATTACGGCGGCTACTCTGAGGCCAACGCCAAAATCTTCAGCGCGCGGATGAAAGCCAAGCTCGGGTGGAACGCCTACGGCGACCCGGCCTACGCCAAGAAGGTCATGGCCTATTACGACTACAACCGCACGGCGGCCTCCGCTAAATTTTTCCAAAAAATAGAGGACCTCGGCTTGTAAAAGCTGAGATCCTCTATTTTTTTATTTGTTTATTTTCTAAATTCTTCTAAATTCTTCTAAATTCTTGACCGCGTTTATTCCGCAGGCGAGGCGAGGCCGGCTTCGTCGGTGAGCTCCCCTTCGTTTTGGTATTTCGCGAGGAAGTTCATGAATTCGTCGCCGGTGATGGTTTCCTTGTCGTACAAATACATCGCCAGCTCGTCGAGGACCTTGCGGTTGGCCTGGAGCAGGTCGACGGCCTTCTTGTGGGACGCCTTGACCAGATCGACGACCTTTTCGTCGATGACCTTCTGGGTATCCGCCGAGCAGGCCAGCGAGGTGTCGCCGCCGAGGTAGGCGTTTTCGACGGTTTCCAGTGCCACCATGTCGAAGGTGTCGCTCATCCCGTAGCGGGTGATCATCGCCCGGGCCATCCGGGTCGCCTGTTCGATGTCGTTGGAGGCGCCGGTCGAAACCGAGCCGATGGCCACTTCTTCCGCGGCGCGCCCGCCGGTGAGGGTGACGATCTTTTCGGTGAGCTCTTCCTTGGACATCAGGTTCTTTTCCCCTTCTTCCACCTGCATGGTGTAGCCGAGAGCCCCCGAAGTTCTCGGGATGATCGTGATTTTCTGAACCGGTGCCGACTGGGTCTGGAGCGCCGCCACCAGGGCGTGGCCCGTTTCGTGGTAGGCGACGATCTTCTTTTCCTTCGGCGAGAGGATCGCGTTCTTCTTCTGGTAGCCGGCGATAACCACTTCGACGCTTTCTTCAAGGTCGGCCTGGTTCACCGCCTGGCGGTGTCCGCGGACTGCGCGCAGCGCCGCTTCGTTGATGATGTTGGCCAGCTCTGCCCCGGAGGCGCCGACGGCCATCCGCGCGATGGCGTTGTAGTCGATGCCCGGCATCGTGCGGATCTTCTTCGCGTGGACCTGGAGAATGGCTTCCCGGCCCTTGAGGTCCGGCAGGTTGACCGGCACGCGGCGGTCGAAACGGCCCGGACGGGTCAGCGCCGGATCCAGGGATTCCGGACGGTTCGTCGCCGCCAGAATGACGACGCCGTTGTTTTCTTCGAAGCCGTCCATTTCGGTGAGCAGCTGGTTCAGAGTCTGTTCCCGTTCGTCGTTGGAGCCGGAGAACTTGCCGCCGGCACGCTTCTGGCCGATGGCGTCAATTTCGTCGATAAAGACGATACACGGCGCCTTTTCCTTGGCCTGGCGGAACAGGTCGCGGACCTTCGAGGCCCCCATCCCGACGAACATTTCGACGAATTCCGACCCGGAGATCGAGAAGAACGGGACGTTGGCTTCGCCGGCGACCGCCTTGGCGAGCATCGTTTTCCCGGTGCCCGGAGGGCCCACGAGGAGCACGCCCTTGGGCATCGTCGCGCCGATGGCCGCGTATTTCTTCGAATTGTGCAGGTAGTCGACGATTTCGGACAGGTTTTCCTTGGCTTCGTCTTCGCCGGCCACGTCGGAGAAGTGAATCCCCGCTTCAGACGGCACGTAGACCTTGGCGTTGCTCTTGCCGAGGCCGAAGCTCATCGAATTGGAGCCGCCGCCCATCTGGTTGATCATTCGGCGGTTGAGCCAGCGGCCCAGCAGGATGAAGATCACGATCGGCACGACCCAGTTGAGCAAGAAGGACACGATCGGGTTGCTGGTCGAGCTGACGTTCTGTCTGAAGTTGGCGCCGGCCTTGTAGAGCCGTTCCGTCAACTGCGGATCGTCCACCTTGGTGGTCTTATAGGTCTGGGTCTTGTCCTTATTGGTGAAAATAATCTGTTGATCTTGAATTTCGACATCGCCGATGTTTTTCTTCTCTGTCATCGACATGAATGTATTGTAATTGACAGTCTTCGTCTGCCGCTGATTGAGCAGCGGCGCTGCCAGCACGTTGAACGCGATGATCGCGATCAGCACGAGCAGGTAGTAGAAGATCATCGGGCGTCTGGGTGATTTGACCTCTTTCATTTGATACCCCTTTTTTTCCTTTCTTGATGTTGAACTGTGTTTTGTCGTATTGACGCGCCTATTATAGCAATTCCCATCTTGGGTTATGCTTAAAAAAGGTAAACAAGTTGCGCCATTTTCCACCAATTGATAAAATTATTACAGTACAAACGATATCTATTACGAAAAGAGGGACATTTATGGCGAAACAGCTTTACTTTGAATGCAGCTCCGGCATTTCCGGAGACATGACCGTCGGCGCGATGCTCGATCTCGGCGCCGACCGCGCCGTGCTGATGCAGGCGCTGGACAGCCTGCCGCTTTCCGGCTACACCATCGAAATCGGCCGCCGAGCCGTCTCCGGCATCGACGCCTGCGATTTCGACGTGGTGCTCGACGCGCCGCTGGACAATCACGATCACGATATGGCCTATCTCTACGGCAGCGGTCATCACGACCACGGCCATCATCATCATGATCATGACCACGATCACAGCCATGACCACGGCGATCACGATCACCATCACGGCCACGTGCACCGCACCCTGGCTGAGGTCAAACAGATTCTGGCCGGCGGCACCATGACCGACGGCGCCCGGGCGCTGGCTGAAACCATCTTCGACCACCTGGCCGCGGCCGAAGCCAAGGCCCACGGCTCCGACATCGACCACGTCCACTTTCACGAAGTCGGCGCCGTCGATTCCATCGTCGACATCACCGCGGCGGCGGTCTGCTTCGACAATTTGAAGACCCAGCTCGGCTTTACCGACGTCGTCATCCCATTCATCAACGAGGGCGGCGGCCACGTGCGCTGCGCCCACGGCCGGATGCCGGTGCCGGTGCCGGCGGTGGTCAACCTCGCCGAAGCCCACGGCCTGCCGCTGCGCCTGGCCGGACTCCAGGGCGAACGCATCACCCCGACGGGTGCGGCCATCGCCGCCACGGTGATGACGACCAAGACCCTGCCCCAGCCCTTCACGATCCTGAAAACCGGGGTCGGCGCCGGCAAGCGCGCCTACACCGACGCGGCCAATCTCCTGCGCCTCTTCCTGATCGAACCGGAAGGCGGTGCCCGCCCTTTTGATTCGGCCTCCGATGCGCAACACGTCGTCCAGCTCGAAGCCAACCTCGACGACTGCACCGGAGAGATTCTCGGCCGAATCGTCACGAAGCTGATAAACGCCGGCGCCCTCGACGCCACGGTCACGCCGGTGGTCATGAAGAAGAACCGCCCGGGGGCGGTGCTCACCGTGCTCTGCCGACAGACAGATCAGCCGCCCCTTGAAGCGCTGATTTTCGCCGAAACGACGACCATCGGCATCCGGTCCTTCCCGGTGTCCCGCTCGGTGCTCCCCCGCACCATCGAAACCGTCGACACGCCCTGGGGCTTGGCGAAGGTCAAGGTGACGACCCGCGGCGGCAAACGCCGGGGCGTCCCGGAATTTGACACGGTGGACCAGCTGGCTCAGGCCGCCGGCGTGCCCTTCCCCGACGCCTACGCCGCGGTGCTGTCGGCCTGGCAGGCACAGTCATGAGCGGCGCCTACAGCCGGGTCTTCATCACCGGCGACATTCACGGCTCCATCGACATCCAGAAAATCGAGCTGCTGATCGACCAGCAGGGCGGCGCCCTGTCCGCCGACCCGGGCAAAAAGCTGATGCTCGTCTGCGGCGATTTCGGCGCGGTATTCGAGACCAAGCCCGACGACTGGGAGCGCTCGGTCCGGGCGATGTACCGGGCCCTCTACGAGCAGTACGGCCTGCAGTTCGCGACCTGCCTCGGCAACCACGAAAATTACGACCGCATCTACCACGAGCTGGGCACATTCGACTGGTGCGGCGACAAGGTCTACACGATGGACGGGCGGCACGGGCCCCTCTACCTGCAGAACGGCGGCTACTACACGATTCCCGCTTCCCAGGGGGATTTCACGGTGCTGGCCATGGGCGGCGCGCCCAGCGCGGACCGCAAGACGCGGCTTCCCGGCAAGAGCTGGTGGCCCGAGGAGATCCCCGACAAGGCGATGCTGAAGCGGGCCCTGAGCAATCTGGACGCCCACGACCGCCACGCCGACTACATCGTCACCCACACCCTGCCCTACAAGCTGCAGAAGGCCATTTTCGTCAAGCCCTTCTCGCCCCGGGGCGTCCGCAAACCGACCGTCGCGAAGATGCTCCAGAAAATCGCCGACCGGGCCACCTGGCGTCAGTGGTTCGCCGGCCACCACCACAAGGACCTGACCCTGAAGCCTTACAAAACGACCCTGTTGTACAACACGATTCTAGAGCTCAAGGTCTAAATCATTGCCAACAAAAAAGAGCGGCGCTTCTCTCAAGCCTAAAAAAATTTGAGAGAAAGCGGTCCGCTCTTTTTAGTTTCTCGGAATCTTGCCCTCGGCCATACGGTGGCTGATATGCTGGAGGGCTTCCTGGAAGATGTCGAGGACGTGCTTGTCGTCGAGGGAGTAGTAGATGTTGCGGCCGTCCCGGCGGGTGCGCACCTGGCCGTTGTCCCGGAGGATACGCAGCTGGTGGGACACCGAGGACTGGCTCATACCCAGGATGTCGACCAAATCGGTCACGCACCGCTCCTGCTGGGACAGGGCGTACAAAATTCTCAGCCGGGTTTCGTCCCCGAGCACCTTGTAGAATTTCGCCATTTCCCGAACGTAGACCTCCGCCATCTGCGCCGTTTCGCCTGTTTGGGTCTTGTCTGTCATGTAATCACCTGATTGTTCTTAAATTTTTATGTGTTTTTACGTGTGTTTTCTGTTTTGTTCTGTACATTTTCCTGTTTTTTGGGTACAATAAAGAAATGCTAAAGGTTTATACCGAATCACCCGATGTAAAGGAGACGCTGAATGAAACTGAAGATCGTGATTATCGTACTCGTCGCAGTGATGCTGATCTCCGGATGTTTTCTGGCCTGGTCGCTGGGCAGCCACAACCCGTCCGCTTACACAACCGATTCCAATAATCCCGTCGCTCAGTTCGAATGGTTCACCCATTCTGTGAACCACAGCGGCAATGTGCAGCACCAGCAACGCACCGTCATCGAAAAATAATTGGACCCTTTATTTAATCCCGGATCAATGTGATCCGGGGTTTTTCTTTATATTGGCCGCAGAGCCACGCCGCGTACCGCCGGCTGTCGAAGCCGGGAATCGCGAACAGGGCGAGGTCGTCGGGCAGGTCCGGGCCGGAGGGCCGTTCGCCGTCGATCTGGATCTCGACCATCGGCAGATTGAAGCCGCGGCCGGTCCACTTCATCACGGCCTCCCGCTTGGCCCACGCCTCGGCGAAGACGCGGCTGCGCCGCCGAATCGGCATCTGCTCCAGAGCGGCCGCCTCAACGTCGCCAAACATCCGTCTGGCCACACTGAGGACCCGTCTATCGGTGCGGACCCGCTCGAGGTCGACGCCGATGGGCCGGTCCGCAAAGGCGCAGATCACCCAATCCCCGGAGTCGGCGCCGTTGAAATACAGCGGCGCGCCGCCGGTCTGGGCGATTTCCGGCTTGCCAAATTGTCCAATTTCAATGGGCGCGCTGCACTTGTACACGGTCTCCAGCAGGTAGGCCGCGTAAGCCCGCACGCCGTGACGCATGCGTTTTCTTTCTGTCCTGTATACTTGAATGTCCATTTTTGTTTTACGCTTTTTTCTTCACGCTCCGTGACACACCGCCCGTCCCGGGCAGCCGGCACAGCCGCCCGCCGCACAGCCGCAGCTGCGGGGCAGCGCGTCAAAATCAATCCACTGCCGCCATTCTTCCGCGCTCGGGTGACGCCCGGCGCATTTCACCTCGCCGTCGATGACCAGCGCCGGCACTGCCTCAACCGTCAGCCCCTCGGGGACACTCAGCGCGTCCCAGCGGGCGACGTCGATGCCGGCCCTGCCGAGGCGCTCGAGCAGCAGCGTCAGCCGGGCCTCTTCAATTGGATCAAGCGCTTCGTCTAAGGCGTCGATCCAGACGATAGTCCGGATCATGCCTTGGCGTCCGGCCGGTGGTACACCTGGATGCCTTCGAGGCCCCAGACCTTTTCAGAGAAGCCGCCGGGTTTGGTGTTGGCCTGAATCTTTTCCATCGTGTTCATCCGGGCGTCGATGACGTCCAGATAGTGCAGCATTTCCGCTTCGGCGAACATCGGCTTCGTCGGCGAGCCGAATTCGGGTTCGTAGTGGTGGGACAGCACCATGTGCTTGAGCTGGAGCACCAGCTCGGGATCGGTGCCGAGCTTCTTGCCATATTCGTCGATGGCGACGACGCCGGTGATGATGTGGCCGAGCAGTTTGCCCTCTTTAGAGTAATCCGACACCGACCCGTTCGCATCCGAAAGCATCTCGACGGATTTCCCGAGGTCGTGGAGCATGACGCCGGCGTAGAGCAGCTCGGCGTCGAGGAAGGGGTAGAGCGGCGCCAGAGCCTTGGCGTCCCGGAGCATCGACCAGGTGTGGTAGAGCAGCCCGCCCTTGTAGGCGTGGTGCATCCGCTTGGCCGCCGGGAAGTACATCAGCGCGTCCCGCTTGTCCTGGATCATCGTCCCGACCAGCAGCTTCATGTCCTTGTTTTGAAAGCTGTTGATCGTGTCGATCAAGTCGTTGTACATCCCCTGGATGTCGGCCGGGGCGGATTCGACAAAGTCGTTGATGTCGACGTCGTCCCCTTCGTTGGTCAGCCGCATCCGGTTGACGATGATCTGCAAATTGTTGTTGTATTCCTGAACCTTGGCCTTGACCTTGACCAAATTGCCTTCGGTAAACTCGTCCTCGTCGACGGGCTTGACGTCCCACATTTTGGCGTTCATGCCGTTGAAGTCGCGGTCGGTCAGCGTCATGTTGAAGTAGCGGCTCCCGTTGGCCGAGGTTTTAACGGTTTGGGATTTGATGAACAAATACCCCAGCAGGCTGTCGCCCTTTTTCACTTTAGATAAATCGATATTCTGCATAGTCTCTCTTTCTAATCAATCAGCCTTCGATGACCTTGATCCAGACCTGTCGGGTCCGCGGGCCGTCGAATTCCGTGAAGTACACGTCCTGCCACGTGCCCAGCACCAGCGCGCCGTCTTCGACGAGAATCGTCTGGGAGACGCCGAACAGCGACGATTTGAGGTGGGCCGCCGAGTTGCCTTCCAGATGGCGGTAGCCGTCCTCCCAGGGCACGATTTTGTTTATTTCCCGGGAAATATCCAGGCACACGTTGGGGTCGGTGTTTTCGTTGACCGTCACCGCCGCGGTGGTGTGGGGAATCCAGACGACGGCGATCCCGTCGGTCACGCCCGAGTCTCTGACGGCCTCAGCGACGGTGTTGGTGATGTCGAGCATCTGGGTGTGGGCCGTCGTGCGGACGGTTTTCTTTACGATTTTCATTTTTTATCTCCTCTCGCTTTGCGGATGACCGCCCGGCTGCCGTGGCTGTCGTCGACGATGTCGACGGGGCGGATGTGCTGGACGAATTTCGAGAATTTGGAATAGCCCTTGTCCTTCCAGCTGAATCCCGGGAAGTTGGTATGGACGAGGTTGCCGAGGTAGCCCAGCTCGATGCCGTTTCGGCCGGCGCTCTTCACCTTCCCGACGATGTAGGCCGTCACCTGACGCTCTGAGACGCCCCCTTCGGCGAGGGCGACGGTCTGGGAGCGGCCGGTCTTGTTCACGGTGAACCGGCTGGATTCCTCTAAAAATTTAGACAGCAGCGAGTAGCCGTAGTCCCGGACGTCGAAATCCGGGTATTTGTTGTTGAGCCGGCTGCCCACCTCGCCGAGGCCGGTGGCCTTGCCCTTATTGGCGTTCTCGGTGATGATGTTGGCGATGGTGTTCTCGACGGCCTTCCGCGCGGTGTGGGGCTCGGCCTTGTCGGCGCTGTGGCCCGACCTCGCCGCCGGCTCGTCGATTTCCTGTTCGTAGGTGTCCAGGATGTTTTCGAGGCTGATGAATTTGGTGCAGGCGTTTCTAAAGGAGCGGGGGGTTTTGTCCTCGCCCATGCCGATGACCCGCATTCCCGATTCCCGGAGGCGGCTGGCCAGCCGGGTGAAGTCGGAATCGCTGGACACGATGCAGAACCCGTCGACCATACCGCCGTACAGGATGTCCATCGCGTCGATGATCAGGGCGGAGTCGGTGGCGTTCTTCCCGGTGACGTTGGCGAACTGCTGAATCGGCGTGATGGATTTGGAGAGGAGCTCGTCGCGCCATTTGGCCGCGCCCGGGCTCGTCCAGTCGCCGTAGATCCGCTTGTAGGTCGCGACACCGTAATTGGCCATTTCGTTCAAAATGCCTTCGATGTATTTGGCTGAAATGTTGTCGCCGTCGATGAGGATCGCGAAGCGCAGATCCTCGGCGCCCATTTCTTCGTAATGCCTGATGTCCATGGGTCTCCTTTCTGTTTTTTCTTTTTAGTCATGGTTTTTCTGAATTTTAAAGATGTTTCTATTTTACCATATCTTTTTAAATTTTCCGCAATTTCTGTTATAGCTGTTTATTAAGGATTCTTTTTTATAATGAGATCAAAAAACAGGAGGGTTTTACGATGAAACTTTATCCAGCTGCGATTTCGCAAATTGTGAAGGAAACCTCAGACACCTACAGTTTTATCCTCGAGATTCCGGACGGCTACACCTGGACGGCGGGCCAGCACGCGCTGTGGCGCTTTCAGGATTACACCGTTAGTCCCGACGAAAAGCCCGGACGGGTGTTCACGATCGCGTCCGCGCCGACAGACGGCTTTTTGATGTTCACGACGCGCATCGCTGAACCCCATTCCGACTTCAAGGATATTCTGCTCAACCGCGTCAAGCCCGGGGACGTGATGCTCGTCGCCAATCCCCTTGGCAGCTACACCTTCCACGACACGACAGACCGCGCCCTGGTCATCGCCGGGGGCATCGGCATCACGCCGATCCGCTCCCTCTTGAAAGACATGGCTGCCCGCCATGACACGTCCAAAAAAGTGACGGTGCTCTACTCCGACGACCGCGGCGAATTCGCCTACGGCCCGTTCTGGGACGAAGTCCGAAGCACGCTGCCCAACGTTGACCTGCAGCTGATCTCGAACCGGGACGATTTCACCGGCGGGGTCGACACCTACGCGAAGGCCAACGGCAGCGACGCCGAATACCTGATCGCCGGCTCGCCGGGCATGAACAAGGCCTTTGCCGACACGCTGACGGGCCTCGGTGTCGCGGCGGACCGCATCGTCACCGACGATTTCAGAGGGTATTGATACCGGCCAACAGCACAGGGATGAGGGGGCAGCCGCCCCCTCGTTTGCGTTTATTCGGTGTTTTATATACAATACAAGGACAAGGCCCGTTCGGGGCCATAACCTAAAATTGATCCACATTTAAGGAGAACGGTATGAAAAAGAATCCAGTAAAAGTGATTGGCGGCATTGCCCTCGGCGCCGGCGCGGCGATTGGCGCGGGCGTTGGGTTTTTCAAGGGCATGCACAAGGCGATCCAAAGCGACGCCAAAACGATGCCGCTGTTCGGGCTGATCTGCCCGATGGAAGAGGAAATGGCGCCCTTCCGCGAAGCGATGGACATCCGCGAGACCTCGGTCATCTCGGGCTTGACCTTCACCGAGGGCACCCTCTGCGGCCAGTCGGTGGTCCTCGTGCAGTGCGGGGTCGGGAAGGTGAACGCCGCGGTCTGTGCCCAGGCGCTGTGCTCCCATTTCCCGATTGACGCGCTGATCAACGTCGGCGTCGCCGGGACGACGGCTGAAGATATCCACCAGGGGGATCTGGTGGTCTCTACCGACGCGGTGCAGCACGATTTCGACGTGACGGTCCGCGGGTTTGCCCCGGGGGAAATTCCGGATCTGCCGGAGTGGGATTTCAAGGCGGCGACGTCGCTGATCGATTTGGCGTCGCGGGCTTACGAAGCCTGCCGGGACGAAATGGACGGCGCGGGATTCAGCGTCGGGCGCATTGCCAGCGGCGACCAGTTTATCGCCGGCGGTCCCCGGGCGGACGCGATCCAGAATACCTTTAAGCCGGCCGCGGTGGAAATGGAAGGGGCGGCCATTGCGCAGGCGGCCGCGCTGAACGATGTACCTTTTGTCATCATCCGCGCGATTTCCGACAACGCCGACAAGGATGCGCCGACGCTGACCTACGACGAATTCCTGCCGATGGCCATCCGCCACAGTTTTGTGCTGGTATGCCAGATGCTCGCGATGGCGGAGTAATAATCTGAACAATCAAACACAAAAATATGACACCCTTATTTGACAATAAAGGTGTCATTTTTTGTTTAAAATACAATTATTCACAGGTATTTTCTGTAAAATTTCTTCAACTCTTCCCACAAAAAAACATTTAAGCCGCACTCTAAAAAATGACACTGCCGAAATCTGTGGAAAAGTGGACATCAATGGGGATAAATCCGGCGGCGCTTCCGGCTTTTGGCTGAACGTTTTTTCTGTGCGGCGCCCTTAGCCTGATTAGACTTCGCACCCTTGGCCTTTCTGCCGCTGCTTTTGCGATGATGGCGGGACGGTCGGCCTTGATCTTTGGCGGCAGCCGTTTTGCGCGCCTTGCCCTTTTTAGCCTGAGCCTTGGGCTTCCGCACCGAGTAGCCGAAGCGGCCGAGGCAGTCGCCGAGGACGAAATAGCCGCCGTGGGAATAGGCGATCAGATGGGCCCGGTCCAGATCGAAGCGGCCGCGCTCATCCAGATACTGCGGGTCCACGTCGGTGGACACCACCTCGGCGACAAACATATCGTGGGAGCCAAGCTCCAGCACCTGGGTCACCCTGCACTCGAGACACACCGGGCTCTCAGCGACGCCCGGCGCCGCAACTTTCCGCGACGGGCTGGGATGGATGTGCATCGCCGCGAACTTGTCCACATCCCGGCCCGATTTCACGCCGCAGTAATCCGCCGCCCGGGCCAGGCGCTCTGTCGTCAGCGAAATGACGAACTCGCCGGAGCGGCTGATCAGCGCGTGGGTGTAGCGCGACTTCCGTATGGACACCGACACCATCACCGGGTCCGAGCACACGGTTCCCGCCCAGGCGGCGGTCATCACGTTGGGCCGGCCCTCTGCGTCCACCGCGCTCACCAACACCGCCGGAATCGGGTAAAGCAGATTCGCCGGCTTCCAATATTCCCTTGCCATCGTCAGGCCTCCTTCAGCATATTTTTCGTTTACAGATTGATTTTGTCCTATCATAACGAAAAAAAAGGACGGCTGCAAGCCGTCCCAATACAATAAACCGTGGTCTCTCTCTGATTTTCCTTACAGGGCCCGATGGGCATTTCTGGCGATGACGTCCAGCTGTTGTTCGCGGGTCAGGTCGATGAATTTGACCGCGTAGCCGCTGACGCGGATCGTAAAGTTCGCGTATTCCGGTTTTTCCGGATGTGCCATCGCGTCCTTAAGCTTGTCAAGTCCGAAGACGTTGACGTTCAAATGATGGGCGCCCTGGCTGAAGTAGCCGTCGAGCACGTTGACCATCTTGCCGTTGCGTTCGCCGTCGTCGTGGCCCAAAGCGTCCGGATGGATGGTCTGGGTGTTGGAGATGCCGTCGAGGGCGTACTTGTACGGCACCTTGGCAACCGAGTTCAGCGACGCCAGCAGGCCGTTTTCTTCAGCGCCGTAAGCCGGGTTGGCCCCAGGTGCGAAGGGGGTGAAGGCGGGGCGGCCGTCCGGCAGCGCGCCAGTGGCCTTGCCGTACACGACGTTGGAGGTGATGGTCAGAATCGATGTCGTCGGTTCGGAGTTGCGGTAGGTGTGATGCTTCTTGATCTTGTCTAAGAAGGCGTGGAGGAGCTTGACCGCGATGTCGTCCGCTCTCGGGTCGTCGTTGCCGTAGCGCGGGAAGTCCCCTTCGATCTTGAAGTCCTTGGTGACGCCGTAGTCGTCGCGGATCGCGGTGACCTTCGCGTATTTGATCGCCGACAGGGAGTCGACCACGTGGGAGAAGCCCGCGATGCCGGTGGCGAAGGTGCGGCGCACATCGGTGTCGATCAGCGCCATTTCTTCCGCTTCGTAGTAATACTTATCGTGCATGTACTGGATCAGGTTCAGGATATTGACGTACAGCCCGGCCAGCCAGTCGAGCATCTGGTCGTATTTGTGGGCCACTTCGTCGTAGTCGAGCACATCTGAAGTGATCGGCGCGTATTCCGGGCCGACCTGCATCGGCGAGCCGTCCTTGTTCTTGAATTTTTCGTCCTTGCCGCCGTTGATCGCGTAGAGCAGGGCCTTCGCCAGGTTGGCGCGGGCGCCGAAGAACTGCATTTCCTTCCCAGTCTGGGTCGCGGAGACGCAGCAGCAGATGCTGTAGTCGTCGCCCCAGAAGGGTTTCATCACGTCGTCGTTTTCGTACTGGATCGCCGAAGTTTTGATCGAAATCTTGGAAGCGTAATGCTTGAAGGCTTCCGGCAGGCGCGGGGAGTAGAGCACGGTCAGGTTCGGTTCCGGTGCCGGCCCCATGTTTTCCAGGGTGTGGAGGAAACGGAAGTCGTTCTTCGTGACCATCGAGCGGCCGTCGAGACCGGTGCCGGCCATTTCCAGCGTCGCCCAAACCGGGTCGCCGGAGAAGAGTTCGTTGTAGCTCGGGATCCGCGCGAATTTGACCATTCTGAACTTCATGACCAAGTGGTCGATGAGTTCCTGGGCTTCCTTTTCGGTCAAGGTGCCTTCTTTTAAGTCGCGGTCGATGTAGATGTCGAGGAAGGTGGAGATGCGGCCGACGGACATCGCCGCGCCGTTCTGGGTCTTGATCGCGCCGAGGTAGCCGAAGTACAGCCACTGGACCGCTTCGTGGGCGTTGACAGCCGGCTTCGAGATGTCGCAGCCGTAGATCTGAGCCATAGCCTTCAGGCCCTTGAGGGCGTTGATCTGGTCGGTAATTTCTTCGCGGAGGCGGACCACATCGTCGGTCATCGTGCCGTCACCGCAGTTGAGCTTGTCTGCTTCCTTCTTTTCGATCAAATAGTCCACGCCGTACAGCGCCACGCGGCGGTAGTCGCCGACGATTCGGCCCCGGCCGTAGGTATCCGGCAGCCCGGTGACGATGTGGGCGTGGCGGGCGCGCCGCATTTCCGGGGTGTAGGCGTCAAAGACCGCCTGGTTGTGGGTCTTGTGATATTCGTTGAAGATCTGATCGTATTTCGGATTGATCTGATAGCCGTAGGTTTCCGCGGCTTCCTTGGCCATTTTGTAGCCGCCGTAGGGCATGAAGGCCCGTTTCAGCGGTTTGTCCGTCTGGAGGCCGACGATTTTTTCAAGAGCCTTGGTGTCCTTGCCGATGTAGCCCGGGCCGTAAGCCGTCAGCCCAGAGACCACTTCCGTTTCGCAGTCGAGCACGCCGCCCTTGGCCCGTTCTTCCTTCTGCAGGGCCTGAACCTGATTCCAGAGTTCGGTCGTCGCGTCAGTCGGCCCTTCCAGGAAAGATTCGTCGCCGTCGTAGGGGGTGTAGTTCTTCTGAATGAAATCCCGAACGTCGATGTCTTCTTTCCACAGGTCGCCGTTAAAATTACGCCATGCGTTTGCCATTGTCATTCTCCTTTATACTAAAATCCTACAAAACCAAAACCATTTATTTTTATCTTTAATATTGTCATCGGCGGCGGGGCCGCCGGCTTTTAAGCCTGTGTTTTCCCGGGGACGAGGATCGCCTCAGCCGCCTGCACCTGTTCCGGCGTCGGCGGGTCGATCCCCTCGAGGGAGTAGGTCAGCCCGAGGGCTTCCCATTTGTAAGCGCCCATCGTGTGGTAGGGGAGCACCTCGACCTTTTCGACGGTGTTTAAGCTGTCGATGAAGGCCCGCTCCGCCTTGAGCCCTTCGGGGTCGTCGGTGATGCCGGGCACCAGCACCTGCCGAATCCACAGCGGCACGTCCATGTCCGAAACGGTCCTGAGCATCTGGTGGATGTTGGCGTTGGGCACGCCGGTGAGCCATTTGTGGTGGTTCGGGTCCATCGTCTTGATGTCGGCAATCACCAGATCGGTCAGCCCCATCAATTCGACGAACTTGTCGTACCAGGGGCCGTGATCGGTAAAGGGCTGGCCCGCCGTGTCGATGGCGGTGTGGATGCCCTCCGCCTTGGCCAGCTTGAACAGCGCCAGCAGAAAATCGATCTGCAGCAGCGGTTCGCCGCCCGAGACGGTGATGCCGCCACCGCCGCCCCAATAGGGCCGGTAGCGCTTGGCCTGGGCGATCAAATCCTCCGGCGTGCGCAGCGTCCCAGCGCTGCAGTCCCAGGTGTCGGCGTTGTGACAGAAGCGGCACCGCATCGCACAGCCCTGCACGAAAATCACAAACCGAATCCCCGGCCCGTCCACTGACCCAAAGGTCTCAATGGAATGAATCCTGCCTTGTACTGATGCCATGTCACCGCCTCCTTCATCGTGTGTATCAAAAGCCATCTAAAAAAATAAGTGCCTGTCTGAAAGACAAGCACTCGTTTGGGTGTCTCATCTTTAAGACACCCATAATGTAACACCTTCTCGGGCTCCGTTCTTTGATTCAAATCAAATAAAAAGCGAAATTTTATTTTTTTGTGAAAAATTTTTTAGGCCGCGCCGGATTTTCATCGATTTTCAATTTGATCGGCCGCCGTCATTCGCTGTCGACGTAGGCGGACAGCGCCTGCCGATCCAGCACCCGGAGCTTCCCGCGGCCAATCCGTTTGATATAGCCGTCCCGCTCCAGCTGGGTCAGATGGCGGCTGACGGTCTCGACCCGGAGGTTCACCGACGAGGCGATATCCTCGAGCTTGAGCTCCACGTCCCGGTCGAGGCAGCGGGCGTCCCGGTAGAGCAGGAACTGGGCGATGCGCCGGCGGGGATCCCGAATCGACAGGATGATGACCTTTTTTTCGGCCTCGTCGAGCTCGGTGGAGAGCATCTCGATCAAATGGATCACCGTCTCGGGATGGCGCTCGAGCACCTCGGTCAGCGCGTCCCGGGGGATTTCGCAGAGGGTCACCGGCTCGAGGCAGATCACGTCGTAATGGTAGATGTGATCCTTCAAGAAAATGCCGTGCCAAATGGCCTGGCCATCGTGGAGGACGTCGAGAATGTGTTCCTCCCCTGAGGCGTCTGTACTGGCAATCTTGACCTTGCCGCGCTGAATAATCAGCACCGAATCGATGGGATCGCCTTCCCGGACCAGCGCAGTGCCCCGGGCGTGAACGGAATGGACCGCCCGGGCAACGAGCTGACCCTGAATCGCCATTGGCAGCCGCTCAAACAGACGGATATGGGAAATGCAGAAATGACGCTGGTCGGTGTATGAACATTGACATTTATGGACAGACATGTCGGCCTCCTTTCGATGAACAGAATAAACAGCACAATAAAAGCACAAATAAAAAACAGACCTCGGGAATCAATCCTCGAGATCTGTTAAATCATAGTCGCGGTTTAGGCTTCCGCCAAGCTGGGAGAGAGCAGGTGGGTGATCATGCCCATCGCCAATTTCAGCTTCTTGCAGTCATCAGTGCTCAGACCTTCGATCTGGGAGCTGACCCGGCTGTCCATCATCGAAGAAAGTTCTTCGACAACGCGCTGGCCTTTGTCGGTCAGCCGCAGGGAATAGGCCCGGCCGTCCTCTTCGCAGGGTTCCTTGGACACGAGGCCCTTTTTGCGGAAACGCTTGATAATCCGGCTCATGTAGCCCTGATCGACGTACATCGCGTCGGCCAGTTCGTTCAGCCGGCATCCGTCCCGCTTCTTGAGCTCGAACAGCGTCCGGCATTCGGTGATCGAAAATCCCGAATCCAGGTAGCCGTCGTTGAGCATCCCCATGTACACCGTGTAGAATTCGTTGAAATCGCAAATTTCGTGAACGGTGTCACTGAAAACTTCCGCGTTTAAATCTGCCGTCTCTAGAGGATCCGGCACGTCCTGTGCTTCACATTTCATAAATTGATTAAGTCCTTTCTGTTTGTATAAATGAGTTTAAGTTTTATAAAACAATTGGTAACCGTCTATGTTTATATCACAAATACTTGACCGGGTCAAACTTCCAAGCCATATTTAACAAACCATGGGACTTAACCTATTTCAGCTTTACCGATACTTAAGTTTCCGCCAAATAATCCGCTGTGGTCATCAGCTCGCACTGGAGGGGCGCCAAGCCGGAGAGCACCAGCTCCGCCGCCGCCTCCTTCGGCCGGTCCAGCCCCGAGACCGCATCGGTCAGGTAGAGCACGTGGCAGCCGAGGTCGATGGCCGCGCAGGCGGTCCACAGCACGCAGCACTCCGCGACCACGCCGGTGAGGACGACGCGGCCGCCCCGGTCCCGGGCCCGCAGAGCCGCCGCCCGAACCTCCGGACAGTCCAGGGCGTTGTAGGTCGATTTGGGGCAGTAGGGGTGGGTGTCAGCCAGGGGCGCGATGGCGTCGGCCAGGGCGTTGAGCCACGGGTCGGCGTTGATCGCCGCGTACTTCTCGTTGTAATGCCGCCAATCCCCTTCGGGGGCCGCCGGCGGCAGAAAGGCCGTCACCATCAGAGGCACGCCCTCGCGGTCCGCCGCCTCAGCGACGCGCAGCGTCCGCGCGGCCGCGCCATCGAAATCCCGGCAGGCCCACGCTTGGCCCTCGCGGTAGACGTTCTGCATGTCGATGACGAGAATCAGATCTTCTTTTTTCATCGTCCCGTTCCTCTAAAAATCCGACGGAATCAGTCCAAGGCGCACCATCGCCTTGGCGATGCCGTCGTCGTCGATATCGTCGGTCACAAGGTCGGCTCGGGCCTTGGCTGCGGGGACGCCGTTGCCCATGACCACACTGGTCCCGGCGGTGTCGAACATCTCGAGATCGTTGGGGCCGTCGCCGAAGGCGATGGTGTCCGACCGGTCCGCACCGACGGCCGCGATGAGCTCGTCGATGGCGGTGCCCTTGTCGACGCCGATCCGGGTGATTTCGCCGGCGCTCGCGTCGCCCGGTTCCAGGCTGCTGGCGGTCACGCGGAGGTTCACCGGCGCGAGCCAGGCTTCGAATGCGTCCCGGGTGAAGGGCGCCCCGGTGTAGACGACCATGTCGGCGTCGGGATAATGGTCGGCGTAAAGCCCCCGGGCCACGTCGACTTTGACCTTGCCGATGGCCCGGGAAATGACGTCGTAAACCGATTCGCTTTCACCCACCTGAAACAAGCGGTAGCGCCGGAAGGATTCCAGCGCGTTGGGGGAGAGGATGCCGATGTGGGCCATCTGAATCAGCATCGGCACGTTGCCGCGGTTCAGCATCGCCATGACCCGCTGCATCCGCTCGGCGCCGAAGACGTGGCAGCCGATTTCCCGTCCGTCCGCGATCACGTGGGAGCCGGAACCGAAAATGTAGCCGTCGAAGCCGAAATCCATCAAAAAGGGGTAGACCTCCGCCTCGCTGCGCCCGGTGCAGAGCACCAGCTTGTGGCCGGCGTGCTGGGCCGCCCTCAGCGCCCGCGCCGCGGAGTCGGGCAGCACCTTGTGAAAATTGACCAGGGTGCCGTCCACATCAAAAAATAAAAGTTTCGTGTGTTCTGTTTTCATGGGTCTATCTTAGCCGATATGCCGCAGGATTTCAAAAAATTTTAGATAAACAAAAAACAGCGCCGAAGCGCTGTTAAAAAATCGTCATTTGCCGTCTTAACTGTAGACGACAACCCGCGTATTTGTTGGGATGTTGTCGTAAATCCATTTGGCGTTGTTGAGCGCGAGCCGCACGCAGCCGTGAGAGACCCCTCTGCCCAGCGTGCCGTCTTTAACTCTCGACGGCGTACTTGCTGGATAGTACAGCACAGAGTGGAAGAGATAATTGCCGCTGAACTGCGTTGCGTACCAGCACCGGTAGGAGCTGCTGCCGAAGTACCTTTCCTTGATGCCAACGGTGAACACGCCCTTTTTCGTCGGCGTTCTAGCCGCACCGTCACCGCAGATGTAGCGCTGGATGCGCGTCCAATGGTTTTGATACCCTTTGTAAATCGAAACGAGGTGGCGGGAACAGTCGACGAGAATCGCGTAGCCGGTGCTGCTGGAATAGCCCTGCGCCTTTCGGTCCATCGCGTCCAATTGCCGGTACATCTGCACGCTGTAGTCGATCGCCGCGTAATCCGTACCGGTCGTCTTGGCCAGCACAAATTTCTGCGCCTTCGAATTATTGAAGCTGTACAACTGAATGTTGGTGCCGTTGCCGGTTTTGCCGCCAGCCGCGTCCAAAACCCGGCTGCTGTTAGCGTTGATGAAGGAAAAGCTGCCGTCCGCGTTTTGATGGACGATCCATTTCTGCGCCATCGTGCCGTTGTCGCGGTACTGCTGCACATTGGTGCCGTTCGCCGTTTTGGCGCCGGCTGCATCGAGCACGTGGCGGGATTTTTCATTTCGAATTTTGACAAACCCATTGCCGAGATTCACAATCGTAAATTTCTGCGCACAGGTGCTATTGGATCTGTAAAGCTCGAGATTGGCCTGCATTTTCCGAGAGCCGCCCGTGATATCCAAAACCGCTGACTGATTGGCCGCATTTTTGAAGATGAATTCGCCTGTAATGGGATTGTAGGCGACGGCCTTCAGATAAAATTTCTGCGCATCCGAGCCATTGGCCGCGTAAACCCAAAGGTTAGCGCCGTCGGCCGTTTTGCCGCCGCTGACGTCCAGCACATTGGCGCCGTTGTTGCCCGCTGCAAAATAGCAGGTACCGTCACCGGTGTGCCGCAACACCCAGCGCTGCGCCGCCGTGTTGTTGTTGAAATACTGGCGCACATTGGTGCCGGATTTTTTTGACCCGCCCGCGATATCCAGCGTCATGCCGGAGTTTAACGAGGTGATCCGGTAGGTCCCGCCGGTTTTGGTGATGATAAATTTCTGCGCGTCCGTACCGTTGTTTTTGTACAGCTGCAGATTGGCGCCGGAGCCCATCGAGCCGCCGGCAATATCGAGCACCTTCTGGTCGTCCAGCTTCGAGACGATCGTGTAGACACCGTCCTTAACCGAGATGTTCGCGGCCGATTTCAAGAAATTAAATTTCTGGGCCTTCGTGCCGTTTTTGCTGTACAGCCAGACATTGGTGCCGTTTTTCATACTGCCGTACTGCACGTCAATCACCTTGCCGTTCTTTTTAGACAGGATGTAGTAGGCGCCGTCTCCAGCGGGAAGAATTTCCCATTTCTGAGCGTCCGTGCCGTTTTGGTCGTACTGCCAGATATTCGTACCATCAGCATCAGCGCCACCGCAGATATCGACAACCTTGCCGGAGCCCTTATTGACAATCAGGTAATAGCCCCCATCTTCGTCGTCGGACGCCACCCATTTGACGTCGAACTTCTGTGCGTTGGACCCATTGGCGTCGTAAAGCTGAATATTGGCCTTGCTCTGTTTACTGCCGCCCGAAACGTCGAGCACCTTGAAGCCGTTTTGATGCGACGCGATGACGTAGGTGCCGTCTTCGACCGTCTTGACGTATTTCGGCGCTGCTGGCTGTGTGGCAGGTGCAGTCTGATCCTGCTGTGCGGGTTTCGATGTGTCCCCAGTTTCCGCAGCCTGCGTTTTTTCTGCCGGCTGCGTCGATGATGCCACATCCGTTGATTTTGCCGAATCCGAAGAGGTGTCCCCTTGGGTCACACTTTCAGCATTCTGCGCGGCAGCCTCGGTACTGGCCTGATTCGCCCCAGTGGTGTTAGGGACGGTCTCTGTAACAGCCGCCGCAGGCGTCTGCGCGTTCACCGCGCTGTCGTCCGCTTCCGCCGCCAGCGCTGCCTGCGGTCTCATCAGAAAAACAGCGCCTGCAATGAGAAATACCGCGAAAAGCCATTTCCATTGCCTGAATTTCATAATCCGCTCCTCTCATCAATGATTTCGCCTATTTAGCATGCTTTCTAAATTTTATAAAAAGATACTTAAAAACGTTTACGGTTATTTTACCCTAAAAGAAATCAATTGTATACATAAAAAATGGCAAAAATAAAAACAGCGCCGAAGCGCTGTTTTAAGTGCAATGCTTAAATCTTAGTAATTCAAAGCCTGAATTCTGAAGTAGCTCTGCGGATGTGCGCAGACCGGGCAGACTTCCGGTGCCTTCGGGCCGACCACGATGTGGCCGCAGTTGCCGCACTGCCAAATCTGATCGCCGTCTCTTGAGAACACGACACCGTCGTTGATGTTCTTGAGCAGTTTTTTGTAGCGTTCTTCGTGGTGTTTTTCGATGTCCGCCACCATCCGGAACAGGCGGGCGATATCGTCAAAGCCTTCTTCTTCTGCTTCTTTTGCCATTCTCGGGTACATTTCGGTCCATTCGTAAGCTTCGCCGTCTGCTGCAGACTGCAGGTTGTCCGGAGTGTCGCCGACGCCGTAGAGGATCTTGTACCACATTTTGGCGTGTTCTTTTTCGTTGTTCGCGGTTTCGGTGAACAGTTCAGAAATCTGAACGTAGCCGTCGCTCTTCGCTTTGCTTGCGAAATAGGTGTATTTATTACGTGCCTGGGATTCACCCGCAAAGGCATCCTGTAAATTCTTTTCGGTTTTTGTGCCCTTTAATTCTTCAGCTCTGCATCTTAAAAAATCTGCCATTTAAAAAACCTCCTTTGATGATTCAAATGTGATTGATGAATATGCTCTCCTTCTCTCAATTGAGAACAGCTCTATCTTATCGCAATCCGGGAATCTCGTCAATGTTAATTAGAACCATTCTAAAAAAGAATTCATCTCATTTTAAGCAATTTTTATGATTTGAACGCACCCGTTTCATTTAACGAACCGCGGATACCTCGACCTCAACCTGTTCGTCGGCACTGCCAGCTTTGGCGCCGGCGCGGTGCACCGTCAGCGTCGTCCTGCTGCCCGGCGTCATATCGGCCAATACCGCCGCCATTTCCCGCGGGTTGTTCACAGACTTGCCCTCTACCGAGGTGATGACGTCGCCCACTGCGACGCCTGCCTTTTCTGCGCCCGATCCCGGCGCTATCGTCAGCACCGCGACACCATTGTCGAAGGACGCGGTCTTCCCGGTGCGCAGCTTGAATTGATCGGCGCTTTCGCCGGTGATCCCAATGGTGCGGGGTTCGTAAGTCCCGGTCATGATCACCTGATCGAGCACCGTCGCGAGGGAATAGGCCGGCAGCGCGTAAGTGCCTGCCGCGTCCGTCTTCACGGTCATCCCGACGATCTGCCCATCGCTGTCGCAGATCGGCGTGCCCGCTGCGCTGTCCCCGTCGATCTGAATCAAATCCCGGACCGCGTAGCCGCTGCCGTCGGACGCGAGGACGTTGGCGTCAGGATTGAGAATCGACGCCTTTTTCGTCGCGTAGGTGTGGCCGCTGCGCCCGAGCTGCATCACCACTTCACCCTTGTAGAACTGGTCCTCGTCGGACAGCACAGCCGGTTTAAAGTGGCCCCCGGAGACCTTGATCAGCGCCAGATCCAAATCGGCGTCCAACCAGATCACCTTCGCAGCGTAGGTCTTCTTTTTCTTATCGGTGACCTGAACCGCGCCGGTCGTGGTGATCAGGTGCGCCGCGGTCATGATCATCCCGTCTGTGGTCACCGCAAAGCCCGTGCCGGACGAAGAGCCGGAGGTCACGTTGAGGACGGCCCCGTTTAAAGTGCTGGCCGCCTGATCCAGACGCGCTGCACCCGCCGCTTCAGCCGCCTCTTCAGAAACGGCGATGCTTTTCATCCCCTGATGGCAGTAAATCGTGAACAGCACGATGACCAGCGCCAGTCCGACAATCACCGTATCCATCATGAACCACCAGGAGCGGCTGTGATTTCCAAATCTGGACTGGCGGCTGTCCGCCTCTTCTTTTTCCGGAAGGCTGGTCGTTTTTTCATTGATCTCGGGAAAAAGATCATTTTGAAATGCCGGAGTGGAGTGGATGGATTCTTCGATATCTTTTCGCTGCTTCGTCATTTCAAAACTCCTTGTGTTTTTTCTTAAACTGATCATCCCAAATCGAAGACGCTGGAGCGCTCGTGACGTCTGGCCACGGCGACCCGGGTATCCTTTTCTGAGATGCCTGCCTGTTTAAAGAAATTTTGTGTCGTCTGGTAGGCGAGAATCGGCAGATTGTTTTCGTGGCTCAAATGGGCCAGCACGATCTGCTTCACGCCGCTTTCCGCGAGATCGACCGCCATTTCGCCGGCGGTATCGTTGGACAAATGTCCCAGCTTACTGGCGATGCGGTGCTTCAGCGCGTAAGGGTAGGGCCCGGTTTCGAGCATCCCAGCGTCGTGGTTGCTCTCGAGCACCACCAGATCCCGTCCGGCCAGCGCCTGCGCGATTTCCGGCGAGACGATGCCGGTGTCGGTGGCAATGCCGACAGTGTGGGCGCCGCTGTCAAAGGTGAAGCCCACCGGGTCGGCCGCGTCGTGGGAAATGCCGAAGGTGTCGACGCCCAAATCGCCAATGGCAAAGGGGACGCCGGTCACGAACATGCGGATATTGTGCCCGGCGATTTTGCCGATATCCGGCGCCATCGCTTCCCAGGTGGCCGCGTTGGCGTAAATCGGCAGATCGTACCGGCGGGACAACACCCCAGCGCCGTGAATGTGGTCGCGGTGCTCGTGCGTGATCAAAATGCCGTCGATCTGCGCGGGCAGCTCATCGATGGACATCAAGCCCTGTTCGATCTTCTTCCCGGACAGGCCGGCGTCGACGAGAAGCCGGGTCGCGCCGTGGGAAACAAACAGGCAATTGCCCGACGACCCGCTGTACAGACTACAAAATTTCATAATTTAATGCCTCTAACGTTTTTTATCTTAATCGGTAATCCTTAAAATGACTCTAAAAAACAAAAGCCCCAGAATGGGGCGTAAAGTATTGCTTAAGATTAGTCGTCTAAATGACTTTTCACGGTAACCCGTTCGATGTGGGCGCCGAGATTTCTGAAATTTTCCTCGAGATTTTCGTAACCCCGATCGATGAATTTCAGGCCCGTAATTTCCGAACGGCCCTTGGCCACAAGGGCGGCGATGACCATCGCGGCGCCGGCGCGCAGATCGGTTGCGGCAATTTTGGTGCCCGACAGCTCCGGCACGCCTTCAATCATGGCCGTCCGGCCGTTGATCGAGATGTGCGCCCCCATTTTTCTGAGCTCGTCCACGTATTTGAACCGATTTTCGAAAATGCTTTCGTGGAGGCGGCTGTTGCCCTCCGCGATGGACATCAAAACCGCCATCGGCTGCTGAAGGTCAGTCGGGAAGCCCGGGTAGGGCAGGGTCTTCACGTGACAGCGTTTCAGGCGGCCCTGGTGGCTGACCTGGAGGCAATCGCCGTTGACGTTCACGACGTCCGCGCCCATTTCCTTGAGTTTCGCGGTGACACTTTCCATGTGCTTTGGAATGACGCCCTTGACGAGGACATTGCCGTTGGTGGCCGCTGCGGCCATCATGTAGGTCCCGGCTGTAATCTGGTCGGGCACCACCGAATAGGAGCAGGCGTGGAGCTCCTGCACGCCGTGGATGCGGAGGGTGTCCGTACCGGCGCCCTTGATGTTGGCGCCCATTTTATTGAGGAAGTTCGCCACGTCGACGATGTGTGGTTCCTTCGCGGCGTTTTCGATGACTGTGCGGCCTTCGGCGAAAACCGCCGCCAGCATCACGTTGATCGTCGCCCCCACCGACACGACGTCCATGTAAATATCCGCCGCGTGGAGATGATCGGCGTGCATTTTGACGCAGCCGTGTTCGATGACCACGTCGGCGCCGAGGGCTTCAAAACCCTTGATGTGCTGGTCAATGGGGCGGTCGCCGATGTTGCAGCCGCCGGGCAGCGGGACAATCGCGTTGCCGTAGCGGCCCAGCAGCGTGCCGAGCAGATAGTAAGACGCGCGCATTTCGCCGATTTCGTCCTGATAAGGGGCACAGTCGTAGGACAGCTCATCTCGGGAATCGATGGTGAGCACGTCGTCCTGCCAGTCGACCTTCGCGCCGATTCGGCTTAAAATGTCGACCATTTTGCGGACGTCGTCAATTCTCGGGACGTTGTCGATCGTCACGACGTTGCGGCTCAACAGTGCCGCAGGAATCAGCCCCAGCACCGCGTTTTTCGCGCCGGTGATCTGGACTTCGCCTTTTAACGGATAACCGCCTTCAATGATAAATTTATCCATCGTATCCAATCCTCTCAAATTTATATCCTTTATGGAATCTCTCACTATATCGCAAAAAAGCGGGTAATTCAAACCCGCTCCCTTTGTTTAAAACTAAAATACAACAATCTGTACAGCGATGTGCTTCACATTCGCTTTTTTCCCATTTTAAACTTCTGATATTATATCATAATGTTTCAAATTATCAACTTTTTTGAACGGATTTCTTTTTGTTTAAGCTGTGATATAATAGTCAAGAAATTAAGGATGGGCGGAGGAAAACGGAAAATGGATAAGCGGCACTCAACGAAGTTTGTCTTCGACAGCGGCAACGAAAATTACGGCATCACGCCGGTGGAGAACGCCTTCATCAACATTTACATGCCTCCGGCCAACGGCGACTACGTCAAGGTGTACCTCTACGGCCTCAAGCACTGCTTCTCAAGCGCGTCGATGCCCATTGACAACGAGCTGTTGTCCGAGGAGCTGCAGATCACAGAAGGGGACGTGCGCAAGGCCTGGGACTACTGGCAGGATCAGGGGATTCTCTCGGTCCGCTACAACGACAGCGGCCGGGCCGAGGTGCATTATTTCAGCATTCCGGCGCGCATCCTGGACAACTACCCGCAGCCCGACGCGCCGGCCAACGCCGAGGACACCGCGCCGAAAAACGAACAGGAAGCCAAAATCCAAGAGATGTTCAAAATCATCGAGAAGATGTTCAGCGCCACCCTGTCGGTCTCGACGATGCAGCAGCTTTCAGAATATTTGACAGATTACCATTTTGAACCCGAAACCGTCATCCTGCTGGCCGAATACTCGCTGAAAAACATCACCTCTAAAGGGGATCATTTCACCCAGAGTCAGGCGGTCCGCTACATGAACAAGGTCGCCGACAGCTGGCAGGACGCCGGCGTCATCACCCCAGAGGACGCCGACGTGTACATCGCCGAATCCCGAACCCGCCAGAGGCTGTATTACGGCGTGCTTAAAGCCATCGGACAGAACCGCAGCCCGATGCAGACAGAGCGGGAAACCATCGACAAATGGTTCGACACCTATCATTTTAAGCCGGAAATTGTCAAAGAGGCGCTCCGCCGGACGACCAAGCCCAGCGTGAACTACGTGGACGGCATTCTGACCCGTTGGCACGACGCCGGCATGACGACCCTCGACGCTGTCCGCCAGGAGGCCGAGGATTTCCGCAAAAACGCCGGCGCCAAAGGGCCAGCTCAGCCGGCAGCCGCCGACGCGGACACCCGCCAGCGCGAGGATTTAATCGACGCCCTCGCCGACCAGGATACACAAGCTTTATGGAGTCTGATTGATGAACAAGAAGAACTTAAATCCAGAGACGATCATTGAGGATTTCCTCAACAGCCGAAAACGCCACCTCTATTTTGAAAACAAGCGCATCGCGGACATTTACGACCGGGTGCCGGCACTCAAGGCTATAGAAAATGAACGCAACGCAGCTGGCGCCAGGCAGGTGCAGGCGCGGCTGGCCGGCGATCCCGACGCCGTGCCCAATTATCACAAGAAGCTCGCCGAGCTGAATACGCGCCGCGCTGAAATCATGAAGGCGCACCACCTCACCGCCGCAGACTTCGAGATTCACTACCTCTGTCCCGACTGCCACGACACGGGGTACAGAGGGCGGGCGGTCTGCCACTGCCTGAAGCAGGCCCTGACCGACGCGGCCTTTTCCCGCTTCGATTTAAGTCCCCGGGCCCGGCTTGAAAATTTCGATACTTTCGAGCTCAAGTACTACGCGGACGACAAGCCCGAACACGGACCGAGCCCGAGACGCTACATGGCGGCGATGAAACAGCTGATGATGAATTACTGCGCCGATTTCGACGCTCAGCACGACAATTATCTCTTTTACGGCGCGCCGGGGCTCGGCAAAACCTTTTTATCCAACTGCGTGGCCAACGCCTTAATCGAAAAGGGGAAAAACGTGATCTACATCACCGCCGAGCACCTGATCAATCTGGTCCGCGAAGCGGTGCGGGATGGCAATGACCGCACCTTATCCGACAGCCTGTCCGACTGCGACCTGCTAATCATCGACGATCTCGGCGCCGAGTACCAGACGGCCTTTTCCGACGACCAGCTCTTTCAGATCATCAACGATCGGATTTTAGGAGACGGCCCGATGCTGATTTCCTCGAATCTGTCGCCGAAGCAGATTCAAACCCGGTACAACACTCGGCTCGCGTCCCGAATGATCGGCCACTTCAAGGCGCTGCACTTCGTCGGCACCGATATCCGCATGATCAAGAAGGGCATGGCCCATCAATAAAGGCGCTGTAAAAATTTCGTAATTTTCTTGTCATTTCCGCTTGACAATGTGAGTCAGTATCGCTTATAATGATATGCGTATTTGACACAGGGGTATCGCCAAGCGGTAAGGCAATGGACTCTGACTCCATCACGCGCAGGTTCGAATCCTGCTACCCCCGCCATTGATCAAAACATCCTAAACCGGGTGTGATTAAACAGACGCATCAGCGTCTGTTTTTTTATTTGATTTGAAACATCCCTTCTTATTTTAATTAATTGACTTTCTTTGATTGTATATATCATTTTATTTAACTATTTATTTCATTTACATTTTTTTGCAGAATTTTATCGTATTTTTCACTTAATTGTTGTCTTTAATCTAATTAAATGTTGAAATCGCTTGCCATTTCATTATAAATTGTATATTATTTAAATTAGACATATAGTTTTTTCCTGAGGAGGAAAGAAAATGAGTGAACATTACATCAGTTATTTTAAACCCCCATTTGGATTGCTGCTTTTGGAATCCACAGAAGATGTGCTGCTGCGGGTCCAATGGGTAAAAAATCAGGATATTCCCGAAACGGAAACCCGTCCGATTCTGGACGAAACGAAAAAACAACTCCAGGAATATTTCGACGGCAAACGGGAAACCTTCGATTTATCCTTTAACGCGCGGGGGACGGCTTTTCAGAAAAAGGTGTGGAAGGTGCTTCGCCAAATTCCCTACGGGGAAATCAAATCCTACAAGGATATCGCCGAAGCGATCAACAATCCAACCGCGCCGAGAGCCGTGGGACGGGCGAACAACAAGAACCCGCTGAACATCATCATCCCGTGTCATCGGGTCATCGCGACCAGCGGCCTTTTAACCGGGTACGCCGGCGGCGTCGAGATCAAGCGCAAGCTTTTGGCATTGGAACGGCACTACCTGCGCAATTTCGCGGCACGAGATAACTAAATTCACTTAAATTATTTTTAAACTTTTCGTCGTAAGATACCTGTATTGATTTAAAAAACAAGGAGGTCGCATTATGGCCATTAATTTTGGAGAAGAATTCAAAAAAATCATTTTAGCCGGTGTCGGCGCGGCGGCGGTGACCGCTGAAAAAGCCGAACAGGTTGTGAACTACTGTGTAGAAAAGGGCGAATTGACCGTCGAACAGGGGAAGGTCGTCAACGAAGAACTGAAGCACAGCGTCAAGCAGAAGGTAGACGCCACCAAAGAAAAATTCAAGAAAAAGACGAGCTTGGACGACGTGCTGAAGGCCGTCGACAACATGTCCGACGAAGAATTGGAAGCGCTGAAGGAAAAATTGGCGAAGGCCGAAGCGGATGACGCGGACGTGGAAGAAGCGGACACCAAAACAGAATAAGCAACGGTAATGCGCAACGAAAAAAAACTGCCGAGGGGCTACCGCCGCAGACGCGTGCGGGAGATCCTCGGCATTTTATCTAAGTACAACATAAGAGAGGGAATTACCCCCGAAAAATTCCGGGCCATTGTCGAAGAACTTGGCCCGGTTTTTGTTAAAGTCGGCCAAATTCTGTCCATGCGCCAGGACGTGCTGCCCGAGGCCTATTGTCAAGAGCTGGCCAAACTGCGCACCGACGTGGCCCCGCTGCCCTTTAAAACCATCGCGGACGTTTTGGAATCGGCGTACCACCAGCCGCTGCGGCGGATCTTCGCCCGCATCGACCACGAGCCCCTTGGCTCCGCATCCATCGCCCAGGTGCACCGCGCCGTGCTGCTGGACGGCACCCCGGTCGTCGTCAAAGTGCAGCGGCCAGGCGTTCAGGAAACGATGAAAATCGACCTGTCGATCCTCAACCAGCTGACGACGCTGCTGCAGCGCACCGGCGTCACCGGCGACGTCATCGACTTCAAAATGGTGCTCTCCGAGGTGGCGGCGACCGCCCGCCAGGAAATGGATTTTATGAACGAGGGGCACAACGCCGAAATTTTCGCCCACAACAATTCCGATATACGCTACGTCGACTGTCCGACCATTTTCAAGCACTACACCACGTCCAACGTGCTGATGATGTCCTACATGGGCGGCATCGATATCGACGAAACCGACCGCCTCGTCGAGGAGGGCTACGATCTTCAGGAAATCGCGGTCAAGCTCGTCGAAAATTACATCAAGCAGATTGTCGACGACGCCTTCTTCCAGGCCGATCCCCATCCGGGGAACATCCGCATTCACGACGGCAAAATCGGCTGGATCGATCTCGGAATGATGGGCACCTTGAGCCGCAGGGACTGCGAGCTGTTCCGCGAAGCCATCTCCGCCGTCGCGGCCAAGGACATCAGCGCGATCAAAACCGTCGTCCTCAGCCTGGGCGACCATACAGGCAAGATCGACCACACCCGCCTCTACGCCGATCTGTCCGATTTGATGGACGAGTACGGCAGCGTCAACATCGGCGAAATGAGCCTGTCGGAATTTCTCCAGGATCTGCTCCACATCTGCAACGTCAACCACATCCAAATGCCCCAGGGAATTACGATGCTGGTGCGCGGCGTCATGACCATCGAAAGCGTCGTCGCCAAGCTGGATCCGAGCGCCAGCATCGTCAGCGTCATGCAGCAGCACATCCTCGAGCCGAGCCTTCAGGATCTCGACCTGAAGGTAACGGCGAAAAAGCTGACCCGCAGCCTCATCAGCGCCGGCACCCACACGCTGGAGCTGCCGGAGAATTTAAACAATCTCTCCAAAGAGGCGCTGAAAGGGCACTCCAAATTCAATCTGGAAATCGTCGGCAGCGAAGAGCCGATCAAGCAGCTGGGCAAAATGGTCAACCGGCTCGTGCTGGCCGTCATCACCGCGGCGCTGCTGCTCGCGTCGAGCTTTCTCGCGATCACCGACATGAAGCCACAGATCCTTGGCATTCCGGCGCTGGCCTTCTTCGGCTACCTCGGCGCCCTGATTCTCGGCGGCGGCACCCTCTACAGCGTGTACCGCAGCTGGCGGAAAAAGAAAAAGCGGCGGCCCTTTTTCTTCCCGAAGTAAAGCGTGTAAATCTCAACGCAGCCGCGTTCAACCCGATGGAAAGCCATCGGGTTTTTTTAATGCGGCGGCCTTTTCCGGCGCTTGGGCTCGAAATTAATCAGCACGATACCGGACAAAACCAGTACCATTCCCAAAATTTTTGCGATCGTAAAGGACTCGTGAAACACCAAAAGACCCACAAGCACTGCCGTAATCGGCTCGGACGACGCCAAGACCGACGCCCGCCCCGCCTCGAGGCCCATCAATCCCCGGGTGTAGAAGAAAAAAGGCAGGGTCGTGCTGATGAAAGCGATGCCGAGGGCGGCACCGACACCGGCCGGACACATCAGTCTCGGCCAATCGGCGAGGATGCCAGACAGCGGCACCGCGCCGGCACTGGCAAAGACGAAGGTGTAAAAGGTCGAAACGGCCGGCGAATAGCCCCGCAGGCCGATCAGCTTCCCGAAAATCGAGTACAGGGCGTAGCCGACCGCCGCGCCCATCCCAAACAGGACGCCGGTGACTGGAATGGCCGACAGGCCGTTGAAGGCACCGGTCACCAAAACGAGCCCGGTGAATGTCAGAACGAGAACGGCGGCCTTTTGTTTCGTCCACTTTTCGTGAAAGAGGAGAGCGGAAAAAATCATTACAAAGACCGGCGCCGTGTAGAGGAGCAGTGCCGGCATCGCGGCGCCGCCGAAAACCTCGAGCGCCTTGAAATACGAATAGGAAAAAAAGAGCACGCTGCCGAGCCCAGACGCGGCAAACAACGGCAGATCCCGCGCGCGGACGCGAAGCTGCCTCGGATCCCGCGCGAGCAGAAAGACGCACAAAATGATGGCGGTGATCGTCGTTCGAATCGCCACGCATTCCATCGCTGTGATCCCCAGGGCGTTGAGCTGCCGCACGAAAATCGAAATCACACCCCATAAACATCCTGCCAGGATCACCATCGCCGCATTTTTCATCTTGCCCTTCCGCATCCCACTGCTACCGCCTTTTCTAAAAGAGTTTATTTTATTATTTTATGCGATGAATGGGGAATTAAAAAGCCGTAAAACAGCAAAAATCATCCAAAACCCGTCTTTCACCTTGTTCTTTCACTTCATTTATTGCAGCAAAAAAGCGGCCTGCTGCAGCAGACCGCTCCAATACGTTTAATCCCCTTAAAACAATTGTTTAAACTTTTCAATATTCGCCTGAATGTCGCCTTTGAACAGGCAGGAGCCGGAGACGATGGTGTCGGCGCCGGCTTCGAGGATTTCCGGCAGGGTGTCGAAATTGACCCCGCCGTCCACTTCCAGACGGATGTCCCGGCTGGAGGCGTCGATCATACCGCGGATGGCCTTGAGCCGTTCGGTGGTTTCCGGAATGTAGGACTGACCGCCGAATCCCGGGTGAACCCCCATGACCAGCACCATATCGACGCGGTCGAGGTAAGGCTTCACCGCGTCCACCGGCGTTTCCGGAGAGATGACCACTGCCGGATGGCAACCGAGCTTTTCGATCAAATCGAGGCAGGCGTCGGTGTCGTCGTCGCATTCGACGTGGACGGTAATCGTGTCGGCGCCGGCCTTCGCGAAGCGTTCGATGTAGTCCAGCGGGTGGGTGATCATCAAATGGACGTCAAAGGGCAGATCGACAGATTTTCTGATCTGCGCCACCTGATCCGGCCCCATGGTGATGTTCGGCACAAAATGGCCGTCCATGATGTCCACGTGCAGCCAGTCAGTGCCGGCCGCTTCCGCTTCCTTCAAATGTTCGCCTAAGCGGGTGAAATCCGCGCTGAGCATCGAAATGGAAATAAGTGTTTGCATGGTTCGTGTTCCTTTTTGATTTATTTTTCGCTGTCAGACAGCATGTTGACCTGTTCTTCCGACGCACCCTTGTTTTCGGATTGGGTGTCGTCTGCCGCGTCGTCGTCATCGTCTGCGGGCTCTTCGTTCTGCACCTTGCAGATCGTCGCGATGCGTTCGTCGCCCTTCAGGCGCATCAGGCGCGTACCCTGAGTCGAGCGGCCGATCTGGGTGATGTCGTCGGTCTTGAGCTTGATCACGACGCCTTCGTTGTTGATCATCATGATTTCGCCGCCGTCTTCGATGACGTTGAAGCCGACGAGCTTGCCCGTCTTCTTTGAGCACTTGTAGGTCTGTACGCCCTTGCCGCCGCGGTTCTGAATGCGGTATTCATCGCCGGAGGTGCGCTTGCCGTAGCCCTTTTCGGCGACGCAGAGCACCTTGCAGTCTTCGGACAGGATGTCCATACCGACCACCGTGTCGTCAGGCCGCAGCGCGATGCCGCGGACGCCCATCGAGGTGCGCCCGGTGGGGCGGACGTCCTTGACGTGGAAGCGGATCGCGTACCCTTCGTGGGTGCCCATCACCACGTCTTCGGTGTCGTCGGCGATGCGCACGTTAATGAGCTCGTCGCCTTCCTTGAGCTTGATGCCGTTGATGCCGTTTTTCCGGCTCGACGAGTAGTCGGACAGCGGCGTCTTCTTGATCAGCCCCATCTTCGTGGCCATCGTCAGGTATTTGTTCGGTTCTTCAAAATCCTTGATCTGAATCATCGTCGTGATGTTTTCATCGCTGTCCAGGTCGAGGATGTTGACGATCGCCGTCCCTCTGGCGGTGCGGCCGCCTTCGGGGATTTCGTAGGCCTTCAGATTATAGTACTTGCCCTTGTTCGTGAAGAAGAGCAGATCGTCGTGGGACGAGCAGGTGAATAAGTGCTCGATAAAATCGTTTTCCCGGGTCGAGAGCGCCGAGATGCCCTTGCCGCCGCGCCGCTGTGAGCGGTAGGTGTCGGCCGGGATGCGCTTGACGTAGCCGATGTGGGTCATCGTGACCACGACTTCTTCTTCCTTGATCAGGTCTTCCATGTCGAAATCGTCGATATCGACGTCGAAGGAGGTGCGGCGCGCGTCGCCGTACTGTTCCTTGAGTTCGACCAGCTGATCCTTGATGATGCCAAGGACGAGACTTTCGTCGGCGAGAATTGCCCGGTATTCGGCGATCTTCTTCGTCAATGCCGCGTATTCTTCTTCGATCTTTTCACGTTCGAGACCGGTCAGGCGCTGCAGACGCATGTCCAAAATGGCCTGGGCCTGGATATCGGTCAGCGTGAAATTGTCCATCAAGCGGGCCTTCGCGATTTTCGCGTCGTGGGATTCGCGGATGATTTTAATGACCGCGTCGATGTTGTCGAGGGCGATCCGGTAGCCTTCCAAAATGTGGGCTCGGGCTTCGGCCTTCTTCAGGTCGAATTTCGTCCGGCGGACCACCACTTCCTTCTGGTGTTCGACGTAATAGTAGAGGATCTGCTTCAGGTTCAAAACCTTCGGCTGACCGTCCACAAGCGCCAGCATGATCACACCGTAAGTGTCCTGGAGCTGGGTGTGCTTGTACAGCTGGTTCAAGATGATCGTCGCGTTGGTGTCCCGCTTCAAATCGATGACGATGCGGATGCCGTGCTTCAGGTCCGTTTCGTCGCGGATGTCCGTGATGCCTTCGACGGTCTTGTCCTTGACGAGCTCAGCGATTTTCTGAATCAGCTTCGCCTTGTTGACCATGTAGGGCAGCTCGGAAACGATGATCTGCTGCTTGCCCCGCTTGGTCTGCTGAATGTCGACCTTGGAGCGGACCTTGATGCGGCCGCGGCCGGTGCTGTAGGCGTCGCGGATGCCGCTCTTGCCAAGGATGACCCCGGCGGTCGGGAAGTCCGGCCCCTTGATCGTCTGCATCAGCTCGTCGACGGTGATGTCCGGGTTGTCGATGTAGGCGATGGTCCCGTCACAGATTTCGCCGAGGTTGTGAGGCGGAATGTTCGTCGCCATCCCGACGGCGATCCCCTGAGAGCCGTTGGCCAAAAGGTGAGGGAAACGCGCCGGCAGCACCGACGGTTCCTGTTCCGAGCCGTCGAAGTTGTCGATGAAGTCGACGGTGTCCTTGTTGATGTCCCGGAGCATTTCGACGCCGACCTTGGTCATCTTCGCTTCGGTGTAACGCATGGCGGCGGCACCGTCGCCGTCGATGGAGCCGAAGTTCCCTTGGCCGTTAACCGTCAGGTAGCGGGTAGAGAAATCCTGGGCCATGCGGACCATCGCGTCGTAAACCGAGGAGTCGCCGTGGGGGTGGTATTTCCCCAAAACTTCCCCGACGATACGCGCCGATTTTCTGAAGGGCTTGTCCGGCGTCATGCCCATTTGGTACATCGCGTAAAGGATGCGGCGGTGGACCGGCTTGAGGCCGTCTCTGACGTCAGGAAGGGCCCGCCCGATGATGACGCTCATCGCGTAATCGATGTAGCAGTTCTTCATTTCGTCTTCGATTTTGACGTCTCGCAGGTTCTTCGCCACTGGTGTCATTTGATTGTTTTCGTTATTGTCCATACTCTATCTTTTCTATCCTTGCTTAAATATCCAAATTCTTGACTTTCTTCGCGTTGCGTTCGATGAATTCCTTTCGCGGCTGGACCTTGTCGCCCATCAGCATCGTAAAGATTTCATCGGCGTAGGTCGCGTCTTCGATGCCGACCCGCAGCATCGTGCGCGTTTCGGGGTTCATCGTCGTTTCCCAAAGCTGTTCCGCGTCCATTTCACCGAGTCCTTTATAGCGCTGAAGGGTGATGCGGCTGCGGTCGCGGCCTTCGAGACGGCGGTCGAGATCGGCGTCGTCGTAGGCGTACTCGACGTGCTTGCCCCAGCTGACCTTGTACAGCGGCGGCTGAGCGATGTAGACGTAGCCGTTTTCGATGAGCCCGCGCATGTAGCGGTAGAAGAAGGTGAGCAGCAGCGTGCGGATGTGGGCGCCGTCGACGTCGGCATCGGTCATGATGACGATTTTGTGGTAGCGCGCCTTGTTGATGTCGAAATCTTCGCCGATGCCCGTGCCGAAGGCGGTGATCATCCCGCGGATCGTGTCGGAGTTGAGCATCCGGTCGAGGCGCGCCTTTTCGACGTTGAGGATTTTCCCACGCAGCGGCAGAATCGCCTGGATTTCGGAGTTCCGGCCGACCTTTGCGGAGCCGCCGGCGGAGTCCCCTTCGACGAGGAAGATTTCGGATTTCGACGGATCCTTTTCGCGGCAGTCCGCCAGCTTGCCCGGCAGGGACGTGCTTTCCAGTGCGCTCTTGCGCCGGGTCATTTCCCGGGCGCGCTTCGCCGCCATTCTGGCGTGGGACGCCGAGATGTTTTTCTGCACAATGGCTTCGGCGATTTTCGGATTTTCTTCGAGGAAGGCGTCGAGCTCGCTGCTGACGATGGTTTCGACGATGCCCTTCACTTCCGGGTTGCCGAGCTTGGTCTTCGTCTGGCCTTCGAACTGCGGTTCCAAAAGCTTGACGCTGATGATCGCGGTTAAGCCTTCGCGGATGTCATCGCCGGAGAGGTTCTTGTCGTTCTGCTTTAGGAAGTTGGCCTTCCGGGCGTAGTTGTTGATCGTCCGGGTCAGCGCGCTCTTGAAGCCGTTGAGGTGGGTGCCCCCCTCAGGGGTAAAGATGTTGTTCGCGTAGGCGTAGATGTTTTCCTGATAGCCGCGGGTGTACTGAAAGGCGATTTCCACCTCGTAGTTTTCCATCGACTTTTCGTAGTAGGTGATCTGGTCGTAGAGCACTTCCTTGTTGCGATTCATGTACTCGATGTAGGACTTGATCCCGCCTTCGTAGTGGTATTCGTGACTCTGTTCCTGGCCTGGGCGTTCGTCGGTCAATGTAATCGAAACGCCTTTGTTCAAGAAGGCCAGCTCGCGCAGACGGTGTTCGAGGACGTCGTAGTCGTATTCCGTTTCGTCAAAGATGTCGGCGTCCGGCTTGAAGCTGATCTTCGTGCCGGTGCGGTTCGTATTGCCGATGACCTCGAGCTCCGAGGTCTTGTTGCCGTGTTCGAAGGTCTGGCGGTAAATTTTCTTGTTCTGTTTGACTTCAACCGTCAGCCATTCGGACAGCGCGTTGACGACCGAGACGCCGACGCCATGGAGCCCACCTGAAACCTTGTAGCCTCCGCCGCCGAATTTCCCGCCGGCGTGAAGCACGGTCAGTGCCAGCTCGACGCCGGTTTTGCCTTCCTTGTGGTTGATGCCGGTCGGGATGCCGCGGCCGTCGTCGGTGACGGTGATGATGTCGCCGTCGCCAATGGTGACGACGATTTTATCGCAATAGCCCGCCAGCGCTTCGTCGATCGAGTTGTCGACGACTTCGTAGACCAAATGGTGAAGGCCCTGCTTGCCGGTGCTGCCGATGTACATCCCCGGCCGTCTCTTAACGGCTTCCAGTCCTTCCAAAACCTGGATTTGGTCCGCGCCGTATTCATGTGTTGTCGTTGTCGTTTCAGACATAGTCCCTCCTGTAATGTAAATCTTAAATCGCGATGTTCGCGAGTGGCTGCTTCATTTATTGTGAAATTTGATGGCCGTTCTGCACGGTCACAATGCGCTTCATCTCTTCCGGATAGCGGTCTGCAAACCGGCTGTCGGTACAGGTGATCAGCGCCTGGGTCTGACCGAGGATCTCGAGGATTTTCTCCTGACGCCGGTCGTCCAGCTCCGACAAAATGTCGTCGAGGAGCACGATGGGCCGGTCGCCGGTCATCTTTTGGTAAATGTCGATCTGTGAAAGCTTCAGCGCGATGGCCGCGGTGCGCTGCTGCCCCTGGGACGCAAACTTCCGCGCCTCCATCCCGTCGATCGCGATCAGCAGATCGTCGACGTGGGGGCCGCAGACCGTCGAGCCCTTGGCAATATCCTCGTTTCGGCCAGCCTTCAATTTTTCGGCAAATCGCTTTTGAATCACGGCCTGATCCGCCGCTTCGGCGATCAAATTGCTCGAATAGCTCAGGCTCAGCTGCTCTCTGTGATCGGATAGGGAAGCGTGGAGCGCCTTGGCCGTCTCGTTGAGCCGTTTCAAATAGGCCAGGCGGTAGACGACGAGCTTGGCGCCGTTTTCGACGAGCTGCTCGTCCCAGCCCTCTAAAAGCACCGCCATCGACGGTGAGCGCCTGATCTCCTTGAGCAGGGCGTTTCGCTGGGACAGCGCCTTTTTGTAATTTTTGAGCACCGGCAGATAACCGGGCAGGTAGCCGCTGATTTCCTCGTCGATGAATTGACGGCGGCGCGCCGGACCGGCCTTGACGATGCGCAGATCGTCGGGCTCGAAGAGAATGGTGTGCAGCAGCTTGTGCACGTCCCGCTGGCGCCGGCTCGAATGGCCGTCCACGACCCACGTCTTGTGGCCGTCCTTGACCTGAAGGGCGAGCCGATGGTGAATGCCCTTGGTTTCGGCCTCCGCCTCGACCGCGAAGCCGTTGAGACCCGCATCGTGCTGCATCATCAGATCGGCGGTGTGATTCGTCCGGTGGGAATAGCCGCGGGAGAGCAGAAACAAGCCCTCGAGCATGTTGGTCTTGCCCTGGGCATTGGCGCCGGTGATCACGTTGATGCGCGGCGACAGCTCAAAGGTTTCGTCCCGGTAGTTGCGGAAATGGCGAAGCGTCAGCCGCTTGACGATCATGGCGTGTCTTCGGCCGTGACCTCAAGGGCCTCGCCGAGTCCTTCCACTTCGACTCGATCCCCTGGGTAGATTTTCTTGCCCCGGGCTGTGACGACCTCGCCGTTGACCGTGACCATTTCGTCTAAAATCATCGCCTTCGCGACGGAACCGCTCTCGGCGACACCGGCGAATTTCAACAGCTGGTCCAATTTAATGAATTTGGAATAAATCTGAATGGTTTTCATCTTAAACTTCTTTTTTATCCTTAATTTCAAGATTTATAACTTGCACCCTTTTTTTCTTAGAAAAATTTTTTATCGGGCTGAAAAATGCTTTTTTCGCTCTCAAATCGTCATAAAAAGGGCTGGGCCTTATTATATCAAATAAAAAGAGAATTTGCACGCGCTTTCAAAGGCTTTCATGCAAATTCTCTCGGTTTTTTCAGTTTATCTTTTTCGGATTTTAATTCAAAGTTAATTGAACCGCTTTTCTATAATTGTAAGCCCTTTGGCTTTACATATCGTCGGACACGCGGACTGGCAGAATCAGCGTGATGAAGCTTTCGTCGTCGCCGACGATCAGCGCCGGCCCGACGGGATTGGTCAGGCGGATCGTGATGGTGTCTTCAGAGATGGCGCGCAGGGCGTCGATGATAAATTTCGAGTTGAAGGCGATGCGCAGGTCGTCCCCGGTTTTCTGAATCGAGATGACTTCGTGCACTTCGCCGATGTCCGCGTTGGAGGTCAGCGTCAGCTCGTCGATGCCGATGTCCAGCTTGATTAAATTGTTTTTGCCTTCCCGAGCGAGCAGCGCGGCGCGTTCGGTACTGTCGAGCAGTTCCTTGCGGCTCAGCGTGATTTCCGTATTGGTATCCTTCGGAATGATGTGCTGGTAGTTGATGAATTCCCCTTCGAGCAGGCGGGAGGTGAACTGCGTGTCGCCAATCGTGAAGAAAATCTGCGATTTTGACAGGTTCACCTGGATGTCGTCGTCGACGCCGGAAAGCATTTTTTCAAGCTCGGTCATGCTCTTGCCCGGCACAATGATCGAGACTGGCTGGTTGATCGGTTGGGAGAGCTTGCCGCGGCGCAGCGCCAGCCGATAGCCGTCGAGGGCTACGACTGTGATGCGGTCGTCCTCCAGCTCGAGCTTCAGGCCCGTGAGCACCGGAATGTTTTCCTTCAGGGCAACGGAGAAAATCGTCCCGCGGATCAGGTCGTAGAGGGTTTCGGCCTTGATCGAGAAGGTGTAATCGTCGATGATTTCCGGGAAGGCCGGGAAGTCTTCCGGCGACATACCCTTGATCGTGTAGGTCGAAAGCTGACACGTCATTTTTAACGTGTCCTTGCCGGCGCTTTCAAAGTAGATGTCATCTCCTGAAAGTCTGCGGACCAAGTCCGAAAGAAAGTTGGACTGCAGAATGATGGCGCCGTCTTGTTCGATGTGGGCGGGCAGTGTCGTTTTGACACTGATTTCCAGATTGGTGGAGGTCAGCACGATTTTTTGATCGGTCGCTTCCATTAATACGCCTTCGAGAATCGGCATCGTGGTTTTGCGGGCGACGCCCTTGGATGCGATCGCCAGGGCGTGGACGAGATCGGCTTTAGAACAATCGAATTTCATAGTGTGCTCCTTGTTTGGGTTGCATTGTATAAATATTAATTTATTTTAGTAATAATAATGATAGAACCTGTTTAAGCTGTGGATAACTGAATTTTCCTCAGAATGACGCCGGATGACGTCAATCAAATCTGTGTGTCCACATGTGTAAAGGCTGTGGAAAACTGTCTTCAGCTTGGGGATTATTCGCCTTTGATTTCGCTTTGGATCCGCAGCACCAGATTTTTGAAGTCGGTGTTTTTTTCGATATTTTCGCTGATTTTCTGGCAGCCGTGAATGACCGTCGAGTGGTCGCGTCCGCCGAAAGCTTCGCCGATGGCGGGCAGAGACATCGACGTCATTTCCCGACACAGGTACATGGCGACCTGGCGCGGCGTCGTGACGGCCTTCGTCCGTTTCTTGCTGTTCATGTCTTCGACGGTGGTGTTGAAGTACTTGGCGGTGATTTCCTTGATGTAGTCGGCGTTGATTTCGTGCTGCTTTGAGACGAACAGATCGGCCAGGGATTCCTTCGCGAAATCGAGGGAAATCTTTTCGCCGTGCAGCTTGGAGTAGGCGACGACGGTGGTCAGCGCGCCTTCCAGTTCACGGATGTTGGAATGGATGTTGTTGGCGATAAAGCTGAGGACGTCGTCTGGAATTTCTTCTTTATAAGTTTCGGCCTTTTTTCTCAAAATCGCCATTCGGGTTTCAAAATTCGGCGCGGAAATATCGGTGATCAGGCCCATTTCGAATCGGCTGCGCAGCCGTTCGGCCAGTTTCGGAATTTCCCGCGGCGGCCGGTCTGAACTGATGACGATCTGCTTGTCTTCGTCGTGCAGCGCGTTAAAGGTATGGAAGAATTCTTCCTGGGTTCCTTCCTTGCCGGACAAAAATTGAATATCGTCGATGAGCAGGATATCGACATTGCGGTAGCGGTTTCTAAAGGACGTGTTGCTCTTGTTTTGGATCGCGTCGATGAATTCGTTGGTAAAGGTTTCGCAGGACACGTACACCACTTTCTTTTCCGGGGTGTAGGTCATGATGTAATTGCCGATGGCCTGCATCAAGTGGGTTTTGCCGAGACCGACGCCGCCGTAGATAAACAGCGGGTTGTACTGTTCCGACGGGGCTTCTGCGACGGCGACGCAGGCCGCGTGGGCGAAGCGGTTGTTTTCGCCGATGACGAAGCGTTCAAAGGTGTACTTTGGATTGATGCCGGAGCTGTTGTTAATCGGCGGTGTCTCCACCGGTTTGGATTTATTCGGCTTGTCGGATTCGACACTGTCTTCCAATTCGTCGATTTCGCTTTCATCAAATATAAAGCAGGCTTCAATATTTTTTTTGTTCATCGCAAAGGACAGGGCGTTGCTGATCAAGTCCTTGTGCCGGTTTTCGAGAACCGATTTGTTAAATTTACTGGAATTTGGGACCTGAAGATAAAATTTATTGCCGCGGATAGCCACAGGTTTGAGGGGTTCAAACCAGGTGGTGAAGCTGACAAATGGCATTTCCTCTTCAATGGAGCTGAGCGCTTTTTCCCATATTTCGTTTATAGATTCTTCCACATTTTTCTCCGTTTTTCGATATGAGGTTGTGGATAAGCGAGAGACGGCAATCACTTTTAACACGCTGTGGATAAAATTTCCCCCAGTGTACCGTGTTGATTATTTAGAATTATGACGGTTTTTCCACACTTATCCTCAGAATTATCCACAATTATCATAAAATTGTGGATAATTCACTGTGTAAACTGTTGATAATGTGCATACATTATAGCAAAATCCCATTGTGCATTCAAGCTTTCCACAGTTCAGCAGGCGTCAAATTTTAAACAAATCACTTGACAGAGCCGGACCGGTCATAATATAATCTTCAGGTAATATGGGAATTTTTAATTTGGTCTTTTTGTATTCAATTTATCTAATGTAGAGAAATAGAGAGGAGCATGAAATGAAACAGACATTTCAGCCTAAAAACAGACAGAGAAAGAAAGAACACGGATTCAGAAAAAGAATGTCCACGAAGAATGGACGCCTTGTATTAAAAAGAAGAAGACAAAAGGGTCGTTCTAAATTATCTGCATAAATACTGCTGACCGTTTCACAGACGGTCTTTTTTATAATTTGATTTGGAGTTGAGAGTTGTGAAAATGACTTCTCTGAAAAATTCGAAGAATTTTGATCGCGTCTTTCACGACGGACAGCGATTCGGCAATCGGCATTTTCAATTTTATTATTTGAAAAATCGGAAAAGTACCAATCGTCTGGGTATTATTGTTAGCAAGAAAGTGTCGAAGCGCGCCGTTGTCCGCAATAAAGTCAAGAGAAGAATCAGAGCTTCTTATCAGAATGAGCTGGAAAGGATCCAGCAGGGGTACGATCTGATCATCGTCGCGAAAAAGCGGTGTGCAGAGGATCCCTACCGCGATCTCGACCGTTCGTTAAAACATTTGTTTTACAAAACAAAGCTGGAAAAATCATGACGAAATTGTTGAATTTTCTGAGCCGTGGGCTTCAGAAGATTTGCTTGATTCTGATCCGGGGATATCAGCGGGTTATTTCGCCGCTGTTTCCGAGGCACTGCCGGTTTTATCCGACCTGTTCGGCCTACTGCTACGAGGCCATTGCCAAGTACGGGCCCTTCAAGGGCGGGCTGCTCGGGCTCAAACGGATTCTGAGATGCCATCCCTTTAATCCGGGAGGATACGACCCGGTGCCTTAACGGTCATCACCAATTCAAAATCAAACACTCCAGGGAGAAAATATTACTCAATGCATTTTTTATATCAAGGATTCGGCTGGGTCTTGTACCAGATCTTCCGACTCGTCGGGGATTATGGGTACGCCGTAATTTTGTTCACCGTCATTGTCAAGACCATCATTCTGCCGCTTAACATCAAGCAGACAAACTCGATGAAGGAAATGCAGGCCATTACACCTGAGGTTCAAAAACTTCAGAAAAAATACAAGAACAATCCTGAAAAGCTGAATATGGAGACCATGAAGCTCTACAAGCTCTACAAGGTCAATCCAATGTCCGGCTGCCTGCCTTTGCTGATTCAGCTGCCGATCATCTGGGGTCTTTTCGGCGCACTGCAGAATCCTCAGAAATACGTCTTTACGTCCGGCAATTTGTCAGCGCTGCATCAATCCTTTTACTGGATTCCAAATCTGGGGAAACCCGATCCGTACTACATCCTGCCGATCGTCGTTGTGGTGGTCACATTCCTGACCCAGAAGTTCACGACGGATTATTCCACGGCAGATCCGGCGACGGCGACTTCTCAAAAAGTGATGATGATCATCATGCCACTGATGATTGGCTGGTTCGCACTTAAGATGCCAGCTGGGGTCAGCTTGTACTGGGTGGCGCAGAGCGTCTACACCTTCATCCAGCAGTTCATCGTGATGCGCAGACCGGTTAAGCTTGTGCCGATCGAAGAAGCAGAACGCCGCGTCAAGGAACAGGAAGAAAAGGATAAGCGTGAAAAACGCGACAAGCTGAAGGCTTCGGCTGAAATCCGCCAGCAGGCGATGAACGCGCAATTCGGCAGATCCACCCAGAAATCCAGCAAGATGAACAGACCCAAGACGAAGCCGGCTTCCAAGCGCCGCGTGGTGACGAAGATTCCCCACAGTGACGAAAGAACCAAAAAGCCGGACAAGTCAAATTGATGGAGCATAGTGAATGAGTCAAACAATTACTGAAAAAGGAAAAACGATAGACGAAGCGGTTCAGAAGGCCCTTGAAACGCTGTCGGCTGAAAGAGATCAGGTCGACATCAAGGTTGTTCAGGAACCAGAAAGCGGTTTTATCGGTATTTTCGGGAAAAAGGAAGCCATCGTCGAAGCGACGCTGAAGGAAACCTTCGATCCGGAGGTTCAGGCGGAAGCTTATGTGGAAGATGAATCCGAAAAGATTCAGGCGATGGCGTCGACATTCTTGTCCGACATGTTCAATGCGATGGATTTGGATGTGAAAATTGACACCGCCTACGAAACCGAAGACGATGTCTTAAAAGTCGAATTGTCCGGCGACAAGATGGGGCTGCTGATTGGCCGCAGGGGACAGACCCTCGACGCCATTCAGTATCTGACCAGCTTGGCTGTCAACAAGCAGACGGATCATCACATCCGCATCAGCATCAATACCGAACACTACCGTGAAAAACGTCAGCAGACGCTTGAAAATCTGGCCCACAAAATGGCCAATAAGGTCGCCCGCAGTCATCGGAAGTTCTCACTTGAACCGATGAATCCGGGAGAACGCCGCATCATTCATGCGACACTCCAGGACGACGGCCGGGTCTATACCTACAGCGAAGGACAAGATCCTTACCGCTATGTCGTCATAGATCTGAAAGAGAACGATCAGGAATAACACGTCCATACAAACTGGTGAAAGCAGTTCGTGATGGAGATGTGCCGCTGCACATTTCCGACTGCTTTCACTTTTTTTATTATAAAGGGGAAAGATTATGAACAATGTATTAAGCGATGATGTGATCGCGGCGATCTCAACGCCAGTGGGTACCGGCGGCATTGGCATCGTGCGGCTGTCGGGCGCCGAGTCCCTTCAGGTGGCCGATCGCGTTTTCATGTCGCCTTCTGGGAAATCCGTCACGTCCTTTCCATCTCATACGATTCACTACGGTCATGTGGTTGGGAGGGACGGCGCAGTGATCGACGAGGTGATGCTCACAGTGATGCGGGCGCCGAAAACCTACACCCGCGAGGACATCGTCGAAATCAACTGCCACGGTGGCAATGTCGTCGTCGGCATGGTGCTTCAGGCTGTGATCGATGCTGGGGCGCGTCTGGCAGATCCCGGTGAATTTACACAGCGCGCCTTTGTCAACGGGCGCATCGATCTGTCCCAGGCGGAGGCGGTCATGGACGTGATCGACGCCAAAACGGAAGCTGGCGTTTCCTATTCGCTGAATCAGCTTTCCGGCGGCCTTTCCAAAAAATACCAAGGGATCGATGACGAGCTGCTCCATCTTTTGACTTATATCGACGCGGCCCTCGATTACCCCGAGTACGATGTCGAGGAGGTCACAGAACAAGAGCTGGATCAGAACATTCATCACATGATCGACGAGATCGACGAGCTGCTTCAATCCGCCAAGGTTGGGAAGGTTGTCCGCGACGGGATTGACACGGTGATCCTCGGTGAACCTAACGTCGGCAAGTCGTCGCTGATGAACAAGCTGCTTCACGAAGAAAAAGCGCTGGTGACGAATATTCCCGGCACGACGCGGGATACCATTGAGGATTATCTCAATATCGGCGGCGTGCCCTTTCACATCATCGACACGGCGGGCATCCGCGAAACCGACGATGTGATTGAAAAAATGGGTGTGGAACGCGCCAAACAGATGGTGAACCAGGCAGAGCTTGTCCTTTACATCGAAGATGTTTCACGTGAAACATCTAACGGCGATCAAAAGTGGATGTCTTTGCTCGAAGGAAAAAAAGTTCTACATATATATAATAAGTCGGATCTGATCGATGAAGACGATCAGGCATCGCTGAAGGATCATTTGAGCGACAACCAAATCGTGCTGTCGGTTAAGAGGGAGGAAGGGCTTCAAACCTTAAAGCATAAAATGGTCGAAATGGCTGTCGGTTCGGATTCGGTCGTGCGCAAGGACGACCCGATCGTCTCCAACGTCCGTCACATTTCGCTTTTGAAACAGGTCCGCCAGAATTTGGAAAGTGCCCTTGAAAGTATGGCGATGGGCATGTCGGTTGACATTGTCGCCATCGATTTGAAGGACGCATTGGACAATTTGCGGAAAATCACCGGTCAGTCTCTTGGAGACGACATTATCGATCAGATTTTTGCAAACTTCTGTCTCGGAAAATAAACACGAAAGGAAATAGTTATGGCATATCAAGCTGAAAGTTATGAAACCATCGTCATCGGTGCGGGCCACGCTGGTTGCGAAGCCGCTCTGGCCACAGCGAGGAAGGGCCACAAGACGCTGCTGTTGGCCATTAATTTGGATTCCGTCGCGATGATGCCGTGCAACCCGTCCATCGGCGGCACGGGCAAGGGCCATCTCGTCCGGGAAATTGACGCCCTCGGCGGCGAAATGGGGAAAAACATCGACGCGACGATGATCCAGTGTAAAATGCTCAACACCGGGAAAGGCCCAGCGGTGCATTCGCTTCGCGCTCAGGCGGATAAAAAGGCCTATCAATTCCGCATGAAGGAAGTCATTGAAAACACGCCGAATTTGACCCTGCGCCAGCAGGAAGCGACAAAGCTCATCATTGAAGATCACAAAATCACTGGGGTGCAGGTGCGCACCGGCGCGACCTACGCGTGCCAGACCTGCGTCGTCTGCACCGGGACGTACCTCAACGGCAAAATCTTCATGGGCGAGGTACAGTACGACGGCGGCCCCAACGGAATGTTTCCGGCGCGCTTTTTGTCGGACAGTCTCCGGGACGCCGGGTTTGACCTGCAGCGGTTTAAGACCGGGACGCCTGCCCGCGTCGATGAAAAAACCCTCGACTATTCCAAGATGAAGGTGCAGAAGGGAGACGAGGAAATCACCCCGTTTTCATTTGAAACGGAATCTATCGACATCGACCAGATCGACTGCTACCTGACCTACACCAACGAAGCGACCCACAAAATCATCCGCGACAATTTGGACCGCAGCCCATTAGTGACCGGGGACGTCGTCGGTGTGGGCCCGCGTTACTGCCCGTCCATTGAAACGAAGGTTGTGCGGTTTGCCGACAAGGATCATCACCAGATGTTCATGGAACCGGAAGGCCTGCACACCCGCGAGGTTTACGTGCAGGGGATGTCGTCCTGTCTGCCGGAGGAAGTGCAGATCGCGCTGTACCGGACGGTGCCGGGTATGGAACACGTGCAGTTCATGCGCTCGGCCTACGCCATTGAGTACGACTGCATCCACCCGACGGCTCTCAAAGCCACGTTGGAAAGCAAGGATATTCACGGCTTGTTTTTCGCCGGTCAGATCAACGGGACCTCGGGCTACGAGGAAGCTGGGGCGCAGGGAATCGTCGCCGGCATCAACGCCGGGCTCTATCTGGAAAACGCAGAGCCAATGATCCTCGACCGCTCTCAGGCTTATATCGGTGTGCTCATTGACGACATCATCAACGAAGACGCCAACGAGCCTTATCGGATGATGACGTCTCGGGCGGAATACCGGCTGCTGCTCCGTCAGGACAATGCGGATTTGAGACTCACGCCCATTGGACGGCGGGTTGGCCTGATTTCGGATGAACGCTACGCCCACTTCTTAAATAAGAAGGCGGATATCGAGGCGGAAAAGGAACGCCTGAAGTCGACAACGGTTTCGCCGTCTGAAAGGGTCAACGCCGTACTGACCGAGCTCGGTACGACGCCGCTCACCTCGGGGCTGCCGATGGCGCAGCTTCTGAAACGGCCGGAGCTGACCTACGACGCTTTGAAGCCGATCGATCCGGAACGGCCAGCGCTTTCGAGACAGGTTCGGGAAGAAGTAGAAATCCAGCTGAAGTACGAAGGCTACATTCAAAAGCAGGACCGCCAGGTTGTTCAGTTCAAGAAGCTTGAGGAAAAACGCATTCCTGAAGGGATTGATTACGCCGACATCCAGGGACTCAGACTCGAGGCCGTTGAAAAGCTCAAATCGGTCCGGCCGATGTCCATTGGACAGGCCTCCCGGATTTCTGGCGTCAACCCTGCCGATATTGCCGTACTGCACGTTTATTTGGAAAATCACAGAGAGCTCTTTAAAAAATGATGGATCAAGCTTACGATAATTTTAAGAAGATTTTCGTTTCGGAGTCGCCGATTGCGATCAGCGAGGACAAGCTCCAATTGCTTTACGCGTTCATGAACGAAATGAAGGCGACCAACGTTCACGTCAATTTGACGCGGATCGTCGACGATCGGGATTTTATTGAAAAACATTTATTGGACGCGATCACCTGTCCGCTGAAGGAAGACGCTGACGCCATTCTCGACGTCGGTTCGGGCGGCGGCATCCCAGGGGTGCCGCTGGCGATTTGTCATCCGGAAAAGCATTTTACACTGCTGGACAGCACGGGCAAGAAGATGAAAGCCGTCGAACAAATTGTGAACGCCATCGGCTTAAAGAACGTCAGCTTTCTCGTCGGCCGCGCCGAAGATTACGGAAAAGACCCCAAGTATAGAGAACAATTCGATGCGGTCTGCGCCCGAGCCGTGGCGGCGTTCAACATTCTCGACGAGCTCTGTGCGCCCTTTCTCAAGGTTGGCGGCACCTTTTACGCTTGGAAGGGGCAGCAGGCAGAGGCCGAAATTGCCGAAGCGGGGCAGGGCCCAAGTCTGTTGGGATTGGGATCAATCCGCACCACACAGAATTTAATACTGAAAAACGCGACGTTTCATGTTATAATTCAATGTGACAAAATCGGCAGCACTCCGAAGAAATACCCGAGAAATTACGGAAGAATTGTCAAAAAGCCTTTAGCTTAATTGTCGGAGTGCGATGTTTCACGTGAAACATCAGGAGCTAAGTGTATGAGAAAAAAGAAAAAAGATTTATTAAAGGGGCGCAAGAAAGAACCAGGCGGCCGCATTTTAGAGGTGCCGGTCGATCAGATTATTCCGAATCCCAATCAACCGAGACAGGTTTTCGACGAGGAACACTTAAAGGAATTGGCTGAATCGATCAAGACTTACGGGGTGATTCAGCCGATTCAGGTGCGGAAGCTGAACAACAACCTTTACGAGCTGGTATCCGGCGAAAGACGGCTGCGTGCGTCAAAGCTCGCCAAGCTCAAAACCGTTCCGGCGATTGAGGTGAAGATCAACGACCAGGATTCGGCAGTCTTGGCGATCATCGAAAACGTCCAGCGCGAGGATTTGAATTATTTCGAGGAAGCCGAGAGCTATCAGCAGCTGATTAAGTATTACCATATGACCCAAGAACAGGTGGCCAAGCTGATCGGAAAATCTCAATCCTTTGTCGCGAACAAGCTGAGACTGATCAAGATGGACGACGAGGTCATCGAAGCGGTTAAAAAAGCCGGACTTTCAGAACGCCACGCCCGGGCACTGCTCAAGGTGCCGGATAAGGACATTCAGCTTGAAGTCATCGACCAGGTCAAGCGGCGGGATTTGAATGTCAAAAAGACGGAAAGGCTCGTGGAGAAAATCCGAAACGAGGTGCTGGTCAACAATTACGACGAAAAGATCACACCGGGTAAAAAGGCCAGAGTCAAGTCCTTCATCAACGCGCAGATTTATTTGAACACGATCAAGACCGCTTTTAAGGAAGTACAGCGGACCAAGCAGGACGCCAAGTACAAGGAGACAGAAAAAGAAGACAAAATTGTTGTGACGATCACGATCCCCAAATAATCGGATCGGCGGATCATCCACTGGAAAGGAAAGCCAATGTCAAGAGCAAAAGTTATTTCAATATTCAACCAAAAGGGAGGCGTCGGAAAGACGACGACGTGTATGAATCTGACAGCGGCGCTGAGTATAGACGGGTACCGCGTTTTGACCGTCGACATCGACCCTCAGGGCAACACGACCAGCGGCTTCGGTATCGAAAAGAACGACCTCGACAAGAGCATCTACGACGCGCTGATCAACGGTCAAGATCTCAGAGAAGTCATTTTGACTACCGGATACGACCGGCTCAACCTGCTGCCCTCCAACATCGACTTAGCCGGATCGGAAATCGAGCTGGCGCACATGTCTCAGCGGGAAACCCGGCTGCGCAAGGTGCTCGATCCGGTTCTCGAGTATTACGACTACGTCTTTATCGACTGTCCGCCGTCATTGGGTCTTTTGACCATCAACGCACTGACAGCGTCGGATTCCGTGCTGATCCCCATTCAATGCGAATACTACGCACTGGAAGGGGTCGGCCAGTTGATTTCGACGATCAGCCTTGTTAAGAAAGGTTTGAATCCCAAACTCGATATCGAAGGCGTTTTGATGACGATGTACGATTCTAGGACGAATTTAGCTGTGCAGGTCGTCGGAGAAGTCAAGTCTTACTTTAAAGATAAAGTTTACCGCACGAAGATCCCGAGAAACATCCGACTGGCTGAAGCGCCGAGCTTCGGTGAGACGATTTTCGAAAACGCGCCGAACTCTAAAGGCGCCATTGCGTATGCGGAACTTGCGAAGGAATTTATCGGGAGGGAACATGTCAAGTAAGAAACACCACAACGGTTTAGGTAAGGGCTTGGCCGCATTGATCTCCGACGATATCCATTTCGATGAAAACGGGGGTCTCGAAGAAGCGCAGTCCGAATCGAACTCCCATCAGGACGGTCAGCTGATTGTCGAGCTGCCAATTGGCAAGATTCGGCCCAATCGGGATCAGCCGAGAAAACATTTTGACCAGCGGGCCCTCGAAGAGCTGGCGGCGTCGATTAAAGAACACGGCGTGCTGCAGCCCTTGGTCGTCAAGCAGGAGCAGGGCGCTTATACGATCATCGCCGGCGAACGGCGCTGGCGCGCGGCGACACTGGCTGGCCTCGATACGGTACCGGTCGTCGTCAAGGATATGTCCGACCGGGAAGTGGTCGAAATCGCGCTGATCGAAAACGTACAGCGCGAGGATCTCAATCCGATTGAAGAGGCAATGGCCTTTGAACAGCTCGCGAAGCACTACAATTTAACGCAGGGCGAAATCGGCATCCGCATCGGCAAAAGCCGGGCGGCTGTGACCAATGTGATGCGGCTGCTCAAGCTGCCAGTTTCGGTGCGGAAGATGGTGCTGAACAATCAGCTCAGCGGCGGACACGCCCGGGCGCTTCTAGGCCTGGACGACGCAGAGACGATGGCATCACTGGCACAGAAGGCCGTCGAGCGGAATTGGTCGGTCCGTGAAATGGAAGATCAGGTGCGCCGGCTTAAAAATCCTCGGCAGAAAAAGGAAAAGAAGCCCAAGGATCCTTACTTGGTCGACGTTGAAGATCAATTAAGAAATCATTTAGGCACGTCCGTTACACTGACCCCAAAAAACAAAAAGGGGAGCGGAAAGATCACCATCGATTATTCCTCAACGGATGAATTGAATCGGATACTGGATTTGCTCAAATAAGGAGGCAATATGAATAAAGGAATACGATTGAGGAGGCGGCTGAATTCACTGTCGACGGCGCTGATTGCCAATATTTTGAACCTGCTGCTTATCTTAATCTTTAAGGGGATTCTCGACGCCGGCGTCAAATCGAATGGCAGCTACAACATGACTTACGGGGTGATCGAGCTGGTCGTCATCGTCGGGTTCTGGATCTATTTCACCTACGCGGCCTTTAAATCGTCTACGGACGACGACGACAACCAGGTGTTCGGCAAATATCTGCTTTACTCGCTGCTGCCGACGGTGATCATGGCGGTGCTGACGACGGTCATCATTTTGAAGGGCCATCCCGGCATTCGCTTCCTGAAGGTTTGGAACGCCTTTACCTTTGTCGTTTCGCCGACACTGTATTTGTTCCTGCCTTTCGGTGTACTGTCTGTATGGCTGGGCAGCCGCGTGCCGTTCATCGCCTTCATGTTCATCTGCATCGGTGTGATCGCAGCGGCGCAGGCTGTGGGCTACGCCTTCGGGGCACAGTCCAGAAAGGTAAGCGAAGCGAAGGACCGCAAGCGCAAGGCCCTCGAAGACAAGTACATGCTCGAACAACAGGAAAAGGCCGAAGCCGGCGAAACAGAAGAACCGCAAAAGGCTCAGCCGAAACCGGCTGCACCGAAGGCCAAGACACGGCGCAGACGTCCTGACGCAGGCGACCCGTTGAGCGATGTGGAATCGCCAGCGGTCATCGAAACCGAAGCCTTCTCACCGATTACCGATGAAATGATCGATAAGGTGCTCCGCGAGGAACGCAAAAAGCAGCGTGAAGCACAGCAGCAGAAAAGAAAATCGGAACGCTCAGAAAAATCGAAGCCGACGGAAAAATCCGACGGCCCCAAATGGGTCAGCACCGATCAAAAGGATATCAGCAGACGGAAAAAGAAATAATGCGAATTAAAAAATGCAGCCCACGCTGCATTTTTTATTTAAAAGAGAAAGGGTCATATTAAAGGAAACAAAATGAACGAGATCGATCAAACTTATTTCGGCAGAGTCTGGACACATTTTGTCGGCTCCATCAACACGGACGTGATTGTGAACAAGGTCATCAGCGTCGCGCTGACCATTCTGGTCATGTGGATCGCGTCAAAGGTTTTGACAGCCATCATCAAGCGTACGCTGAAGCTCACGAGGAAAAGCCCGCTGACCAACACGCGGGAGGACGAAAAGCGCAGCACGACCATTGCGAAGCTGACGAAGTCGGTGGTCAACACGACGATCATGATTGTCGGCATCCTGGTTATCTTATCCTACTTCATTAATATTTCGGCGCTGATTACAGTCGCCGGCGTCGGTACAGTTGCCGTCGGCTTTGGCGCGAAGCGCATCGTCGAGGACGTGATTTCCGGATTCTTCATCATCATGCAGGAACAATTTTACGTCGGCGATTACATTGAGCTTGACGACGGACACAGCGGCATCATCGAAGACATTTCGACGATGATGACCTCGATCCGTCAGGACGACGGCAGCTTGTACATCGTGCGCAACGGCGAAATCAACCATCTGGTCAACCGCTCGCGGGGCTACTACCGCAAAAGCGTGGACATCAAGGTGGACGGCAGCGCCAGCGTCGTCGACGTGACGAAGATCGCCAACAAGGTCTGCGACATTGTGTACAACGACGACAAGGAGCTCTTCCCGGTTCGGCCAAAGATGCTGGGCATGACGGAAATGGACGGCTCCTACGCGACGCTGCGGCTCTTCGTGTTCTCCGACGCCCTGCATTCGCTGAGCGCTGAAGTCACGATGCGCCAGGCGATTTACCAGGCGATGGAAAAGGCCGGTGTCGCTATTCCGAAGAACACCGTCTGGGTCGTGGAAGAAAAGGAAGGCGGAAGCGATGGCAAACAGGCAGTATGAGGTCGGCAGTGTGGTCGAAATGAAGAAGGGGCACCCCTGCGGTGAAAACCGCTGGGAGGTGATCCGCCTCGGCATGGACATCCGCCTCAAATGTACGGGGTGCGGCCGCGTGGTCACGCTGCCTCGGCAGAAATTCGAAAAAATGTTCAAAAAAATTTTATAAGTTCCAAAGAAAAATCTTGATTCCACAGACGGGAGTCTGATATAATACGCACAGTATGTATCCTTGCACAGAGGGTGTGCTTTCATTTATTTGAAAGGTGTACTCCTGCTGAAGGGCAGGCCAAAACTGTGCCAAATTTAGACCATAAGGAGGTGAAACCATGAAGGCTTACGAAACAGTATTTGTTTTGAATCCGGATATGGAAAAAGAAGCGATGGACGCCATTATCAATAACGTCAAATCTGTTATTGAAACAGCTGGTGAAGTAGATGGTGTCGATGAATGGGGCAAGCGTAAACTCGCTTACAAAATCGCGAACAAATATACCGAAGGGTATTACGTTCTGGTTACATTCAAGGCTGAACCGTCAGTTCTCGACGAATTGAACCATCGTTACTTAATCAACGACAATATCATCCGCGATATGATCGTTGCGATTGAAGACTAATTGTTTTTGATAAATTAGGAAAGGAAACGGAGCGATGAATAAGGTTATTTTAGTTGGGCGTTTAGCTCGAGATCCGGAACTGCGGACCACGACAAACGGCACGTCTGTGTGTTCATTTGCCATTGCGGTCGATCGCCGCTTCAAACGGGACGGTCAGCCGACCGCGGATTTCTTTAACGTCACCGCGTGGGGCAAACAGGGCGAAATCATCAGCCAGTACCTGCGCAAAGGCCGCCAGATTGCCATCTCCGGCCGCCTTCAGACTCGGAATTACACTGCGAATGACGGGTCGAAGCGTTACGTGACAGAGGTCGTTCTCGAAGAATTTGACTTTATCGGCAGCCGCAACGATACGGGCGCGCCGATGAACAATTCTCAGCCCAGCAACAATAACAGCGTGTCCCTTGACGGCAATGACGATATCGATGAAGATTTCCATCTGCTGGCAGACGACGACGACGTACCGTTCTAAGCTCCATCAATAAGGAGAAATAATATGCCAAGACCATTCAGAAGAAGAAGAAAAGTTTGCGAGTTCTGCGAAAACGAAGATTTAAAGGTCGATTACAAAGACGTTGCTACTTTGAGAAAATACGTTTCTGAAAGAGGCAAAATCTTACCGAGACGCGCAACCGGCGCCTGCGCAAAACATCAGCGTAAAATTACTCAGGCTGTCAACCGCGCACGCAACCTCGCATTGCTGCCATATCAGTCAGACAACTTTTAATAAGCATTTTAAGCCATTAAAAAACAGAAGGAACAATTCCTTCTGTTTTTTATTTTAACGCCTAATTTCATTGTTTATTTAGTTCGTTTTTCTTAATCATTTAGATTAATATCTGACGTGAAAGACCGTCTCACCGGATTCGAGGGGAATCTGTTTTTTTTCGAGAGAACGGATGCGGATCCACCGCGACTCGGTTTTCAGTTTTTGGATAAAAAAATCGATATTGCCGGGATCGCCTTGGACTTCCATTTCGACGCTGCCGTCGTAGCAGTTGCGGACCCACCCGGTCAAGTTGTAGAGACTGGCCAGGTGAGAGGCGGTGTAGCGGAAGCCGACCCCCTGCACGCGGCCCGATACGAGAATGTGATAACGAATCATGATGACCTCCGAAAACTAGAATTCAAATTCATTACGCATATTTTAACATAACGCGCAATAGATAATCCGATTATAACCCGAGGAGTTAATGAAAAATACACAGGGCTATGCTATAATATCTCATTACGAAAAAAGACAGCATAAGAAAAACGACAACAGTATAATTGAATAGAGGCTTTTATGAAAACAAAATCAATTTGGGAACCCATCCTTTACGGCGCGATCGCCGGGATCATTCCCTGTTTATTTCAGAGAATACCGATCTTGATCTTCCTGTATCTGTTTATCCCGATTTTATGGGTGGATCTGGGCCGCAGGGAAGGGTTCAAAAAAACGATTCTGCCGACGGTCGTCGCGCCAATTGTGATGATCCTGACACGCAATCCCGTCATGATTTTCACCTGTACGTGTTATTTGGCGTTGACCGGCATCGGTCTGTCCTGGATGTACGAAAAGGAAATGAGCGGGAAGCAGCGGATGATCGCCGCCTACGCCGCGGTTTTTCTGTCGATCATCGGCGGCATGATCGTCTATCAAATCGTGCACCATACGGCGTTCATCGGGGTGCTGGCAAAGGGGATTGAGACTTACGCTAAAAATCTGACGGCTTCGTATCAGAACACGGATATCTTTACGAAAAGCCAGATGGCGCAAGTGCAGTCCGCGATCGACAGCCTAATCGACCAGACCAAGCAGGCCCTGCCGTCGTTCTTTTTGATCCTGCCCTTTTTTGCGGCATGGATTTTGGTCATCGCCTGCGACAAGACCGTCAGCCGGACCCGTCCGGCCGCGCAGCCCCTTCGGCCGATCAGCCACTGGATGATGTCCAAACCCCTGCGGAATTTTCTGTTAATCCTGCTGATCGTGCTGCTGATCGCACAGTTTACCGCAGGCTCTGGCAACATTTACGTCACAACGCTGAACAATTTAGTCGATCTGGGCTTTTCGATGATGGGGCTGTCCTTTTTGTACTGGCTCTTCAATCGGCGGCTGCCGAAGGAAAGCATGGGCCGAAAGGTTCTGATCTGTATTGTGCTGCTGATCATTCCGTCCAGTGCGATGTTTTTGTCATTGATCGGGATTGTGGACGTCTACACGAATATGCGTCTGATCATCGTGTTGAGAGACAGCGGTAGGAGACGGTAGTCATGAATAAAATATTTACAGCCAATACATTGCTTGCGGCCATCGGCGTGGTGACCGGCCTTTACGTCTGTGAGGATCATTTTGTCATCGGCGCGGTGATCATCGGCCTGACCTTTGCCGTCGTCGTCGGCGCGCAGATCATCGAACACCAGCGGATCAAGAAGACGGTGTCGACTAAAAAGCTGATCGAGCGCAAGGTTTCGAAAATCACCCACGACCGGATGTACGAAATGCCCGTCGCCATCGCGATTACGTCGGATGACGGCCGGGTGTTGATGACCAATCGGCTGTTTGTGCGCCAGTTTGGCAAACAGACCAGCAAAACCGGCACGAATTTCGCGCAGATCATCGGGATTGACCCGAAAAAGGTCAAGGCCGACGGGACGTTCCACGAGCTCAATTACGAAGACCACGCCTACCTGATGAGTGTGACCGAGTTCTTCAGGGCTGAAAAGCGCAAGCTTTTGTTCCATCTGTTCGACATTACCCAGATTAAAAACAGCGAGGCCCATTACCACCACAGCCGCACAATTCTCGGGTATATCCAAATCGATAACTACGAGGATTTGAGCGAAAGCCTCTCGCCGCAATGCCGAACGGAGCTCTTCGCGCAGATCGACGTGGTGCTGAACCGCTGGGCGCAGCACAACGGCGTCGTGCTTCAGAAATTTGAAAACAGCCATTACCTGATGGTCTTTTCCCGCGACGACCTCGAAAAAATGGAAGCCGACCATTTCCGGGTGCTCGATGAAGTCCGTGAGCTCAGCAAGGAGGGCGGTGCCGTGTCGCTGTCTATCGGGATTGAAGATTCTGAAGAGCATTCGACGCTGCCCGAAGCGGAAGAAGGTTCCCGCTCGGCGCTGGACATCGCTCTGGCCCGCGGCGGCGACCAGTGCGTCGTTCGGAAAGACGACCACAATATTTATTACGGCGGCGAAACCGAAGCGAAGGAAAAGCGCACGAAGGTGAAGGCCCGAGTCAAGGCGCAGGCGCTGCAGGAGCAGATTGTGGAAGCGCGCAACGTCGTCATCATGGGGCATCAGATGCCGGATATGGACTGCGTCGGCTCGGCGATCGGGCTGATCGGCGCCTGCCGGGCACTGAACCGCGAGGCGAAATTCGTACTCAAGGAAATCAACGTCAGCATCCGCTCGATCATGGATTATTTGAGCAAGGACGCCAATTATACCGAGTGCTTCATCAAGCCGCAGGAAGCGGAAAACTATATTGAAGAGGGGACACTGCTCATCGTCGTCGACACCCAAAACAAGAACTACGTCGAGATGCCGGAGCTGGTGGATCAGGTCAAAAACAGCGTGCTCATCGACCATCACCGCCCGTCGGGCACCGCGATCAAGGCGTCGGTGTTCTCGTACATTGAAGCCTACGCATCGTCGGCCTGCGAGCTGGTCTGCGAGCTGCTCCAATATTTCAACAAAAAGGACATCATGGGCAAGACCGAAGCCAATGCGCTGATGGCCGGGATCTGCATGGACACGAAAATGTTCATGTCCAAAACCGGCGTGCGCACCTTCGAGGCGGCGTCCTATCTGAAGCGCAAGGGCGCCGACACGGTCATTGCCAAAACTCTGCTTCAGAACGATATCGAAACTTATTCGGCGCGTACGGAAGCGGTGACCAACGCCGAATTTTACGACAACTCCATCGCGATCTCGCTGTACGAAAATCACAACGCCAACGGCAAGCTGATCGCGGCCCAGGCGGCAGACGAGCTGCTCAACATCCGCGGGATCACCGCGTCCTTTATCCTGCTGAAAAGCGATGAGGGGATCTGCATCAGCGCCCGTTCAATGGGCGAGGTGAATGTCCAGCTGATATTAGAAAAACTTGGCGGCGGCGGCCATTTGACGATGGCCGGCGCTCAGTTAACCGACTGCGACGATCTGCAGGAAGCCAGGAAAAAGCTGATCGCCGCGATAGAATCCTATAAAGAAGGGAAAACAGAATCATGAAAGTAGTATTATTAAAAGATGTAGCAAATGTGGGTAAAGAAGGCGAAGTCGTCAATGTCAAGAGCGGCTACGGCAACAATTTTCTGATCAAAAAGGGACTAGCCGTCAAGGGCACAAAGGAAAACATCGAAAAGGCCAAGGCTCACCAGGCTGAACTGGCAAAACAGCGCGAAGAAGCGCGTCAGGCGGCCATTGATCTCGCGAAGAAGCTGGACGAATCTCAGTTAATTATCAAGGAACGGGCTGCGGATGACGGCGTGCTGTTCGGCTCTGTGACCAATAAAAATATCGCGGAACACCTGGAAGCTGACCTCGGTCTCGTGGTCGATAAGCGCAAAATCGACATGCCGGAAGTCATCCGCAACGTCGGTCATTTCACGGTCAAAATCAAAACCGCGCCGGGCGTCATCGGCAAGCTGACGGTCATCGTCACTGAAAAATAAGAGTCCCCAATGCAATGCCTGCTGTAAAACCTAAAGAGCTGCCCCACAACCTGGAGGCGGAGGCCTCTGTTCTGGGCGGGCTCATCGTCAATTCCGAACAGCTGATGACGGCCGAGGAACACCTTCGGCCCGAGGATTTCTTTTCAGCCCGAAACCGGCTGATCTACGAAAACATGCTGAAGATGCGGGAGGAAGGCATCCCGATTGACTTGGTCACGCTGACCGAGCGCCTGGCCAATCTGAATCTGATGGAAAAGATCGGCGGCCCGGTTTATCTGGCCGAGCTTCAAAATGCGATGCCGATGTTTGCCAACTTCGAGCATTACTGCATCATCGTTCAGGATCAGGCATTGATCCGCCGTCTCGTCGAGGCGTCGTCGAGCATCATCGACGACTGCTACGGCGAGTTCGAAAACGTGTCGGACGTAGTCGAAAGGGCCGAAGAGAAAATCTTCAAGGTTGCGGAAGGACAGATCACCGGCGATTTCACGAGCGTTCAGGATGTCGTCAACGAAACGCTGGATCACATCGAAAAGGTCCGCGAAGCCGAGGGCGAGCTGACGGGGCTGGCCACCGGATTTTCCGAGCTGGATTTCAAGACCTCCGGCCTTCAGAATTCCGACTTGATTTACGTCGCGGCGCGTCCGTCCATGGGGAAGACCGCCTTCGCGCTGAACCTCGCCCAGTACGCGGCGATTCACGAAAACGCGACGGTCGCCATCTTCAGTCTCGAAATGTCCCGGACGCAGCTGCTCCAGCGTATGCTGTGCTCCGAAGGACTCATCGACCTGTCCAAGGTCCGTAAGGGGACGCTGAGCGACGAGGAATGGCAGATTCTCGGCGACGCCTCGGCGCGGCTCTACGGCACGAAAATCTGGATCGACGACACCGGCGGACAGACGCTGGCCGATATTCGAGCCAAGACTCGGCGGATGAAGGCCGAAAAAGGGCTCGACCTGGTGGTCATCGACTACCTGCAGCTGATGAGCGGCCGCGGCCGTTCGGAAAACAGACAGAACGAAGTGTCGGAAATCTCCCGTGGGCTTAAGGCGCTGGCCAGAGAACTGGACTGCCCAATCATCTGCCTGTCGCAGCTGAGCCGTGCGCCGGACGGAAGACCGGACCACCATCCGCTGCTTGCGGACCTGAGAGAATCCGGTTCCATCGAACAGGACGCCGACGTCGTTCTTTTTTTGTACCGCGAATACTATTACGACAAGGAAAACGGCAATCCGTACATGGCCGAGCTGGACGTCGCCAAACAGCGTAACGGTCCGACCGGCCGCATCAACCTGACCTGGCGTCCGGAATACACCCGCTTCATGGATTGGGCGGACGATAAGCAGTACCCGGATGAGCCGGCGCCCGCTGCGGCGAACGTGCCGTTTTAAAACGGCTTATAATTTTGATTCGAAAAGGAGCGCACATGCCACTGTCAATCGTCGGAACACCGATCGGCAACCTCGAGGATTTTTCCGTTCGGGGCGTGAGGACTTTAGAGGAAGCGGATCTAATCGCGGCGGAGGACACCCGCAACACGATCAAGCTCCTCAACCATTTTGATATTCACACGCCGATGACGGCTTACCATAAATTTAACGAGAAGGCCGTGACCGGGGAGCTTGTCGAGAAAATGCAGGCCGGCGCCCACATCGCACTGGTCTCTGATGCGGGGATGCCCGTACTTTCAGATCCGGGGCGAATCTTGATCCGAGCCTGTCAGGACGCGGGCATCCCGGTGACCGCGGTGCCCGGACCGACGGCGTCGGTGACGGCGGTCGCGCTCTCGGGCATCAACTGCCAGCATTTCGTGTTTTACGGCTTTCTGGGAAAATCGAATCAGTCGATTCAAGAGGGCTTGACGGCGATCGAAAAATCGCCGTGGCCGGTCGTAGTTTACGAAACGCCCCACCGCCTGCTGAAAACCCTGTCCAAAATGGCGGCGCAATTTCCCGATCGGGAAATGAGTATTTCCCGGGAAATAACGAAGCGCTACGAACAGACCAGGCGGGACACGGTGGCGGGACAGCTCGATTATTTCACCGAACACCCGCCGAAAGGGGAATTCGTCCTGGTCATTGACGGGGCCGGCGAATCAGCAATGGTGGCGGATGACGCCGCAGCCCGCCTGTCGGAAGGGCCGATTGCCGAGCACATGGCCCATTACTTAAATCAAGGCATGCAGGAAAAGGACGCGATGAAAGCTGTCGCGAAAGACCGGGGCATTTCGAAGCGGGAGGTCTACAAAATGGTCAAAATTGACGGCGGTTCGCCGTCGTGACGCCGGCCTATTGAACATTTAAATGGGATAAATTATAATAGAATCAGAAACGATATCAGGAAACAAAAGCGGACTCCGCTTTTGATCAGAGAGGAATGATTTTATGCCAGAATCGAAAAAAACCTTTTACGTGACGACACCGATTTATTACCCGAGCGGTGATCTGCACATCGGGCACACTTATACGACCGTCGCGGCGGATACGCTGACCCGCTTCAAAAAGCAGCAGGGCTACGACGCGTACATGCTGACCGGGACCGACGAACACGGACAGAAGATTCAGAAGCTCGCGGAAGCCGCCGGCGTGACGCCGAAGGCCTACGTCGACAAAACAGTTGCGAAGATCAAGGATTTGTGGAAGCTGATGAACATCAACTATTCCCAGTTCATCCGCACCACCGACGAAAAACACGTCAAGAGCGTCCAGAAAATCTTCAAGCGCTTCTACGAACAGGGTGACATCTACAAAGGCACCTACGAAGGCTGGTACTGCACGCCGTGTGAATCCTTCTGGACGGAAACCCAGCTGGTAGACGGGAAATGCCCGGACTGCGGCCGCCCAGTCGAAAAGGCCCACGAAGAAGCCTATTTCTTCAAAATGAGCAAATACGCGGATCGGCTGCTTCAATACATCGAAGATCACCCGGGCTTCATTCAGCCGGAATCCCGGAAGAATGAAATGATCAACAACTTCATCAAGCCGGGACTGCAGGATCTGTGCGTCAGCCGGACCTCTTTTAACTGGGGGATTCCGGTGGATTTCGATCCGGGACACGTCGTTTACGTCTGGATTGACGCGCTGAGCAACTACATCACGGCGCTGGGCTACTTAAACGACAAGCCGCAGCTGATGGACAAGTATTGGCCGGCGGACCTCCACCTGGTCGGGAAGGACATCATCCGCTTCCATACGATTTACTGGCCGATCATGCTGATGGCGCTGGATCTGCCGCTGCCGAAGACCGTTTACGGCCACGGCTGGATTCTGCTCAAGGGCGGCAAGATGTCCAAATCCGTGGGCAACGTCGTCGACCCGGTCGAGCTCGCGGAAAAATACGGAGTCGATCCGCTGCGTTATCACGTGCTCAAGGAAATGAAGTACGGCTCCGACGGGGTTTACAACGAAGACCTGCTGGTCGCCAATATCAATTCCGATTTGGCCAACGACCTGGGCAACCTGCTGTCCCGGACCATCGCGATGACCGTGAAGTATTTTGGCGGCGTGATTCCGGAAACTCAGCTGGCCGGCGATCACGACGACGATCTGAAGCAGACCGCGAAGGACGCCATCGACGAATACGCCGCTTATATGGACAAGCTGGACTTCAGCCGCGCGCTTCAGGCGATTTGGAAACTCATCGGCCGTGCCAATAAATACATCGACGAAACTGAGCCTTGGGTGCTCGGCAAGGACGACAGCCAGAAGGATCGCCTCGCGGCTGTACTGTACAACTTGACGGAAACCCTGCGCATCGTGTCGGTGCTGATCGCGCCGGCCATTCCAGAAACAGCGGAAAAGATGAGCGCGATTTTGAATCTCACGCCGGACCTTCAAACTTGGGACAGCATCCAGACCTTCGGCCAGTATCCGGCCGGGACGGAAGTGAAAAAATGCGCGCCGCTGTACCCGAGAATCGATGTGAAACAATACGAAAAGGAACGGGCCGAAAAGGAAAAGGCTCAAAAGGCCAAGGCGCAGAAAGCGAAGAAGGCGAAACAAAAGACTAAACCGCAGACGCCGGGGGTCATCACGATCGACGATTTCGGCAAGGTCAAAATGCGCGTCGCAGAAGTTTTGTCCTGCGAAAAGCATCCGGATGCGGACAAGCTTCTGGTGTTCCAGCTGGATTTCGGCGACGAAAAACGCCAGATCGTTTCCGGCATCGCCAAATGGTACAAGCCGGAAGAGCTGGTCGGCAAAAAAGTCATCGCCTGCACGAACTTGAAGCCCATCAAGCTCAGAGGGGTCGACTCCAACGGGATGATCCTCTCCGCTGAAAAGGACGGGGAACTCCGCGTGCTGACAGTAGATGGCGATATGCCGGCCGGGTCAGAAGTTGGCTGATGATAAAATAAAAAATAAAGCGTAAATAAATAAAGAATCACAGAGAAATGTAAAATGCCTCTGTGATTCTTTTTTTTGCGTGAAATTACACGTTGGTCTCGCCCGACGTGGTGATGTATTTGATTAAGCTTTTGTCGAAATTGTCGACGCTGTCGGTGATGATCGTCGCCTCGTCGAGATTTGCGAAGGGGACAGCGCCGATCAGATTGAATTTTGAGTGGTCAGTCAGGATAAAAGCCTTTCGCGCGTGGCGGATCCCGAGGGATTTGGTCGAGGCTTCAGCCTCGTTGACAGTCGAGAAGCCGAGCCGCTCGTGAATGCCGTCGATCCCGAGGAAGGACACGTCGAAGTACATTTCTTTAAGCATTTTAATGGCCCGCATGCCGACGATGGATTCCGACGACCAGTGCAGGCGGCCGCCGAGGACGATGGTTGAAATGCGGCGCTGGCCGAGTACCTGAAGGTGGGGGATGCCCGGCGTTACGACGGTGACGTTTTTCGCTTGGATATACTGCAGCATTTCGAAGGTGGTTGAACCCGAATCGACGTAGATCATCTGGTTGTCTTCGACCTGTTGGGCGGCGATGTAGCCGATTTGCTGTTTCTCCGCGTGAAAGGACGCGCTTTTGATCTTCATGTTCGGTTCGACGAGCTGTGTATTGACGAGCCGCGCACCGCCGCGCCGCCGGACGATCATGTTGAGATCGTCCATTTCCTGAAGATCCCGGCGAACTGTCGCGGGACTGACGCCGAGGGTTTTAACGAGCTCGTCGACGCTGACCTCTTCCTGAGTCTGACAAAGGTGAATGATTTTATTCCATCTGGCCTGTTTTGACATGTGATAGCCTCCAATGATTAAATGCGCAGTTAAAATGATTGTTTTGATCATTATAACATGATATTGCCTTATAATCAATGAGTATTTGATTGTTTTGATCAAAAACGCTTGAAACCCGCGTAAAATCGAGCTATACTACAACCATCAGAAACAGGGGAGACATCGAAGAAGCAAATTTGAACGAGGTAAAGGGTACATGAAAGAGAAAGTTCAATCGTTTGGGCGCTTCCTGAGTGCCATGGTCATGCCGAATATCGGGGCATTTATCGCGTGGGGGCTTTTGGCAGCGCTTTTCATCAGCACAGGCTGGCTGCCGAACGCGAGATTGGCGACACTGGTCAATCCGATTCTGGCTTTCCTGCTGCCAACACTGATCGCCGTCAACGGCGGCAGAATGGTGGGCGGTGATCGAGGCGGGGTCGCCGCAGCCGTCGCGACGATGGGCGTCATCGTCTCCGGCTTGAGTTTCAAGGCAGACGGCAGCATGTCGATTCAGACAACAATGCTGATGGGGGCCATGATCATGGGGCCGCTTGCAGGCTGGCTGGTCAAGAAAATGGACCAGGCCTTCGAAGGCCACATCAAAGCCGGATTTGAAATGCTCGTCAATAATTTCGATCTCGGGATTCTGGCGATGCTGCTTGCGATCGTCGGCTATTACGTATTCGGACCGGTGATGACTGCCATCATGCACGCGCTGCTTGCAGGGGCAACGGTACTTAAAAATCACGGACTGCTCTCGTTGATTTCCATTATCGTCGAACCGGCCAAGGTGCTCTTCTTGAACAACGCGATCAACCACGGGATTTTCACCCCGATGGGTGCTGCTCAGGTCAAGGAAGCGGGCAAGTCCATCTTCTACATGATCGAAGCCAATCCGGGACCGGGGACAGGTGTCCTTCTCGCGTACTGGCTCTTTGCAAAAGATAAAACCACGAAGCAATCGGCACCTGCAGCTTTAATTGTCCATCTGTTCGGTGGGATTCACGAAATTTCCTTCCCATACATTTTGATGAATCCGCTGCTCCTCCTGGCAACGATCAGTGGATCGGCTGCAGCGATGGCCTACAATTCCATTTTCAACCTCGGGTTGGTTTCGCCGGCTTCACCGGGATCTATTTTCGCATTCGTCGGCATGGCGCCGAGGGGCGCAACCCTCGCGGTCCTGCTCAGCATCGTGATCGCCGCTGCAGTGTCCTTCCTGATTGCAGCACCGATTGTCCGTTTGAGCAATCCGACCAAGGATCTCGATGAAGCGTCCAACGAAATGGCAAGCCGCAAGGCAGAAGCCAAGGGCGTACAATTAGAAGAAACAGCCGGCGCAGACGTCGACTTAAGCCAGCTCCAGCACATCGTATTTGCCTGCGACGCAGGGATGGGCAGCTCGGCAATGGGCTCCGGCATCCTGAAAAACAAGCTCAAGGATGCAGGACTTGGTGACATTGAAGTCACCCACGCCTCCGTCTCATCGGTTCCGCCGGACGCACAGCTGGTGGTCTGCCACGAAGATTTGGCAGAACGCGCCAGAAAGAGTGCACCGAACGCCAGACTGGTCACCATTACGAATTTCATGACGGCACCGGAATACGACGAAATCGTCGCGGACATTCAAGTGGCGAAAAGCGGCGCAGAGCATGTCACGGTACCGATTGCTGAAGAAAACAAAGAAGAAGAAAAGCAGAACGCATCAGAGGTGCTCTTAAAGAAAAACATTATCCTGAACGGGCCTGAAAAGACGAAAGAAGAAGTCCTGAAAAAAATGGGTAAAGTGCTTTCGGACAGCGGCTACTCTACCGAAAGATATACAGAAGCGCTGTTTGAAAAGGAAAAAGTATTTAACACAGCTATTGGCAACGAAATCGCCATTCCTCACGGTGTTGAAACGATGAGAGACGAAATCCTGAGTTCCGGTATTGCCATCTTTACTTATCCAGAAGGCATTGACTGGGGCGACGGCCAGATCGTCAAATTGATCATCGGGGTCGCATCGGTCGGCGATGCCCACATCGATACCCTCCAGAAAATCGCAGAAATCTGCGCACCGGAAGGGGCAGTTGACAATATTGTCAACAATATGAACGTCGATCAAATTTACGATTTGTTTAAATAAAGTGTGAATTCAATTAATAAAAAATAGGAGAAAAAATCATGAAAGCAAAAGCAGTCAGAATGTACGGTGAAATGGACCTTCGTCTTGAAGAATTCGAACTTCCTGAAATCAAGGATGATGAAATTTTAGCTAAGATTTACAGCGACAGCATCTGCATGTCGACCTACAAGCTGGCGATTCAGGGCAAAAAGCACAAACGCTGCCCGCAGAACGTGGACACAAATCCGGTCATCGTCGGCCATGAATTCGCCGGTATCATCGTCAAGGTCGGTAAGAAATGGCAGGATCAGTTCAAACCCGGCATGCGCTTTGCACAGCAGCCGGCGCTGAACTACAAAGGCTCGATGGATTCTCCAGGATACTCCTACGAATATTACGGCGGGGACACCACCTATTGCATCTTCCCGCACGAAACGATGGAACTCGGCGCGCTGATGCCTTTTGACGGCGACAGCTTCTACAAGGCTTCCCTGGGCGAACCGATGTCCTGCTCGATCGGCGCGATGCACGCCCAGTACCACACCAAGCAGGGTGTGTATCATCACGAAATGGGCTTGAAGCGCGGCGGCAACCTGATCATCATGGGCGGCTGCGGTCCAATGGGCCTGGGCGCTGTCTCCTACGCGGTGGTCTGCGACTACCATCCGAAACGCGTCGTCGTCACCGACGTCGACGATGCCAAAATCGCACGCGCCAACGAAGTGGTGCCGCCGTCATGGGCAGCTGAACACGGCGTCGAACTCCAGTACGTCAACACAGCGGCGATGGACGATCCAAAACAGGGACTCATCGATCTGACCGATGGCCACGGCTACGACGACGTTTTGATCTACGTGCCGATTCCGGCTGTCGCAGAACTCGGCAACGATGTCCTCGCGTACGACGGCTGCATGTCCTTCTTCTCCGGCCCGAGCGACAAGGACTTCAAGGCGAAGGTCAATCTGTACGACTGCCATTACAACGCGACCCACATCATGGGCACCACCGGCGGCAACAACGACGACTTGATCGAAGCGAACAAGCTCGCAGCTGACGGTATCATCGATCCGGCCGTCATGGTTACCCACGTCGGCGGCATCGACTCCATCGCTGAAACGACTAAAAACCTGCCGAATATTCCAGGAGGCAAAAAGCTCGCCTATACACAGCTCAATATGCCGATGACGGCGATTGAAGATTTCGGCAAGCTCGGCGAAAGCGATCCGTTCTTCAAGAAGCTCGACGAATGCTGCAAGGCACACAAGGGCCTGTGGAATCCGGAAGCTGAAAAGCTCTTGTTCGAACACTTCGGCGTTACAGTCGACACCTTCTAATTAAGGCAATCCCATCTCAACTATTCTATCCTAAAGGCGTCACAGCATCAGCTGCGGCGTCTTTTTTGCTTTTATTTAGAATTAAAGGCGCCGTGATACACTAAAATCAATCAAGAATAAGGGAGGGATCATTGTGTTAAAGGAATTTGTACCGGCGCACCGTCCGGACGATGAAAGCTTAAACGCCGAACGCAAGGCGCTGGAAAAACGCCTGGGCAAGGACCAGCTGCGCATTGCGGCGGCCAAGCTGCCGGTTATGGTGATTTTTGAAGGCTGGGGCGCCGCCGGAAAGGGGACGGTGCTGTCCCGGGTGATCAAGGACATCGATCCGCGGTTTTTTAAGGTGAAGTCCTTTGACAAGCCGACGAAGGAGGAAAAGGCCTACCCCTTTATCCGCCGCTACCTGCTGGACATTCCGGAAAACGGCAAATTCACGTTTTTCGTGCCCTACATGATGGAGGAAGTGACCGACGGCGCCTTCAGCGGCCATCTGGACAGCGCGGCCTTTCAGCAGACCATCGACGAAATCAACACAATGGAGCGCTCGCTCCACGACAACGGCACCTTGATCCTCAAGTTCTTTTTCCAGCTCGGCCGGAAGGAACAGAAAAAGCGCATCAAACGCTTAGAGGCTGACAAGAATACCAAATGGCGGGTGGACCGGGATGATTTGGACGAAAATAAGCATTACCGTGAATTTGAAAGGCTGTACGACAATTATTTGAGCCGGACAAATCAGTCCTACGCGCCGTGGGTCATCGTCGACGCTGGGGAAGACGAGAAATGGACAGAGCTGCAGGTCCTTCGATTCATCACCCAGGGGATCGACACCGCCCTTCAAAACAAAGGGACGGCCGTGCCGATTCTGCAGAACCGCTTCGCGCTGACGCCGATGCCGAAGCTGTCTGACGTGGAGTTAGAAGATAAAAAGCTGGAAGCAGCGGCATACCGCAAGCTGCTCAAAAAGTATCAGCGGGAATTGAGCGATCTGCAGAACCGGGTGCACCGCAAAAAGATTCCGGTGATTATCGGCTACGAAGGCTGGGACGCAGCGGGGAAAGGCGGCAACATCAAGCGGGTGACCGAGGCGCTGGACCCGAGGGGCTACACCGTGCACCCGATCGCGTCGCCGGAGCCCCACGAAAAGAACCGGCATTATCTCTGGCGCTTTGTAGAAAAGCTGCCGAAGGCCGGCAATTTTGCGATTTTCGACCGGACATGGTACGGCCGGGTGATGGTCGAACGGCTGGAGGGTTTTTGCTCGGAAAACGACTGGCAGCGGGCCTACAACGAAATCAACGAATTCGAGTACAGCCTGAACCAATGGGGCGCCGTGATCATCAAGTTCTGGCTGCAGATCGATCCCGATACGCAGCTGGCCCGCTTCAAGGAGCGGGAGGCGACGCCGGACAAGCAGTGGAAAATCACTGACGAGGATTGGCGCAACCGCGACAAATGGCCGCAATATGAGACCGCTGTCGACGAAATGATCGAAAAGACCAGCACGGCCTTTGCGCCTTGGCACATTCTCGAGTCCTGCGACAAAAAATACGCCCGCGTCAAGGCGCTGAAGATTATCGTCAAGGCGCTGCAAGACAGGTTGAAGGCTTAAATGCGAGTCCCTGAACCCATCTGGGTTCGGGGATTTTTTGCATTTTCAGCGCATAAAGTGAAAATTTTCAGGAAAATCAGAAAAAAGTTGACGGGTTGAATAAAAAGTAATATACTTACGATTGTATTCCGAGTAAATCACTTGGATATTAAGTTGGAGGTAAATTATCATGGCAAATTCATTACTTAAAGTTCGTCAACTGACAGTTAATGTTGAAGATAAAGAAATTCTGCACCAGGTCGATTTGGATATCGCGACCGGCGAAACCCACGTGTTGATGGGGCCGAACGGTGCAGGAAAATCGACACTGGGTTACGCCCTGATGGGCAACCCGCGTTACGACGTCACAGGCGGCAGCGTCCTGTTCGACGGCAGCGATCTGCTGGACATGACGGCGGATCAGCGTGCGAAGGCCGGCCTGTTCCTGTCCTTCCAGAATCCGCTGGAAGTGCCAGGCATTACCCTGGGCAATTTCATCCGCAACGCCGTCGAACAGCGCACCGGTGAACGGGTCCGCCTCTGGAACTTCAGAAAGCAGCTCGAAAAGGAATGCGAAATTCTCGACATGGATCCGAGCTACGTCGACCGCGACCTGAACGTCGGCTTTTCCGGCGGTGAAAAGAAAAAGGCTGAAATCCTGCAGCTGCTGATGCTCAAGCCGAAATTGGCGATCCTCGACGAAACGGACTCCGGTCTGGACGTCGACGCAGTCCGCACGGTGTCCAAGGGCGTCGAAGAATACCAAAAACAGGAAGACGGCGCGCTGCTCATTATCACGCACAACACCGGTATTTTGAGCTCCTTAAAGGTCGACCGCACTCACGTGCTCGTGAACGGTCAGGTGGTCGGCGGCGGCGACGCGTCACTGGTCGATGAAATCAATCGGGACGGCTACGAAAAATACGAAGCCAAGGCAGCAGAATAAATCGGAGGACGGCTGATGAGCAAAGAAAAAACATACGTCGAAGACGTCGATCGGTCGCTTTACGATTTCCGGTACGACGAAAACGACAAGGATTTTTATAAAGTCGACAGCGGGCTGACCCCTGAAATTGTCGAACAGATTTCGGAAGAAAAGAACGATCCCAAATGGATGCGGGACCTTCGGCTGAAGTCCTTGGAAATTTTCAACCAGAAGGGAATGGGCCAATGGGGTCCGCCAATCGACGGGCTGAACATGGACGACATCGTCACCTACGTGCGGCCGAAGACCAAAATGAGCGCCAATTGGGAAGACGTGCCAAAGGACATTAAAGACACCTTTGAACGTCTCGGCATTCCTCAGGCGGAACGGAAATCCTTAGCTGGGGTCGGGGCTCAGTACGACTCCGAGCTGGTGTATCACAACGTCCGCAAGGAAGTCGCGGAACAAGGGGTCGTCTACACCGACATCGAATCCGCCCTTCACGGCGAATACGCGGACATGATTAAAGACCACTTCATGCACCTGATCACGCCGCACGATCACAAATTTGCGGCTCTCCACGGGGCGGTCTGGTCCGGCGGTTCCTTCGTCTACGTGCCGAAGGGTGTCTCGGTCGAAATTCCTCTGCAGTCCTATTTCAGACTCAATGCGCCGGGCGCCGGACAGTTTGAACACACGCTGATCATCGTCGACGAAGGGGCAGACCTTCACTTCATCGAAGGGTGCTCCGCGCCGAAGTACAACGTGGCCAACCTCCACGCCGGAGCCGTCGAACTCTTCGTCGGCAAGAACGCGAGACTGCGCTACTCGACCATTGAAAACTGGTCAAAGAATATGTACAACCTGAACACCAAGCGGGCCAAGATTGAAGAAGGGGGCAAGATGGAATGGGTCTCCGGATCCTTCGGCTCTCACGTCTCCTATCTGTACCCGATGACGATTTTGAACGGCGCCGGCGCACAGATGGAATACACCGGCATCACCTTCGCCGGCAAGGGCCAGAACCTCGACACCGGGATGAAGGTGGTCCACAATGCGCCAAACACGACGTCGGTCGTTTCCGCCAAATCCATTTCAAAGGACGGCGGGATTTCCACCTACCGCTCATCCGTTGTGGTCAACAACAAGGCGAAGGGCGCGAAATCTTCAGTGAGCTGCGCGTCGCTGATGCTCGACGACATTTCGAGATCGGATACCATTCCGGCGATGGACGTCCGGACACAGGACGCCGACGTCGGCCACGAAGCGAAGATCGGCCGAATCAGCGACGAAGCGGTCTTCTATTTGATGTCCCGCGGCATCTCCGAAGAAGACGCCCGGGCGATGATCGTCAGCGGTTTCGCCGACAACGTGTCCAAGGAACTGCCGCTGGAATACGCCGTTGAAATGAACAATTTGATCCGTTTGGAAATGAAAGGAACGATAGGGTGATGACCATGAGTGCACAGGAACAAGCAACAAATTTAGTCGTCAACCGCCTGCCGGGGCAGACCTGGAACTGGCTGAAGATGAACGACGCCCACGTGGCAGTCGATACACAGAGCGGCACCCTTGAAGCGGAAACGATCAAGCCGGAGGCTCTCGCTGAAGGCGCGGACCTCGCGCCGATCGGCGGCGGGATGGGCCCGGATTACGACCGGTGGATTCAGACCGCAGAACCGGCGGCGTATCACACCGAAGCGGGCCAGCACATCGAAGCACCGCTGAAGCTGACCTACACCTTAAAAGGCGGCGCCACGACGGCGTCAGCCACACGATTTGACGTCGCCGTGGACAGCGCGCTGACGATTATCATGGACTTTGCAGGCCAGTCAGACGGTGCGGCCGGCACCGCAGGCTTTTCGACCAAGCTGCACCTCGCGAAGGGGTCGGCGGTGACGCTGGTGCAGATTCACCGCGGCGGCGCAGGCCAGCGGATTTTCAACGATGTCGGCGCTGTACTCGAAGACGATGCGCGGTTCGAAGTGGTCCATCTGGTGATGGACGCGGCGGATACCTACGTGGGGTGCCAGGCGGACCTGAAGGGCGACCGTTCGAGCTTTAAGGCCGACGTCGCTTATCTGGTGCAGAACGAAGATCTGCTGGACACCAACTACATCGCTCTCCATCATGGCAAGAAAACCGAAAGCGCCATCAACTCCGCCGGCGTTTTGAGAGATCGGGCCGAAAAATTATTTCGCGGCACCATCGATTTCAAATACGGTGCGGCCGGCAGTGTCGGCAACGAAAAGGAAGATGTGATGCTGATGGACGACACCGTGGTCAACAAGACGATTCCGCTGATTCTCTGTGCGGAAGAAGACGTCGAAGGGAATCACGGCGCGACGATCGGCAAGCTGGACGACGAGCTGATGTTCTACATGGAAAGCCGTGGGATGAACGCCGACGACATCTACGAATTGATCGCCAAGTCGAAATTAGAGGCGGCGAGCCGTTTGATTCCGGATCAGGCCGTCCGCGAAGACGTACAGGCCTACATCGAAGCGCATCAGCGCGCGGGAAAAGAATGAGGTGAATGGAATGGCAAAATCAACAATTGATGTAGCGGCGGTTCGGAAAGAATTTCCGATTCTGAATCAGACCGATCTGGCCTACCTCGACAACTCGGCTACGGTGCAGAAGCCGCAGCGGGTGCTCGACGCGGTCACCCATTATTACCAAGCTGAAAACGCCAATCCGTTCCGCGGGCTCTACGATTTGAGCGTCGCGGCAACGGACGCTTACGAAAACGCCAGACAGAAGGTGGCGGATTTCATCAACGCGCCGAAGAAGGAAGACATCATCTTTACGCGCAACGCCAGCGAAAGCTTGAACCTCGTGGCCTACAGCATGGGCCGTTATTTGAAAATCGGCGAAGGGGATGAAATCCTCGTCGGGATCATGGAACACCACTCCAACATGCTGCCCTGGCGGATGCTCGCGGAACAGACCGGCGCCAAGGTGAATTACTTAAACTGCGAAAAGGACGGGAGCATCAGCGTCGACGCCTTTAAAGCGGCGCTGACGCCGAAGACAAAAATCGTCGCTGTCACGGAAATGTCCAATGTATTAGGACGGATTCTGCCGATCGCAGACTTTGCGAAGATCTGCCACGAACAAGGCACGATTATCGTCGTCGACGGGGCTCAGAGCGTGCCCCATTCGAAAATCGACGTCGCGGCGATGGACTGCGATTTCTTCGCCTTTTCCGGGCACAAGATGTACGCGCCGATGGGCATCGGTGTGCTGTACGGCAAGAGCGAATGGCTGAACAAAATGCCGCCGTTTATGACCGGCGGCGAAACCATCGATATCGTCACGACGGACCGCATCGTTTGGACCGAAGTGCCCCACCGCTTTGAAGCGGGGACGGTCAACGTCGGCGGCGCCGTCGGCCTGGCTGCGGCCATCGATTTTATGAACGACATCGGCATCGATCAGATTGCGGCCCGCGAGCTGGAACTGACCACCTACGCGATGGACCGCCTGAAGGCCATTCCCCACGTGAACATCATCGGGGCGGACGAACCGGAAAATCACCACGGTATTATCGCCTTCGCGATCGACGGGGTGCATCCGCACGACATCACGACGATTTTATCGGAAAACCGCATTGCGGTGCGGGCCGGCCACCACTGCGCCGAACCGCTGCACCATTATCTCGGGGTGCCGTCGACGACGCGGGCCAGCCTGGCTTTCTACAACACGACGGAAGAAATCGACCGTCTGGCCGATGCAGTGGGCATGATCAGAAAGGAAATGGGATACGATGAATAACCGAACCTTTTACAATGAAGTGCTGACGGAGCACAACCTCCACCCGGCGCACAAGCACGAGCTGGAAGACGCCAATATGACCTGCGAAGGCCTGAACCCGAGCTGCGGCGACGACATCTGGGTCCATCTCGATGTCGACGACAACGGCATCATTCAGAAGGGTGCCTTCGAAGGCGATGGCTGCGCGATCTCTCAGGCCTCTGCGGACATGATGTTCGATTTGATTATCGGCAAAACGAAAGAAGAAGCGCTGCGCCTCGCGGATCTTTTCCTCAAAATGATCAAGGAAGGCCACCTTTCCGACGAAGAAATGGACGAGCTCGAAGAAGCGGCGTCCCTTCAGGACATCGCCCACATGCCGGCGCGTGTCAAATGCGCGGTGCTCGGATGGCACACCCTCAAGGAAATGCTGACCGGGGAAGCCGACCAGGCCAATCCTCAGCCGGTTTCCACCGAAAATCATTAGGCAGACAACTGAATAATTTACCTCAATTTAACAGGGCTTTTGCCCTGTTTTTTTTATTTTCTTCAACAAAAATAGGAAATCGTGATATAATGAAAACAATTAAAAGAAAAGGATAATTTTTTGTTGAATTGGCATTTAAAAGGGCCGAAAAAGTCGGCTTATTTTTGCATTTAATTTCGAACATCATTTTGATACAATAATGTTAAAGAAATGTCAATTAAAAGAAGGACTGATTTGAGCGGATTGGCCTTGAGGAGAGAGGTCATTCCGCTTCGATGTAAAAAAGAAGGAGGAAACGGTATTGAGTAATGATGGGCGCATTATTTCGCTGAAACATAAAGTTTTATATCACGTCGCGAAAAAAACGTTTGAAGGCACATTGGAAGAAGAACGGGACAACCTGCCGGAAGAAATCATTCCGGGGATGATTCCGCACTACCGCTGCTGTGTCTACAAGGAAAGAGAAGTGGTCCGCCAGCGTATCCGCCTGGCCGAAGGCAAGGCGCCGGGCGCGGTGGACAACGGCAACGTCATCCAGGTCATCGAACCGGCCTGCGCGGACTGCCCGATTTCGAGTTACATCGTCACGGATAACTGCCAGAACTGTCTGGGCAAGGCGTGTTTAGGGGCCTGCCGTTTCGGCGCGATTCACCCCGGTGAAAAACGCTCGAGAATCGACGCGAATAAATGCCGCGAATGCGGGATGTGCGCGAAGGCCTGCCCGTACAACGCGATCGCGCATCTGGTCCGCCCGTGCAAAAACTCCTGCCCGGTGGGCGCGCTGACCTACAACGAAGACGGGCTGTCGGTCATCGATGAAGAAAAATGTATCCGCTGCGGCCAGTGTATCCACGCCTGCCCATTCGGCGCCATCTCAACGAAGACGGCGATCGTGCCGGTGATCAAGGCGCTCAAGAGCGATACGCCGGTTTACCTGATGATCGCGCCGGCCGTGGAAGGTCAGTACGGCAAGGACATCACAATGGCCAGCTGGCGGAAGGCGGCGAAGGAAGTGGGCTTTGAAGATTACATCGAAGTCGGCCTTGGCGGCGATTTGACCACGGCGGCAGAAGCACCGGAATGGTACGAAGCCTTTAAGAACGGCGAAAAACGCACGACGTCCTGCTGCCCGGCCTTTGTCAACATGATCCTGCGTCATTATCCGGAAAACAAGGACTGCATTTCGACGGCACTTTCGCCGATGTGCGAGTTGTCAAGAATGATCAAGGCGGAACATCCGGGGTGCATCACTGTTTTCGCCGGCCCATGCACCGCGAAAAAATCCGAAGTCGTCGATCAGAAGATTCCGGGCAACGCCGATTACGTACTGACTTTTGCTGAACTTCACGCGATTATGAAGGCCGCCGGTGTCGAACTGGAACCGGTCGAAGAAAATTATCAACAGGCGTCGATCTACGGCAAGCGCTACGCCGACGTCGGGGTGGCGCAGTCCTGTGTCGAATACATGAAGGAACAGGGCTACGAAGACGTCGACCAGATGAAGATCAAGAGCGTCAGCGGCGGCAAGGCCTGCAAGACGACGCTGATGATGATGGGCAAGGGACGCCTGAAAGAAGACTTTATCGAAGGGATGGCCTGCGAAGGCGGCTGCAGCCACGGCCCCCACGCGCACGACGACACCAATAAAGCGATGAAGGTCCGCGATAAGATGATCGAAGGCGCCGATCAGCGCACGATCACCGAAAACTTGAAGCGCTACGATCTGACGAAATTTAACATGCATCGCGAAGGGCCGCTGCCGGATCCGAAAGCCGCGGAATAATCAAATTCAGTCAAAAAATACACAAACCCAGCCGATTGGCTGGGTTTTTTGCTGGGCGCAGCGCCCCTTGATTTGTCAGTGCCTTAGAGAATTGCACCAAATTCCACAGCATGATATAATACAAAAATGTAAACCAGAATCAAAATCCATTTAAAGGAGCCTATAAATGAAAAAAGTTATTTTAACCGGAGACCGGCCGACCGGCCGCCTGCACGTCGGCCACTACGTCGGATCCCTGAGAGAACGGGTGCGGCTGCAGAATTCCGGCGATTTCGACGATATTTACATCATGATCGCGGACGCTCAGGCGCTGACGGACAACGCCGAACATCCGGAAAAGGTGCACCAGAACATCATGCAGGTCGCCCTCGATTACCTCGCGGTTGGATTGGACCCGGAAAAATCCGTGCTGTTCATTCAGTCGACAGTGCCGGAGTTGACCGAACTGACCTTTTACTACATGAACCTCGTGACTGTTTCCCGCGTGCAGCGCAACCCGACGGTCAAGGCGGAAATCAAGCAGCGCGGTTTTGAAGCCAGCATTCCAATGGGCTTTTTCTGCTATCCGATCAGTCAGGCGGCAGACATCACCGCGTTCCACGCGACGACGGTGCCGGCTGGCGAAGATCAGGAACCGATGATCGAACAATGCCGCGAAATCGTCCGGAAATTTAACGCGGTGTACGGCGAAACGCTGACCGAACCGGAGATCGTGCTGCCGCAGAATCAGGCCAGCATGCGTCTGCCGGGGCTGGACGGCAAAGAGAAGATGAGCAAATCTTTGGGCAACTGCATCTATCTGTCCGACGAACCCGACGACATCAAGAAGAAAGTCATGTCGATGTACACCGATCCGAATCACCTGCGGGTGCAGGATCCGGGACAGGTCGAAGGCAACCCGGTGTTCACTTATCTGGACGCGTTCAGCGAACCTGGCGATTTCGCAGCGTTTTGGCCGGATTACGCGAACCTCGACGAAGTCAAGGCCCACTATCAAAAGGGCGGCCTCGGCGACGTAAAGGTCAAGCGTTTCTTGAACAGCGTGCTCCAGGAACGGCTGCGCCCGATCCGCGAACGCCGCAAGGCATGGGAACAGCGCCTGCCGGATGTGCGCGATATGCTGAAGGTGAACTGTGAAAAGGCCGAACAGGTGGCAGCCAAGACCTTAGACGAAGTGCGCCACGCGATGCGGATCGATTATTTTGCCGATTGATAAACGGAGAGAATCACCCGGGGCATCCCGGGTTTTTTTCGTTTAATGGGTTAAAAGACGGCGGACGTGATATAATGATAAACAAATTATAAAATGAGCAATCAACTTATCGAGAGAGGAGATCAAATGGATAAATCCTTGCGAATAGAAACGGCGGTGATCCTGCGATGAAACGTCATCTGGCCATTTTAGGCTCAACTGGCTCCATCGGAACCCAAACCCTCGACGTCGTCCGGATGCATCCCGATTTGTTTAAGGTGACGGCGCTGGGCTGCTGCCGGTCCATCGATTTGGCTGAAAAGCAGGCGCGGGAATTCGGCCCGTCCCTCGTCGCGGTTTACGACGAAGGTCAGGCGGACGTGCTCAAAACGCGCCTGTCGGATACCAATATCCGCGTGGTGAGCGGCATGGCCGGCCTCATCGAGCTGGCGTCCCAGCCGGAGGCGGACACGGTGGTGACTGCCATCGTCGGCATGATCGGGGTCGAGCCGACCGTCGCCGCGATCGAAGCCGGCAAGGACATCGCGCTGGCCAACAAAGAAACCTGTGTGACCGCCGGGCATTTGATCATGCCGCTGGCAAAAGAACACGGCGTCAACATCCTGCCGGTGGACTCGGAACACTCGGCGATTTTCCAATCGCTCCAGGGAAAGGCTGGCTCCAAAATCCATAAAATTCTGCTGACCGCATCCGGCGGACCGTTCCGCGGCATGAGCAAAAAAGAATTGGCATACGTCACGGTCAAAGAAACCCTGGCGCACCCGACCTGGCAGATGGGACCGAAGGTCACCGTCGATTCAGCGACGATGGTCAATAAGGGGTTAGAGGTCATCGAAGCGCGGTGGCTCTTCGACGTGGACCCCGACGACATTCAGGTCGTCATTCAGCCCCAGAGCATCATTCACTCGATGGTCGAATACGAGGATCATTCGGTGATCGCGCAGCTGGCCACCTCGGACATGCGCGTGCCGATTCAGTACGCGCTGACCTGGCCGGATCATCTGCCGTCGCCGGCGGACGCGCTGGATTTCACGGCGCTGAAATCCCTGGATTTCGACGTGCCGGACAACGAGACGTTTAGGGGGCTGCCGATGGCGGTTTCGGCGATTAAAACCGGAGGCTCCATGCCCTGTGCCTTCAACGCCGCCAATGAATGGGCCAACGCGGCCTTCCGCCGCAGCGAGATCCGCTTCCTCGACATCTACGACATCATTGAAAGGGTCATGGCAGGGCATCAGGTGATCGCGTCGCCGACGGTCTCGGAAATACGGGAAATTGCAAATGAAACATTTGAATACTGTGACAGACAATTTAAACGATAAATCCAATAAGGGTCAACGCCGTCCGCGGCCGTCGGTTTTGTCCAGAATCAACGCAAACGGTGATATCCGCCGGATCGACCCAGCGGATTACGACCAGCTGGCCTGGGAGATCCGCCGCTTTCTGATCCAGAAGATTTCGGTCACCGGCGGCCATCTGGCGTCCAATCTCGGGGCGGTCGAATTGACCATGGCGCTGCATCTGGTTTTCGATTTTTCCAAGGACCGCATCGTTTTCGACGTGGGGCATCAATCCTACGTGCACAAAATTCTGACCGGTCGGAAGGACGATTTTGACACCCTGCGCCAGCATGGCGGCCTCAGCGGCTTTCCCAAGCGCAGCGAGAGTGTGACTGACGCCTTTGACACCGGCCACGCCTCCAACAGCGTGTCGGCGGCGCTGGGGATGGCCTGCGCCCGGGATTTGAAGGGGGACCGCAACGCGGTGATCGCCGTCATCGGCGACGGCGCGTCCACCGGCGGCATGTTTTTCGAGGCGCTGAACAACGCGGGGCGGATGAAGCGCAACGTGATCATCGTCCTCAACGACAACGAAATGTCGATTTCTCGGAATTTGAGCGGCCTTTCCGTCTATTTGAGCGGCCTGCGCACCGCGTCGTCCTACACCGAGCTCAAGGACCACGTCAAGCGGCGGCTGGCTCACCTGCCCAAAATCGGCGAGCCCATTGCCGACCATTTGAGCAGCGTGAAGGACGGCATCAAAAACATGATGATTCCGGAAATGCTCTTTGAAAATTTCGGCGTTACTTACCTGGGGCCGATTGACGGCACCAATATTGCGCAGATGGTGCGGACCTTTAAGGACGCGCGCAAGCTGCAGAAGGCGGTGCTGGTCCACGTGGTGACGAAAAAGGGCCGGGGCTACGAGCCGGCAGAGCGCCACCCGGACAAATTCCACGGGATCGGGCCCTTTGAAATCGAAACCGGTCAGCTGAAGCAGCCGAAGACCAAGCCCAGCTGGTCGGACGTGTTCGGACAGGCCCTCGTCGAAGAGGGCAGCGCCTGCGAAAAAATCGTCGCGATTACAGCGGCAATGGCCGACGGCACGGGCTTGAAGGCCTTCGGGATGCGCTACCCCAGACGCTTTTACGATGTGGGCATCGAGGAAGAACACGCGGTGACCTTCGCCGGCGGTCTGGCGTCCCAGGGGATGATTCCGGTGGTCGCCATTTATTCGACCTTCCTCCAGCGGGCTTACGACCAGATGCTCGAGGACGTCTGTCTGCAGAATCTGCACGTGATTTTCGCGGTGGACCGCGCCGGCTTGGTCGGCCACGACGGAGAAACCCATCAAGGCATTTTCGACACAGCCTTCCTTTCGCAGATGCCGAATATGACGGTGCTGGAGCCGAAAAACGCCGCAGAGCTCAAGGCGATGCTGCATTTTGCCGTTCACGCAATCGACGGCCCGGTGGCCATCCGCTACAGCCGGGGATCGGCGTCGACGGCTTTCGCGGACCACAATGAGCCGATTGAAGGCCTGCATTCGGAAATTCTCAGGGAAGGAAAAGATGCAGCGCTCTTTACCCTGGGGCATTTGTGCGAAACCGGCGCCGCCATCTGCGACCGGCTGAAGGCCGAAGCAGATGTGGACTGCGGCCTCGTCAACGTCCGCAGCATCAAACCGATGGACACGGCGATGCTCAGTCAAATGGCAGCGCGGGGGCCGGTGATCACATTAGAGGACAACATCAAAATCGGCGGATATGGGCAGCGGGCCGCGGCCTGGCTGGCTGAACACAGGCCGGGCAGCCGCGTGCTGGTGATGGCGGTCGAGGACCAATTTGTTCCCCACGGCTCAACGGACGAGCTGATGGCGGATTTAGGCTTGGATGCGGCACACGCTGCGAAGCGGATTGCGGCGTTTTTGGCCGATCAAAAGGATAAAAAATAAAGGAGAACACAATGGCAGACATTCAGTTCCGCCCGGAAGAAATGCGGGCAGTCGCACTGGACGGCGAAAAGGTGATCGGGGAATGCAAGGTGAGCGCTTCTGGGCGCCTCTGGCTTTTGACCCACACCGAAGTGGATCCAGCCTACGGTGGTCAGGGCATCGCCGGGAAGCTGGTGGACTGCGTCGTCGAAGCGGCGCGGGCGCGCGGCCTGAAAATTCACCCGCTCTGCGACTACGCGCAGAAGCGGTTCGCGGTGAAAAAAGCGTACGCGGACGTCGCGAAATAACTGATCAGTATGATAAAAACGACCCATTTCTTAAAATCTAAGAAATGGGTCGTTTTGGTTTAAGTTCATTTATTTGTGGGATCGTTTTGCGATTTCCCGTTCGATTTCCCGATAAATGGCCTCTAGATTGTCGGCAAAGACAATGGTGTCAAAGGTGGCTTGATCGAGAAAACCCTGGGTGACCATGTTGCGGTACAGAGTGCGGGCGGAATCGTAGAAATGATCACAGTTGTAAAAGACGGCGGGCTTGTCGTGACGCTTCAGCTTGCGCAGGGAGATGATCTCGGTGATTTCCTCGATGGTCCCGGGGCCGCCGGGCAGCGCGATGAAAAAGTCGCCTTCTTCCCGCATGATCGTCTTGCGTTCCGCCATGGTTTCAACGGTGACCGTTTTGGTCAGTCCGTCGTGGGCCAGCTCGATGTCCTTTAAAAATTCGGGAATGATCCCATACACTTCACCGCCGGCCTTTAAGGCTGCGTTGGATACCGCGCCCATGAGCCCGGTCCAGCCGCCGCCGTAGATCAGACGGTGGCCGTTTTGGCCAATCCAGGTGCCCAGCGCTTCGGCGTCCTTGCGGTAGCGGGCCTGATTGCCGAATTTCGATCCGCAGTAAACAGTGATGTTCATAACGCTCTCCTTTTGTCCTTTCTAAGGGTCAGTTGATACTTATTCTTCAGACGCGACGCGCATCAGCGGCGGCACAACCTGTTTCTTTCTCGAGAACATACCCGGGAAGAACTGGCTGATGTCTTCGTCTTCGATGCCGAAAGCTTCGCGCACCAGATGGCGCTGTTTGCCGGCGATCAGCAGTTCGGAGCCGCCGAGCACGATATCGGTGACCATCAAAATGGCCAGGTCGGCGCCTTCCTTTTCGCAGTTTTCCTGCATTTGGGCGAGCAGATCCTTCAATTTGTTGAACAAGCTCTTGTAGTCGCCCGTGTTGATCTGGGAGATTTCGACCTTGTAGTCGCCCATCGTAAAGATCTTGCGGTCGGTGCCGATGATCTGTGCTGGCGTCATATCTCCTAAGTTGGAGCCGGCAATCAGCATCGACCGGCCGTATTCCCGCAGGTTGATGTCGGCGATTTTCGCCAGCGCCTGCGCCGCCTGCTTGTCCTGTTCGGTACAGGTCGGCGAGTTGAACAGCAGTGTGTCGGAGATGATGGCCGAAAGTAACAGTCCTGCTATTTTTTTCGGAATCGGGACGTCCTTTTCCTGATACATCTTCGTAATAATGGTACAGGTGCAGCCCAGCGGTTCGACCCGCATGTAAAGCGGCGCATCGGTCTGGACTTCAGCGACGCGGTGATGGTCGATGATTTCGGCGATTTCCGCGTCTTCCAGTCCGGCGATGGACTGGGTCTTTTCGTTGTGGTCGACGAGGATGACACGCTTGCGCTGATAATCGAGCAGCGAGGATTTAGTGATGGTCCCCAGGACGACGCCGTCATCAGTCACCACTGGGAAACGGTTGTGAGGGGAAGACAGCATGTTGCCCTTGACGTCCTCCAGCGTTTCAGAAAGCATAAAAAATTCCATGGTGTCGTGATTGACGTATTGGCGAATCGGCATGACCTGTTCGAGCAGGCGGATCACTTCGAATGTCGATTTTTCAGTCAGCATTGTCGTACCGGTGTAGCCTTCGGGAATGGGCATATCCATATCCGCCGGCACGTCGGAGATGATGACGCAGCCATTGCCGTTGGCGAAGGCCATATCCCGGGACGAGTCGTTGCGCGTGGTCAGGACCACGTCGTCGGGACTCAGTTTGGTGTCGGGCGCGAGCTGCGAATTATTGAAGAAGCAGCCCTTGACGACGCCCTCGGGCGTATCGCCAATAATTCTGGCGTTCAGTGTTTTAATAATGTTGCGGTAAGGGGTCTTCGCCTTCATCAGGCCGTCTTCCTGGAAGGGGTCTGAATATGCGTGCATGATGTCTGGCAGGGAAATAATGCCGATGAGTTTCTTCTGGTCGTCCACCACAGGAAGGGAACGCCCAGGGTTGTCGATGATCAAATCCATCGTGTGATGGATCGAATTTTCTTCGGTGACCATTGAGTCATTGTTCAAATGAATATCGCTCACTTGAGGTTTGACGCTTTTGATCAGCCTTGGCGCCTCCACACCAAAGGTATCCAAAGCGAACTGGGTTTCTTTGTTAACCGGCCCCAATCGACAGGCTTCAGTCTCCGGGGAACCCGTTTCCCGCTTGAGATAGGCATACGCAATCGCCGCACAGATCGAATCCGTGTCTGGCTTTTGATGCCCAAAAACATAAGTCATTTGAGACATAATACATCCTCCTTTTCCTAAATTCATTGTAGCAAAAACTCAATTTAATTGGTAATGAATTATGAGCTTTATTCAGATAATTTTTTTTGTTATAATACGTTTATATGAGTAATCTGGGTTTTTGGATCCAAAATCAGATTTAAAGAGGTTTCATGGAAAATTTATTTGGCTACAATCTAGATCAGTGCCAGCAGCTGATGCAGGATCTGGGAGAGCCGAAATTCAGAGGCAAGCAGCTGTTCCAATGGCTGTACGAGAAGGGCGCAGAATCCCTCGACGCGTGCACCAACCTGCCGGAAAAGCTCAGGCGGCGCATGGCCGAAACCGCGGTGATCGATCACGGTGAGGTAGTCCGGCGTCAGCGCGATCCAGAGGACGGCACCGAGAAGCTTTTGATCCGCTTCGCTGACGGGGAGTGTATTGAGACGGTCCTGATGCGTTACCGCTACGGGCTTTCGCTGTGTGTGTCCAGCCAGGTCGGCTGTGCGATGGGCTGCGCCTTCTGCGCCTCAACCCGAGGCGGCGTTGTCCGCAATTTGAGCGCTGGCGAAATCGCTAGCCAGATCTTTTGGGCGCAGGCTGTCTCCGGCGAGCGCGTGAGCCGAGTCGTCGTGATGGGCATCGGCGAGCCGCTGGCCAATTTCGACAACCTGCTCGCCTTTATCGAGCTGGCCAACACCGGCTTCGGCATCGGCCAGCGGAAGATCACGGTTTCGACCTGCGGCCTGGTTCCCAAAATGGACGAGCTGGCAGCAAAGAAGCTGGAGATCAATCTAGCTGTGTCGCTGCACGCGCCGACGCAGCAGATCCGCGAGGGCATCATGCCGGTCGCCAAACGCTACCCGCTGCCGGAACTGCTTCAGGCCTGCGCGCGTTATTTTAAGCAGACGGGCCGGCGGATTACCTTTGAGTACGCGTTGATGGACGGCGTCAACGACCGGCCGGAGGATGCGGCCGAGCTGATCCGTCTGTTTCGGCATCAAAACATCCACATCAATTTGATTCGTCTCAACCCGATTTCGGACGGGGTTATCGCCGGAAGCCGGCGGGTGGATGATTTTGCGAAAACCCTCCAGGACGGCGGCATCAACTGCACCGTCAGAAGACGAATCGGAAAAAATATCGATGCGGCCTGCGGCCAGCTCCGCCACAGAACGCAGCAGGAAACAAGGTGATACAATAATGAAATGTGCTTATTCTACCAACATTGGGGCGAAGCGAAAATCGAATCAGGATGCCTATCTCGCGGCAAACGTCGAGAAGGATGGCATTCTCTACTACGTGTTCGCGGTTGCCGATGGATTGGGCGGTCACCGTTCCGGGGAGGTCGCGAGTCAGATCGCGATCGACAACATTAAGGAACACATCGGCGAGATTCAGGACTTTACCGATTATCAGGAAGTCAACGCTTTTTTTAACGACATCAACAAGGAGATCATCCACGAGGGCGTCATGCAGCCGGAGGAACTTGGTATGGCGACGACGCTGACCATGGCCATCGTTCATGCCGACAAAATGGTGATCTACCACGTCGGCGACAGCCGGGCCTACCGCATCAACGCCGGCGGCATCGAGCATCTGACGAAGGACCATTCGCTGGTGCAGGCGCTGATCGACCGAGGCCGCATCACCCCGACTGAGGCCAAGGATCATCCCCAGAAAAACATCATCACCCGGGCACTGGGGACCGATGAAGTTTTGAAAGCGGATCTGTTTGAATACCGCCTGTATCCGGGGGATCAGGTGCTGCTCTGTTCCGACGGGCTCTACAACATGGTCAGCGATGAGGAAATCCACCGCATCGTGATGGAAAACGACATCGAAGAGGCCACGCGCAAGCTCGTCAATCTGGCTAACTACAACGGCGGCACAGATAACATCACCTTGATTATTTTCAAGCCAGAATTTCAAATGAAGGAGGATTGACGTGATCGGAAAAATACTCAACGACCGCTACAAGATCATCGAATTGATCGGCCGCGGCGGCATGGCTTACGTTTACAAAGCCCAGGACCTGAAGCTGAACCGCTACGTGGCGGTGAAAATCCTCCGGGAAGAGTACACAGAAAACGAACAGTTCATTAAGAAGTTCGACAGAGAATCCCAGGCAGCCGCGGGATTGTCGGACCCGAACATCGTCTCGGTGTACGACGTTGGTGTCGATCACGACGTCTATTTCATCGTCATGGAATACGTCGACGGCATCACACTGAAGCAGTACCTAACCCAGAAGGGCAGTCTGGATTACGAAGAAGCGACCAATTTCATCATCGATATCGCGGAAGCGCTCAAATGCGCTCACGACCACGGCATCATTCACCGGGACATCAAGCCCCAGAACATCATGCTGACGTCGGATCTGACGCCGAAGGTGACGGACTTCGGCATTGCCCGGGCGATCAGCAGCGCCACCATCACGATGACGAATCAGACAATGGGATCGGTGCACTACATCTCGCCTGAACAGGCGCGTGGCGGCTTTGTGGACGCCCGCTCAGACCTGTATTCCCTCGGAATCATGTATTACGAGCTGCTGACCGGCGAGCTGCCCTTTGACGACGACAATTCCGTGTCCATCGCTATCAAGCACATCCAGGAAGACATCACCCCGCCGAATCAGATCAATCCGACCATTCCGCAGAGCGTGTCGGACGTGGTGGTGCGACTTTGTCAGAAGAAGCCGGAGGACCGCTACCAGAACTGCGACGAACTCATCGAGGATTTGGATCAAATCATGCTGGACGCGTCGATCAGCCCGGTCGGGGAAACCGCGTCGACCGCGGATATTTTCAGAGAAGAAGATCCCGCGACGACTGACGACATTACCGGCATCAACGATTTGAGGAAGAAAAAGAAGAGACGCCGAATTGCGCTGATCATCGTACTGATCGCTGCGGCGGCAGCCGGGATCATCGCCTACGCCATGACCCGTCAGCGCGTGACCGTTCCGGATTTGAGCGGCATGACGGAAAGCCAGGCGACGGCAGCCTGTCAACAGGTTGGCCTCACCGTAGAAGTCAGCAAGCACGCGTACAGCGACAGCGTGGCGAAAGGTAAAATCATCTCCCAGACGCCGAAGGCCAATTCGCAAGTCGTGAAAGGCAGGGCCATCCGCGTGACGATCAGCCGGGGCAAGAGCAGTACGACGGTGCCGAGCGTGGTCGGTTTGACGGAAAACGCGGCGGTCACTAAGATTGAAGACGCCGGGTTGACGGTTTCGGAAATCAAGCGGGAATACAACGACAATTACGACTCCGGTATCGTGTACGCGGTCAATCCGAACACCGGATCGAGCATTTCGAAAGACGGTAAGGTCGTGCTGTACGTCTCAAAAGGGAAAAATACGTCGTCCGTGCCGGGTATCGTCGGTTTGACACAGAGCGATGCAGAAAGCCGTCTTCAGGCTAACGGATTTAGCGTCGGCACGGTGACCCAGCAGAACTCCGACAGTTACGCGAAAGGCGTCGTCATCTCCCAGTCGCCGTCCGAAGGGTCGAGCGTGACGAAGGGCTCATCGGTCAGCTTCGTCGTCAGCTCCGGGCCAGCAGCAAAACAGGATACGGATGACGATCAGGGCGATACCGATACGAATAATAACAGTGAGAATAAGGATAACAGCAACACCAGTTCCAATACTTCGTCTCAGCAGGGGCAATAAATATGCAGCAGCACACACAAATTTCGCCGATCTCCGGACGCATCGTGAAGGGGATCGGCGGTTTTTATACCGTTGTTGATGCGTCGGGAACGGCGTACACCGCAAAACCTGCGGGAATTTTGAGACACCGCCATTTGACGCCGATGGTCGGCGACTACGTGCAGATTGAAAAGGACGACAGCCAGGACGGTGAGTACACGCTGTCGGATATTCTGCCGCGGAAAAACGAGCTCGTGCGCCCGCCGGTGTCCAATGTAGACGTGGGCATCGTCGCCGCGGCGTTCCGCGATCCGGCGCCAAACGGCTTTTTGATCGACGAAATGCTCGTCAGCTGTGAGGCCCAGGACATCACGCCGGTGCTCGTGTTTACGAAGCAGGATCTGGCGCGGCCCAAGGATATCGAATGGGTAGCGGATTACCGCAAAACCGGTTATTCGGTGATTTTGTCGCAGCCGGACCGTTGGGATGAGGTGGCCGCTGAGCTCGCGGCGCGCATCGACGGCCGAACCGCCTTTCTCGCCGGTCCCTCCGGCGTCGGGAAATCGACGCTGACCAACGCGCTGCTCGGCGACGAGGTGATGGCGACCGGCAACTTGAGCAAAAAGCTCGGCCGAGGCCGCCACACGACGCGCCATGTGGAGCTGCTCGCGCTGCCGAGTGGCGGATGGCTCCTCGATACGCCGGGGTTTTCGGCACTGAACATCGCCAGACAGGTGAAGGCGGCGCAGCTTGCTGACTGTTTCCCCGAATTTCCCAAGGGGCAGTGCCGATTCAACGACTGCTGCCACCAGAAGGAGCCGGGATGCGCGGTGCGCGAGGGCGTCGAAGCGGGCCGCATTTCCCAAAACCGCTACGATCACTACATTCAAATGCTCGAGACATTGAGAAAGCAGAAAAAATATGGATAACAGGAAAAGAAAAGCCGCCGTTTTTACCGGCGGCGATTTGTCAGATACGGCTTTTTATAAAACACAGCTCGCGGACATCCAGCCCGATCTCGTCATCGGAGTCGACAAGGGTTCCGAGCTCCTCGACCGCCTCGATGTGACGCCCGATCTTTTGGTCGGGGATTTCGATTCTATCGATCCGGCGGTGCTGAAGCGGCTGAAGGCGAAGGGGATTCCGACTGAAACCCATCCGGTGCGCAAGGACCAGACCGATACGGAGCTGGCGCTGACGCGGGCGCTCGAGGCCCATCCGGACGTCATTTATCTGTACGGCGCGACCGGCACCCGTCTTGACCACATGCTCAGCAGTATCGACGCGATGACCATCGCCGCGGAACAGGACGTTGAGATTCACCTGATCGACCCGCACAATGATCTTTCCTTATATAAAGGGCCGAAAAAAATCACCTGCAGTCTGCCGGCCGGCCGGACGGTCAGCCTGCTGCCGCTGTCGGACACAGCCGGACCGGTCACGATTGCCGGTTTCGATTATCCCCTCGAGGATGCCATGCTGACCCGACGGACTTCAGGCTGGACGGTGAGCAACGTGACAAAGGCGGCGCCTCAGACCATCGCCTTTGAGACAGGATGGCTTCTCGTCGACGTTGTCCTTTCGGAATAAAAAGATTAAAAAGAAAAGAACTAATAAAAAAGAGCCTTTCGGCTCTTATTTTTGTAATATGGGAATGGGTCTTGATTATGCCCGTTCGACTTTGCCAGAACGCAGGCAGCGTGTGCAGACATATTCACGGCGCGGTGTGCCGTCGACCACAATTTTGATCTTCTGCAGATTTGGCTTCCACATTCTTTTATTGTGTTTATTGGAGTGCGCGACAGAGTTGCCGGAAACAACACCCTTGTGGCACACAAAGCATTCTTTTGCCATGGTCTCAACCCTCCTTATTCGAATCGTCTGTGTTAACAGTAAAGTATTATAACACAGGGTTTTAAAAGTTTGCAATAAGTTTTTCACTTTATTTTGACTTTATGCCCCTTAAGCGTTAAAATAAATCTATCTAACGATTCAATACCATTATAATTGGATAATAGCGTCCAAAAGGCGCATAAATAAACGTTTCAATATAAAAGGAGACGACAATGAAATTGAAATTGGAAAATGATTTGGGTCGAATTGAAATTTCCAGAAAAGCCATTGCCGACATCGCTGCCGATACAGCGATGCAGTGCTATGGATTGGTCGGGATGGCGCATCAGCGCGGAACAGACGGGCTGATCGAACTCCTGACGCGGGAACGCTCGAGCAAGGGCGTCAGCGTGGTCATCGACGACGACGGCAAGCTGATCATCGACCTTTACGTGATCGTGGAACAGGTGATCAAAATTTCAGTAGTCGCTGAAAATATTATCTCGGCGGTCAAATATCAGGTCGAACGTCAGACCTCGATGAAGGTCAAACGCGTGACGGTGAATGTCGTCAGTGTCAGAGCATAAATTTCTGGAGGGACGAATGGAAATTCAAAAGATTGACGGCACGATGCTGCGGAAAATGTTCGAGTTCGGGGCCCAGAATCTTGAAACCTATAAAAGCAATGTCGATGAATTAAATGTGTTCCCGGTTCCGGACGGCGACACCGGCACCAACATGAGCATGACCTTTGCCAATTCGATACGGGAATTGGACAAGCTAAAGAACGACGAGCTCTACGCCGTTTCGAAGACCGCGTCCAGCGGCGCGCTCTTCGGCGCCAGAGGCAACTCGGGGGTCATTTTGTCTCAGCTGCTCCGCGGCCTGGCCAAGGCGAACAAGGGCAAACAGGTGCTCGACATCAAAGCGGCGTCCGACGGCATCAAGGCGGCGGCCGATACGGCCTACAAGGCGGTCATGAAACCGACGGAAGGGACGATCTTGACGGTTGCCCGGGAAATGTCCGAATTTGCCCAAGCCCATTACACCGAATACACCGATATGCTCGCTTTCCTGACTGATGTGCTCAAGCAGGGGCAGGACGCGCTGTCCCGCACGCCGGACATGCTGCCGGTGCTCAAGGAAGCCGGCGTCGTCGACTCCGGCGGCCAAGGGCTGATCTACATCGTCGAAGGGGCAGTAAAGGGCCTTGCCGGCGAAGAATTGGAACAGGCGGCCAAGCCGAAGATTTCCGACCGCGAACGCTTTGTCGACGACTCCAACATGAAGCCGGAGGATATCACCTTTGGCTACTGCACGGAATTCATCATCAAGCACGCGCAGGACGCCGACGAAAACGCCCTGCGGGATTACCTCTCCACAATTGGCGACTGCGTCCTCGTCATTAAAGATGACGATCTGATCAAGGTGCACGTCCACACGGACCACCCAGGGAAGGCCTTTGAAAAGGCACTGACCATGGGCGCTTTGACGCGCATGAAGGTCGACAACATGCGCGAAATGCTCGGCGTGTCCGACGATGACAGCGAAGCGGAAGCAGAACCGGCCGGCGATCCGGTGCCTTACGGGTTTGTGGCGGTCTCTCCGGGGGACGGCCTTTCCGAAATCTTTAAGGAGCTTGGTGTGACCCGCGTGATTTCCGGCGGGCAGACGATGAACCCGAGTACCGAAGACTTCACCGCTGAAATCGACAAGATCAACGCGGACCACATCTTCCTGTTCCCGAACAACGGCAACATCATCCTCGCGGCCAATCAGGCGGCGACGATGTCGAAGAAGGACGTCCACGTGATTCCGTCCAAAACCATTCCCCAGTGCATCACCGCGATGCTGAGCTTCAATTCCGAAGCGGACTGCGAAGCGAACGAAAAGGCGATGACAGACGTTTTGGATACAGTTAAGACTGGCGAAGTCACCTACGCGGTACGGGATACGAAGATTGACGGCCAGGTCATCAACAAGGGCGACATCATGGGGATCACTGGCGGCAAGATTCAGACCGTCGGCAAGGACGTCAACGACGTGACGGCCAAGTTGATCGACAGCCTGATGGAACCGGAAAGCGAATTGGTTTCCATTTATTATGGCAACGGCCTGAAGGAAGAAGACACGACCCAGCTGGTCGACGCGATTGAAGAAAAATACGAAGACTGCGATGTAGAGGTGAGCGAAGGCGCGCAGCCGCTGTACTACTACATCCTTTCTGTCGAATAAGGGGTTCAGGGCAGATGAAATTAGAGGATGCCATTCGGAAGGTTCCTGGAATCGGACCGAAACGGGAAGCGGCCCTTCGTGCCGACGGTGTTGAGACCGTTGGCGATTTCCTCGCCCACACTCCGAGAACCTACATCGATCGCTCCAAACGGTCGACGCTGACCGAACAGACGGATCAGCCGGTGACGGTTGAAGCAGTGATTACAAAAAAAGGGACAGTCCGGCATATTAGGCGGAACCTGTCCCTTTTTCATTGCGCCATTGAGGACGACGCCGGCCATCGCGGACGGGTCACCGTCTTCAATCAGCCGTGGCTCAGAGACCGGCTTGAGGAAGACCAGTGGTATTATTTCTTCGGTAAGATCAGTGTGAGCAAGGGGACGCCTGTACTCGTGAACCCTCAATTCACACCGGCGGACGCGCCAGGGGATTTCTTCGATTTGACACCGGTCTACGGCAAAATCGGCGGACTGGGCAGCGAGGGCGTTCACAAGACCGTCAGTCGGATTCTGCACCCGAAAAAGGAATCGGACACCCTTGTTGTGCCGGAAATCCTGCCGGAGTGGCTGCGCAAACAATACGATTTGGAAAACGCGGACGCGATGCTGTACGATCTGCACCTGCCGAAGACGGCGGCGGATGTCGAGCGGGGCAGGCGGCGGATGAAATTTGAGGAAGCGCTGAAAATCAACATTGGAATCGCGAAAAACCGCGTCGCCGGAGAGCCGTCGAACGTGCATCTTTACCACCTGGCGTCGATCACCCGGTTTGAAAACGGCCTGCCCTTCGCGCTGACATCCGGCCAGAAAAAGGTGTTGTCGGAAATCGAGGCAGACTTGACGAGCGGCAGGGTGATGAACCGGCTGGTCCAGGGCGATGTGGGCAGCGGCAAAACCATTGTCGCTGTGGCCTGCGCCTATTGGATGGCCCTCGGCGGCTACCAATGCGCGTACATGGCGCCGACGGAAATTCTGGCACAGCAGCACGCGAAAAATTTCGACGCCTTTTTGTCGCCTTACGGCATCGCCGTGACGCTGATTACAGGCAGCATGAAGGAGAAGGAACGGGCCAACGCGCTGGCGCATATTGAAAATGGCGAAGCGCAGGTCATTATCGGCACCCACGCTCTATTCCAAAAGGACGTACATTACTACAACCTCGGCATGGTGATCACGGACGAACAGCACCGATTCGGCGTGCATCAGCGGGGCGTCTTTGCGGAAAAGGGCGAGCGGCCGCACATGCTCGTCATGAGCGCGACGCCGATTCCGCGGACGCTGGCGCTGGTCCTTTACGGCGATTTGGACATTTCGGTGATCGACACGATGCCCGAGGGGCGCAAGCCGGTCAAGACCTATTTCTACACCGAGAAGGCAATGCCGAAAATTTTAAGCTTCATGGCCAAGCTGATGGCCGAGGGGCAGCAGGGCCTGATCGTCTGTCCGTTCATCGACGATTCCGCCGAGATGGAAGGCGTCCGGGACACCCAGAGCGTTTACCAATCGGTGCAGCAGTATTACAAGGGATTGTACCGCGTCGGCTGCCTGCACGGGAAAATGGCCGCGGCGGACAAGCAGGCCGTTATCGACCGGTTTAATGCCGGCGCAATCGATTTGCTTGTGGCGACGAGCATTGTCGAGGTGGGCATCGACGTGCCGAATCTGTCTGTGATGGCTGTGATGAGCGCGGAACGCTTTGGCTTGTCCCAGCTGCACCAGCTTCGGGGCCGGGTCGGCCGCGGCGGCCAGCAGGCCTACTGCTTTTTGGTGTCCAACAATTTAAGTGAGAAAACCGTCGAGCGGATGAAGGTCATCGTCAACCATCACGACGGCCGGGAAATTGCTGAGGCCGATTTCAGGCTGCGGGGCCCCGGGGATGTGCTCGGCACCCGGCAGCACGGCCTACCCAGTCTTTCGGCGCTGGATCCGGCGGCGGACAGCGGACTCATCGCCGAGACCAAGGACGTGGCCCTGGCGCTGATTCAATCGCCGAAGGCAGAGGATATGCGCTGTGTGTCAGCGCTGTCCAACGCCTTTGATCAGGGCGTTGGCAAGATTTCGATGAATTAGGAGGCAGCATGAGAATTACAGGCGGCGAACGCCGCGGCATGAAATTGATTGAGCCAAAAGGCCAGGATGTCCGGCCGACGACAGACAAGGTGAAGGCCGCGATCTTCAACGCGATTCAGTGGGACGTCCGAGATGCGGCGGTTTTTGTCGACTGCTTCGGCGGCACCGGTGCCATGGCCCTCGAGGCGCTGAGCCGCGGCGTCAAAAGGGCGTGGATTTTCGACAACGCCCGGACGAGCATTCAGCTCATCCGAAAAAACGTCGCGAAAGCCCATTACACCGACCGCGCTCACATTGTCGAGGGGCCGGCCGACCGCGGGCTCGATCGGCTGGCAGCAGCCGGTGTGCGGGCGGACCTGGTCTTCATGGACCCGCCCTACCGCATGACGGAAGCGCCGGTCGAATTGGCGCACCAGATTTCAGATAAAAAAATCATGAATTCCGGCGGAATCTTGATGATTGAACACGAAAAATCTGTTATAATGCCTTTAACTATGGGGTATTTTACCCAAATCAAACACAAAACCTACGGCATCACCGCGGTCGATTTTTACCGCTGGACGCCGTCTAAAAACGAGAAGGAGGTGTAGCGCGATGAGAATTGCGGTCTACCCGGGCAGTTTCGATCCGGTGACGATGGGCCATATCGACATCATCCGGCGGGCGTCAGCCGTAGCGGACGAGCTGCACGTCTGCATTTTAAAGAACCCGAAAAAGCACTGCTGGTTTTCTATAGAAGAACGGCTGAACCTTCTTCGCGAAAGCACTGCAGCTTTTGATCACGTAGTCATCGACACCTACGCCGGGCTGTTAACGGATTACGCGAAGCAGATCGGCGCGACGATGGTGATCAAAGGCCTGCGCAACGCGACAGATTTTGAATACGAAGGCCAGATGGACTATTTCAATAAACGGCTGGCGCCGGAGCTCGAAACGGTGTACCTGATTTCAGACAATCGGTATTCCGTGCTCAGTTCGTCGGCGATTCGGGAGCTCATGACCTTCGGGGGCAACCTCGACGGTCTGGTGCCGGAGCCGGTGCTCGAGGCCGTCCGCCAACGTCAGGAGGGGCAGAATCACAATGGATAAAACAATGGCGTTAATCAAGGAGCTGGAAGAGCTGATCGACCGGGGCAATGCTGTGCCCTTTTCGTCGAAGGCCATGATCAACCCGGAGGAAGCGATCGAAATTATCGAGGAGCTTAAGGAAACCCTGCCGGCCGAGCTGGAAGAATCCAAGCGGATTGTCGCGAACAAGAAACAGATTTTGTTTGAGGCTCAGAAGCAGGCGGACCGGACCCGAGAAGACGCGTCCAAGCAGATGAAGGCGATGATCGACCAGAACGAAGTGACTCATCAGGCACAGGTTCAGGCTGAAGCGATCATCAAGGCGGCGCAGGAGCAGGCGAAGGAAATCCGCACCGGCACCCAGCACTACGCAGACAATATTTTGTCTAAGCTTCAGGAACAGCTGGGCCAGCTCAGCAGTACAATTGGCGAAAATCGGAAAGAAATCCGTGATCTCCAGTAAAGTATCAGAATCAACGGGGATTAAAATAAAGCATGGAAGCGAATCACTCTAACTCACCCTTTAAAATTGGGCAGACCCAGACCCTTCAGGTGGATCATCTGTCGAAAATCGGCGCCTTTCTTGTCGATCCGGAACGTCCGGAGGCGGGGACGGTGCTCCTGCCGAAAAAAGAAGGCGGCAGCGGCCTCTCCGCAGGTGAAGCCCTTTCGGTCTTTGTCTATCTCGATTCGGAAGACCGCCCGATTGCGACGACCCGGCAGCCCAAAATCGAAATGGGCCAAATGCGTCCGCTCACAGTGGTTTCGGTGACGAAAATCGGCGCCTTTCTCGATTGGGGACTGGAAAAGGATCTGCTCCTGCCCTTCCACGAACAGACGGTTCGGGTGCAGATCGGCAAGGAATACTTGGTCGCCCTTTACCTCGACAAGACCGGCCGGCCCTGCGCGACGATGAAGGTGTACGAACGGCTGAAGGCCGACGCGCCGTACAAGGTCGGCGATTGGGTTCATGGCTACGTCTACAACATCAACCCGAACGTCGGCGCATTCGTCGCTGTGGACTATCAATACCACGGCTTGATCCCGAGACAGGATATGAACCGGGATATTCACATCGCGACCCACGTCCGGGCGCGGGTGTCCCAGGTGCGGAACCGCGATCATCGGCTCATTTTAAGCCCCCACAAGCAGGGGTACAAAATGATCAACACCGACGGCGCGGTCGTCATGCGCAAGCTCAAGGCTGCAGGCGGATTCCTGCCTTACGGCGACAAAACGCCGCCGGCTGTCATTGGCAGGGAATTCGGACTGAGCAAGGGCGCCTTTAAACGGGCCATCGGCCATTTGCAGAAACGTGGCAAGCTGCGCATCGGCAAAGACGGCATTCATTTGCTGTGACGGAAAGCAGAGGAAACGACATGCAGGAAAAACCATCCAAGGTCGCTGTGATCCGCTGTGAGTCCTACGACCCTGAACAGGTTCGGCAGGGGATCGCGAGAGGACTGGATCTTCTCGGCGGCATCACAGCCTTCGTCTCGCCGGAAGAAAAAATTCTGCTCAAACCCAATCTGCTTCGCGGAAAAGGACCAGAGGCGGCGTGCACGACCCATCCGGCGGTTTTCGCGGGCGTAATCGACGCGTTGGAACAGGCGGGATGCGGCAGGCTGACCTACGGCGATTCACCGGGGCGCGGCAATCCGGAAAATGTCGCCGACCGGTCGGGCATCGCCGCTGTCGCCGCGGCTCATCACATTCCGCTAGCGGAATTCAATGCCGGCAGCACCGTCGATTTCCCGGCGGGGGAACAAACCAAGCAGTTTGAAATTGCGGCAGGCGTCCAGGAAGCCGACGCCGTCATCAGCATCTGCAAGATGAAGACTCACCGTCTGACCCGGCTCACCGGCGCGGTGAAAAACACCTTCGGCTGCGTCTACGGCCTCAACAAGAGCGCGAGTCACGCGCGGTTCCCCGAAGCCCACGCCTTTTCGAGGATGCTCATCGATTTGAACAAGATGGTGGCGCCGAGGCTCTACGTGATGGACGGCATCACGGCGATGGAAGGCAACGGCCCGGGCAACGGCGATCCGGTGGCGATGCACGTGCTGATTCTGTCGTCGGACCCGGTGGCGGTGGACGCGACCTTCGCGCGGCTTGTGGCGCTCGATCCGTCTTATCTGCCGACGATTACGGAAGGCGAACGGATGGGCCTTGGCCATTGGCGCGAGGACGAGATCGACTACGTCGGGGACGATTGGCACGGGATGGTCAATCCCGGTTTCAACGTCGAGCGGCTGCCGGTGGCGGACGAAAACATGATCGGCCTGAGCGCGCTCAGCCGAGTGCGCAACGTCATCACCCGCAAGCCGGTCATCGACGGGGACAAATGCGTCGGCTGCGGCGTGTGCGTCGACAGCTGCCCTCAGGATCCAAAGGCGCTGTCCCTCGACAAGAAGGGGAAGGGGCACGTTCCCCGGTATCAATACAAACAATGCATCCGCTGCTACTGCTGTCAGGAGATGTGTCCCCACGAAGCGATTTACGTGAAGACACCGTTGTTGGGACGGCTTTTAATTTATCGTTCGTCAAAGGGAAGAAGGAAGTAGGATGTTAGCTTCAAAATTATTATTTAAATGTCTGGAAGAAGAAGGCGTCGAGATGATTTTCGGCTACCCGGGAGGGGCACTGCTGCCGATCTACGACGCGTTGATCGATTCAAAAATTGAACATATACTGGTTCGCAACGAACAGGCGGCGCCACATTACGCCAGCGGTTACGCCAGAGAAACGGGAAAGGTCGGCGTGTGTCTGGCGACGTCCGGACCGGGGGCGACGAATTTGATCACCGGCATCGCGACGGCGTATTTGGATTCAATTCCGATTGTCGCGATCACCGGACAGGTCAATCGCGATCTGATCGGGACGGACGCGTTCCAGGAAGCGGATATTTTCGGCGCGACTCTGCCCTTTGTCAAGCACTCGTACCTGGTTAAAAATCCGAAGGATATTCCGCGGGTGGTGAAGGAAGCGTTTTACATCGCCTCGACCGGCCGTCCGGGCCCGGTGCTCATCGACATCCCGAGAGATGTTCAGACGGAAAATCTGCGCCACCTGCCGCACATTGACACCCTCAACATTCCGGGGTACAAGCCGACGTACGAAGGGCATACCGGACAGATTAAACGGGTGCTCAGAAAGATCAAGCAGAGCAAGCGCCCAATGATTTACGCGGGCGGCGGTGTGACCTTAAGCGGCGCCCGAGACGAATTGGTGCGTCTGGCTGAAGCGATGCAGGCGCCGGTGGTGACGAGCTTCATGGGCATCGGCGCGTTCCCTCAGGATCATCCGCTGTACGCGGGGATCTGGGGCAGCCACGGCTATCCGGAAACGGACCAGATCGTGAAGATGGCCGACATGGCTCTCTGCGTTGGCGCTCGGATGAGCAACCGCGGCACGTCGACCGAGGTGCTCAATCAGAAGGAAATGATCCACATCGATATTGACCCGGCGGAAATCGGCAAGAACGTCAACGACACGAATATTCCAGTGGTTGGTGACGCGAAAACCGTGCTGACGGAAATTCTCGAACACGACATTCAGGCGGTTGATCCCGAATGGATGGCGGTGGTTCACGACATCGAAGCCGAACACGACAAGCATCGGGACGAAGATTTAGATCCCAATCTCGGCGGCGTCAACCCGCGGAACTTTTTCAGATGGCTCAGTGACACGGCACCGGAGGACACGACCCTCGTCGCCGATGTCGGGCTCAATCAGGTTTGGGCGGCACTCCACTTCCAGATTCGCGGCGACCGCAAATATTTGACCTCCGGCGGGCTCGGCACAATGGGCTACGCGATTCCAGCGGCGTCCGGCGTGTGCTTCGGCTCTAGAGAAAATCCGAAAACCGTCATCGGCGTCTGCGGCGACGGCAGCTTTCAGATGGCGATGGGCGAGCTCGGCGTCATCGCGGAGCATCAGCTGCCCCTGAAGCTGGTGGTGATGAACAACGGCAAGCTCGGGATGGTGCGCCAGCAGCAGCACGACAATTACGGCGCGAAGCACCATTATTCGGGAACGGATATCAATTTCAACGTGCCCTTTGTGGAGCTGGCCGAGGTTTACGGCTTTAAGGCCTACCGCGCCACCAATGACGAAGAGGCGAAGCAGGCCATGACGGAAGCGCTCAAGCAGCCAGGCCCGACCCTCGTCGAGTGCACGGTTGATCCGGACTTCATTCAGTTTTAAAGGAGGTCCACCCTATGGAAGAAAAACATTGTTTATCGCTGATCGTTGAAAATAAATTCGGGGTGTTGACGCGCATTTCCGCGCTGTTCGCCCGCCGCGGCTACAACATCGACAGCCTGACCGTTGGGATGACAGAAGATGAAGAAATTTCACGCATCACGATGGTGGTGACCGCCGACGAACAGACCCTTGAACAGATCAAGAAACAGCTGAACAAGCTGATCAACGTCATCAAGGTCACCGAGCTGAAGAAAGAAGGCTCCATCGCTAGAGAACTGGTGTTCATCAAGGTGAAGGCCGACGGCCGGACCCGTTCCAATATTGTGGAAATTTCCAATTTGTTCCGCGCCCACGTGATCGATGTGAGCAAGGAAAGCCTGATCCTGCAGATTACCGGCACGCCGTCGAAAATCAAGGCGTTTATGAACATGATCGAACCTTACGGCATCATCGAATTTGTCCGAAGCGGGGTCACCGGTCTCCAGCGGGGCCGTCAAAACGCCTAAATGGTATCGGTTAAACGGCCAGACGGTCAGACCGTCTGCGTTTAATAATAGATTCACATTGTGAAAAGAGGAGGAAATATGTATCGTATCGTAGAGGCTAAGCATTTGGCCGACAACATTGTCCGCATGGATGTGGAAGCGCCATGGGTGGCCAAACATTGTCTGCCCGGGCAGTTTCTGATTGTCCGCGAAGATGAAAGGGGAGAACGTCTGCCAATGACCATTTGTGACTACGACCGGGAAGCCGGCACCGTCACCATCGTCACCCAGACAGTCGGCGCCGGCACCCGCCGGATGGCCGAATTGCAGACAGGGGACGCGTTCATGGACGTCGTCGGCCCGCTGGGCAACCCGTCTGAACTGGTGGAAACGCCCATTGAAGAATTAAAACAGAAGAAGATTCTTTTCGTCGGCGGGGGCCTCGGCACCGCGCCGGTTTATCCGCAGGTGAAATGGATGCACGAACACGGCATCGACGTCGACGTCATCATTGGCGCGAAGACCAAGGATTTGGTCATTCTCGAAGATGAAATGAAAGCTGTCGCCGGCAATCTTTACATCACGACCGATGACGGCAGCTACGGCAGAAGCGGCATGGTCACCAAGGTGATCGAAGACCTCGCGGCCGAAGGCAAGACCTGGGATGTCTGCGTCTCCATCGGGCCGATGATCATGATGAAATTCTGCTGCCTGACGACGAAGAAGCTCGGCATTCCAACAATCGTCAGCATGAACCCGATTATGGTCGACGGGACTGGGATGTGCGGCGCCTGCCGTCTGGTGGTCGGCGACGAAGTCAAATTCGCCTGCGTCGACGGACCGGAATTTGACGGCCACAAGGTTGATTTCGATCTGGCGATGAAGCGTCAGGCCCAGTACAAGACAGAAGAAGGCAGAGCGTTATTGGCGTTCGAAGAAGGCGACACCCATCACGGGGGCTGCGGCGTATGCGGAGGTGACGAATAATGGCGAAAGCAATGAAGCGGGTTCCGATCCGCGAACAGGATCCGAAGGTCAGAGCTACCAATTTTGAAGAAGTTTCATACGGCTACAATGAAGAAGAAGCGGTGGCGGAAGCGAAACGCTGCCTGAATTGTAAAAAACCGAGATGCGTTGGGGGCTGCCCGGTCTCGATTAACATCCCGAAGTTTATCCACTTCGTCAGCGAACGCCAATTTGAAGACGCGTTCAAGACGATTCAGGAATCCTCGCTGCTGCCGGCGGTCTGCGGCCGCGTCTGCCCACAGGAAACCCAGTGCGAAGGCCCGTGTGTCATGGGCATCAAAGGCGAAGCCATCGCCATTGGCAAGCTGGAACGCTTTGTCGCGGACTGGGCACGGGAACACAATATCGTGCCGGAAAAACCGAACTTCTCGACCGGCAAGAAGGTCGCTGTGATCGGCGCCGGCCCTGCCGGGCTGACCTGCGCCTCTGAACTGGCCAAGAAGGGCCACGACGTGACGATTTTCGAAGCGCTCCACGAAGCGGGCGGCGTTCTGGTTTACGGGATTCCGGAATTCCGTCTGCCGAAGGAAAAGGTTGTCGCGAAGGAAGTTGAAAACGTCAAGCGCCTCGGCGTCAAGATCGAAACGGACGTCGTCATCGGCAAATCCGTAACCATCGACGAACTGCTCGACGAAGAAGGCTACGACGCGGTATTTATCGGCTCTGGTGCCGGGCTGCCGCGCTTCATGAACATTCCGGGCGAACAGGCCAACGGCGTTTACTCTGCCAACGAATACCTGACCCGCAACAACCTGATGAAGGCCTTCAAGGGCTACGACACCCCGATTCACAGAGGCAAGAAGGTCGTCGTGGTTGGCGGCGGCAACGTCGCGATGGACGCGGCGAGAACGGCGCTGCGCCTCGGTGCGGACACCCATATCGTTTACCGCAGAAGCGAAGCGGAACTGCCGGCTCGTGCTGAAGAAGTGCACCACGCTAAAGAAGAAGGCATCCAGTTCCACCTGCTGACCAATCCGGTCGAAATCCTTGTAGACGAAAACGATTGGGTCAAGGGCATCCGCGTCATCAAAATGGAACTCGGTGAACCCGATGAATCCGGCCGCCGTCGTCCAGTGGAAATCCCGGGCAGCGAATACAATATCGACGTCGATACCGTCATCATGGCCCTCGGCACCTCGCCGAACCCGCTGATCTCTTCGACGACGAAGGGCTTGGAAGTCAACAAACGCAAATGTATCGTCGCCGATGATGAAGGCGCGACCTCCCGTAAGGGCATTTTCGCCGGCGGGGACGCGGTCTCAGGCGCAGCGACGGTTATCCTTGCGATGGGTGCTGGCAAGAAAGCCGCTGCGTCCATCGACGCATACTTAAAGACCTTAGACTGAGTTTAAAGCTAAAAAGACCAGAGCATTGCTGTTCTGGTCTTTTTTGATACAGGTGAAAAGTGTCGGACGCAGAAGACAAAAACGCTTTTGGATGAAAATAAACGTGACTGATTGTTTTCATTTAGAATTAGCAGCACAAATGCCACTAGTATGAAATCTATCTTGGAATAGGCCCCTGTCTTTCTAAACGATAATAACAAAAGGAGAGAAAATGATGGACTCGATCATATCAGGCGCAGAAGCGCTAAATAAATTAAAGGCCGGCAACCGGGCTTGGCGCGAAACGGGTGCTGAAGGCGATTTGTCGCCAGCAAGCGTTATGAGGCTCACAGGCGGGCAGACACCTTACGCGGTGGTGCTGACTTGTTCGGATTCCCGAGTTGTGCCCGAAGCGGTTTTTGGCGCGGGGACGGGCGAGTTGTTCGTCATCCGAACAGCGGGCAACACCGTCGGCCGCGAAACCATGGGCAGCATTGAGTACGCGGTCGATCATCTCGGCGTGCGGCTGGTGCTGATCCTTGGCCACACCGGCTGCGGCGCGGTCGGTGCGGCGTTGGCTGATGAGACCGGCGAGCACATTGAGCACATTGTCGCGAAAATCGCGAAGGCCGCCGGCGGAGAAACCGATCCGTACAAGGCGTGCTGTCTCAATGTAGAACACGCAGCGGCGGAAGTCCGACAGGCGCTCGACGCAATGGGCGCGGCCTGCTTTGATGAAGTCGTTGTGGCCGGGGCCGTATTCCACCTCGAGGATGGAAAAGTGACGTTTTTGCAAGATGCAGAAAATTCTTTGTGAAGAGAATCACACAGAAAAATCCCCTACGCAGGTGTGTGAAGCAGGTTCTGTGTAGGGGAGTTGTGTTGATGTTAGATTTTCAAAGGAGATTGTTAAAAAATGAGGTGAATTGAGATTTTGTTTTTTAGAGAGGTGGATATGATCTGCTGCCTGAAACAGAATGCGATGGATTCGAAGATCGTCATCGATTTTTCTAAAATCTGCAACACGTGGACAAAGTGCTCGACCAGGTCGGCAATTTCACGACGACGGGCGGCCAGCAAGCGTTACCTACGTCAAGGGCAAAACGGACGGTGTACACGATCTTCTTGTACAATAATAATTAAGGATCACGATGCTATTATTAATAGATAGAGGCCAAAACCGGATCCTGGAGAGTGCTCCAGAATCCGGTTGATTTACGAAAAAATAGGACCTCAAAAAGAAACTGAAAAATAATTTAAAAAAATCGCAAAAAGGTGTTGACACGAAATAAAGATGCGTGTATAATACATACCGTTGTCGCGAGAGACAGCCACAACTTAACAGCTCGAAAACAAGTAAATAAGCGGGTTTCAGCGCAATTTACGGCAGAAGGATTTTAAAAATCTTTGAAAAGAAAATTTAAAAAACTTCAAAAAAGTT
>NZ_CAIFFF010000004.1:0-174812 GCF_903789625.1 uncultured Pseudoramibacter sp. | reverse complement strand
CCATGTGTTCCGCCTAGTTCGTCAATATGTGTCCAGGATTCTGGGTACATATCATAGCGGGTGGCGGTTCTAAAATTATGGTTTATTTGTTTTTCGATGCATTATGCAAAGGTCGGTTCAATCAACCCGTAGTCGCCGTTTTTACGGCGGTACACAACGTTCACATCATCGGTTTCCGCGTTCAGGAAAACGAAGAAATCGTGTTCCAGCAGGTCCATCTGCATTGCGGCTTCTTCCGGCGACATCGGCTTAATCGCAAATTTTTTCGTTCTGACGATTTTGGGTTCGTCAACATCTGGTACCTGTTCGTCGAGATCGTCGAAGGCTTCAAATTTGAGCTTGCTGTCCTGTGCTTCGTAGCGTTTTCTCAGTTTTGTCTTGTATTTTCTCAGTTGTCCTTCCAATTTGTCGATGACGGCTTCGATTGACCCCATCGTGCTGTCGGTCTTTTCTTCAGCCCGAAGGATCGTCTTGCCGAGCGGAATGGTCACTTCAATCACTTGGTAGCTCTTTTCTTTTTTGAAGGTCACGTAAACTTCTGTTTCCTTGTCAAAATAACGATCAAATTTCTGGAATTTCTTTTCAAGTGTTTCTTTCAATCCATCCGAAATGTGCATGTTCTTTCCATAGATCGTAAATTTCATTTTTATGTCCTCCAGTCCTTCGTGTTGTTTTTCAAAAACGATGCCGTCTTTGAAAATCTCAATCAATTGGCTGTATCGACTTGTCACTTCAGTCATTGATTGATTACGCTTTCATTATAGCATATTTACGATAGCATTGCACGCATTATCCTGTTCTTTTTAAAGCTTTAAATTTTTATTAATGAAAAACTAAATTTTTGTTAAAAATGCGGCGAATTCACAGAACTTTTCAAAATTCAGAAAAATTATGATATAATAAGATAATATTTTATTTCGAAAGCAATGAACGATTTTTAAACTTTATTAATCTGGGAAGGAGTTTTATGTCTGTTGGCAAGAAAATTCTAGCTGTTGTCCTTTCAGCAATTTTACTCGTCGTCGGAAGCGGCGCCGTTTACTTATTCAATATCCGAAGCAGTATTTCAGGGGCGTCCATCGACGACAACGCCGTCAGCGTTAATAAGTATTTAAATCACGATGTCATCAATCTCGCGCTTTTCGGCGTGGACGGCCGGCCCGATGTCGAGGGGAACCGCTCCGACACCATTATGATCATCTCCATTAATTTCAAAACCGGCAAAGCTGTCTTAACTTCGATTCAACGCGACACCATCGCCCGCATTCCAAAGAACAGCACCATCAAAAAGGATTCCTACACGAAAATCAACGCGGCGTACAGCTACGGCGGTCCAGAGCTGGCGGTCAAGACCATAAATGAAAACTACGACTTGAACATCACCGATTACGTCACCATCAGCTTTCAATGCATGATCGATGCCGTAAACACCGTTGGCGGCGTCACCATCAACATCAAAGATGACAGTATATTAAAATACACCAATAAATACATCAACGATTATAACCGGCTGAATAACACCCAAGCCAAGACATTGACTCACACTGGAAAGAATCACTTAAACGGAATTCAGGCGCTGGCTTACAGCCGCAACCGTTACAGCGACAACGACTTTGGACGGACGGAACGACAGCGGGAGGTTTTTAATAAGGTCTTCAATAAGCTGACAAAGCTCAGCAGCTTGAAGCTGGCCAATCTGGTTACAAAGATTTACCCCAATATCAGAACGTCCATGTCCACAACCGAGCTTTCGACCATGCTCAGGGGGTACATGCAGTTAGATAGCAAAAAGCTGACCAATCAGCACGTCCCATTCGACAATTATTACGCTTTTGTCACCTACGAAGGCTCGTCTATTGCGCCAAAAACCCTGGTTGACAACGTCATCCAGCTGCATCAGGCCATTTACGGAACTGAAAAATCCTACACGCCATCCGACACCGTCAATGAAATCAGCGACGGCATTGTCCGAAGAACTGGCGTCGGTACGCTGACCGGTACCACAAGTGCCGATTCCTCTACGGGTTCTTCATCGACCTCAACTTATTCGTCTGGCTCGTCATCATCGACAAGCAGTCGATCAACCCGCTCATATTCGAGTAATTACAGCACAAAACGTACGACCACCACAACCTCGCCCTCGACAAGCAGCAGCACAAATTCAACGTCCCCGACTACCACACCGAGTGAGAATTCTCCTCAAACTACTCCAAAATCATCTGAAAGCTCGCCTTCAACAGGAACAACAACAGAATAAAATCTTGAAGACACAAAAAAGGGACAGCCCGCAATGGACCGTCCCTTTTAAATTGCCACCGATTATTATTTAATACTCTATCGGATCCTGCACCGCTTCGATAATGACATCCCGGAACGCCTTGACCGCGATGTCGCACTGCGCTTCACGGCCAGTTAAAATCGCGCCGCTCATATTCGATTCGGTCGGACTGCTCCAGAAACGCACGACGTCGACATTTGCCTGCGTCAGCGCTTCATCGATGCCGATCGCCCCCTGCATCGCCGGCGCGATTAAATACGCGATGGACGACCCTTCCGGTAGATTGTAAGCCTTTGAAAAATAACGGCCGATTCTCGGAACGCACTGCGCGTAAATCAGCGTCGAATCATCGTCCGAAATGCTGTAAAGCGTCGACTGCTGTTCGGTAAAGGCCCGCACGTAGCGCAGACCCCGTTCGACGTCCGACACCTTCGGCCCGGAAATGACTCCGAAAACCTGCCCGTCGTTGAATTTGCCGCAGCCGCCGTAGGTGGTGTAAATCTTCGGCACTTCCACGTTCGCCTTTTTCGTCGCGTCGTCTGCCGCGACATACCCCACGCCGTCACACGCCGTTGTGAACAAACCGATATCGATATGGCCTTCCGGCAGTTCGTATTGTTCGAGCATGCAGTCTTCTACATCCGTCAACAGACGGTTAGATACGAATTTGCCTCGTAATAGATCTCCGATCATCAGCTTCTCTCCTATTCTAAAACATATGATTGTAATTTATTTTATCATCATTTTTAATGAGATTCAATGTCATTATTGGCGCCCTTTTGATACAGAATATTCGAAAGCCTGCAAAAATCTTCCCCGTCGATCTGTTCCGCCCGCTTTTTCGGGTCAATCCCGGCCTCATTCAGCGCGTCGAGCAGCACGTCTTTCGGATAAGCCGTATTGTTTGAAAGGCTGTTGATCAGCGTTTTGCGTCTCGTCTGAAAGGCAGCCTTCACCACCTTAAAAAACTGATTTTTATCACAGGGTTCAAAGGCCATCTGCGTTCTTTTCTGAAGGCTGATCACGATGGAGTCAACCTTCGGCCTCGGCATAAAGACCGACGCCGGTACGGTAAACATCACGTTCGGGTCGGCGTAATACTGCACGATCACACTGAAGGCGCCATAGCTTTTGCTGCCAGGCTCGGCACAGATGCGCTCGCCCACTTCCTTTTGAACCAGAAAGGTCATCCGCGACAAGTCAATGCCGTCCGGCCAGGGTGTTTCCAACAGTTTCATGATAATCGGCGTCGTGATGTAGTAAGGCAGATTCGCGACGACCTTCAGCGGTGTCGGCGCCTGAATCAAATCGAGCACGTCCGTTTTCAGAAAATCCTGATTGACAAGCGCAATGTTGTCAAATTCTCCGAGGGTTTCTTCGAGAACTGGAATCAATTTTTTGTCGATTTCAACGGTCACGACTTGATGCGCGCGCGCCGCCATTTCCTGAGTCATCGAGCCAATACCCGGTCCAATTTCGAGCACCGTATCCGCTTCTGTGATTTGTCCGGCATCGACAATTTTTTCGAGAATGTTTTGATCGATCAGAAAATTCTGACCGAATTGCTTGTTGAAATGAAGCTGATGGGCCGCCATCAGCTCAGAAATCACCGACGGTGAGGTTAAATTCATTCTGATTGTTTCCCTTCGTTTTTGTTTTCCTGATCGCGCCAAGCTTTGGCACGTTCGAGCAGCGCCTCGCGCTGGTTCTGTTTGGGCGACTGATAAACCCATCTCAGTAGACGCGCCAGCACATTGCCGATCTGCCTGCCGTGAAAGCCGAGGGCTTTGAGATCCCTGCCGCCAATCGCCAAATCGGATGGCACAATTGGCTCGTGGTCGTTCACAATTTTTAAAAATACCGCACGATTCTGCGCGTTATCGCTTTTTACCTTCTGCAGCGCCAATGCTTTTCCAAAAAGCGGCGCTCCCATCTGGCGCAGGGATGTCTTAAATCCGGCAATATCTCTGCAGTCGACCGTAGAAAAATCCAACAGTGCTGTCACTTCACTGACGATTTGGTTGCTGAAGCGCAGCCCTTTCAAGAAGGCGCGCGCTCGATCAGCTGGCCCATCCTGAAGCAGCCAGGCTAAACGCATCGCAAGATCAGGCGGCACCTCATTGATTTTTTCCGTCACAGGCTCAGGCAGATCTTCAGACGCCGACCGCCGGAGCAGATCAGCCCAAAGCCCGGTGGCTTTCAGCTCGTGCACAGCAAAGGCGGCATCTGGGCCTGTCAGCATTTTCGAAAATTCGATTTGAATGCGCTCCACACTCACCCCATCTGTCGTCGGCGCTTCAATAATGGCCTCGCGGGTGTGATTTTCGATTTGCCCGCCGATCTGAGCGGCAAAACGCACGCACCGCCATTTCCTGAGCCGGTCCTCGTCAAACCGCTCGTCGGCCTGGCCGATACACCGTATTTTTTTCTGTTTTAAATCTGGGAAGCCGCCAACCGCGTCAAAAATTGCGCCGTGACGGTCCATCCACAGCCCATTGACCGTGAAATCCCGGCGGCGCACATCCTCGAAAATCGACGCCTGAAAAGCGACCTCCTCGGGATGCCGCCCATCGGTGTAGCCTTCCTCTTTTCTAAAGGCCGTGATTTCAAAACTCACGTCCTCGTCCGCATCAGACAGGTCGATGCCGATCATTCCAAAGCGCTTACCCTTTAAAATTAAGTTGTGTCCAGGGAAAGCCTCGGCCAAAATAGCCGCAATCTTGTCCGGCTCCGCGCTCGAGGTGAAGTCCCAGTCACCTGGACGTTTGCCGAGGAGCAGATCACGGACTGCCCCGCCCACAAGGTAAACTTCCTCGCCCTGTTGTGCAAAGGCCTCAAATAATACGTCGAAGGGCCAGTCTTCCAAAAAGTTGTGATTCATCGGCATCTGTCAGTTCGTCCGCTGCTGTTTTTTCCGCATCCGTCTGATATAGCGGCGAGCCTTTTCCGGCCCCGCCTCTTGATTGCGGTTGCGGTAAGCCACGATTTGAACGAGGGTCGCCATGTCCGACACCTCGTAGGTCGGGCCGCATTTAGCGAGCGCCTGCTTGGTATTGTAGCCCCAGTCCACCGCCGCTACATCGATACCTGCTTCTTTACACGCCCGAACATCTCGGGTTTCATCCCCTACGTAGAGCATTTGTGTGGGGGAAATGCGCAGCTTTCGGCAAAGTTTCAGAAGTTTTTTCTTTTTCGAGAAAAGCGCGGCTCCTTCTACAAAATCGATATATGGCGTCAGCTGATGCGTCCACAAAAAATTGCGGACTGTGTCTTCAGAATTAGACGTCAGGATGCCGCAATAATCTGTCAACTTCGCGATTACCGCAAAAGCCTCCGGCAGATTTTCCTGAATGGCGACAATATCCTCCTGCTGGTTGCGCATGTGTTTGCGCCCTTCGTACATCAAACGAAAGACCTGATAAAAGGGCAGGTTCATATGACGCAGAATGTCCCGGGCTGACATTTCCTTGACGCGGTCGCGCTGACTGGCATCGATCGGCGCGTAGTGGTATTTTTTCGCGAGCTCATTGAAGATCCGGAAAACCATGCCTTCCGTATCTGCCAGCGTACCGTCGAAATCAAAGCATACACAGCGATATGACACCTTTATCCCTTCTTTCTCATCGTTTTTCTGATACGTTTATTGTCCCCCATTGAAAATAAATTTTCAATGATTAAAATCCAATTTATGATAAAATAAATTTTATTCGAATCACGTCTACCTCAAATTATCGGAATTTGCGGTTGACTTTATTTAAGTGAAGTGCTATGATCTGTCTATACTTTCTTACGTTACAGTATAACAGTAAACTGCAGACTCAGGAGGCAAAATGCTTACAACCTATACCATTGAAGGCTTCGAAAATATCCAATACCAGGGATTTCAAGCTTTATCTCAAATCGAACGCAGCTTAACCGATCTGTACACCGGGTACGGATACCATCAGGTCGCTATTCCGACCTTTGAAACCTACGACAGCTTCATCGGCAACGACGCCATTTCGGCCAATGAATTGTTCAAATTCATCAGCCGGAAAGGGCGGGTGCTGGCGCTGAAGCCAGACGCGACCCTTTCCGTCGCGCGGATGGCCGCCATCAATCACCACGACCCGAACGAAATTATCAAGCTCTTTTATCAGACCAACATCTACCGACACTTTTCGAGTCCCGGCGACGTCCGCAAAGAAATCACGCAGATGGGCGTCGAGTTTTTCGGCGACAATTCCCCAGAATGCGACGGCGAAGTCATCTCGCTGGCCATTCAGTCGCTGAAGGCCAACGGTGTAGACGACGTTCAGATCGACCTCGGTCACGTGGGCTTTATCAACTGTCTGCTCGACGAGCTGACGATCTCCAAGACAGACCGCGCCGAATTATTCGAGCTCATCGAAAATAAAAACATCGGCGACATTCAGGAATTCCTCTCGAGCCGGCATTACGACCCGAAGATTTCGGATATTATCCTCGAGCTGCCGATGCTCTACGGCGATCCCACCGACGTTTTTGCCCGCATGACCAAGCTCTGCATCAACCAAAAGATGCAGGATGTCGTCAAAAATCTGAGCGCGCTGTTTGAACACCTCAGATCTGTCGGGCTCGACCAATACGTCACCTTCGATTTAGGTTTCACCAGCTCGATGAATTACTACACCGACTTGATCTTCAAGGTCTACGCCGGAAACTGGGGCGCACCGATCATCGACGGCGGCCGATACAACAAGCTGAGCCAGCAGTTCGGCATCGACCGGCCGGCCTGCGGTTTCGCGGTTAATCTCCTCAGTCTGATGGATTACCTCGAAGAACACGATTTGATCCACGTCGAATCGCCCAAACACATCGTATTGCTGTACCGGGAAAGCGAAAAAAAAGGCGTCTTTGACATCGCAAACTGCCTGCGTGCTCAGGGCTGCATGACCGAGGTCTTCGTTATCAATTCTCTGCCGACGGCGATGATTGAACGGCTCCAGGTTCAAAGACTTTATCAGGATGCCGATTTCTACGTCTTTGAAAGAGACGGCGTCTTTAAATGGGAAGCGTCCTCGCTGAATCCCGTCACTGCGATCGAATCCGTCGCGGTCGCTTCAGAATCGGAATAGGAGAACATCATGTCTTTACAGAAAAATAAAATTAAAATGGCGCTGGCCAAAGGGCGGGTCGCCAATAAAACCATTGGCCGTCTGAAGGAAATCGGCTACGTTTTTCCCGATTATTCGAAGGAAAGCCGCAAGCTGATCTTCACCGACACCACAGATACCCTCGAATTTTTCCTCGTCAAATCGCCGGATGTCGGCACCTACGTCGAGAAGGGCGCTGCGGATATCGGTATTGTCGGCCGGGACGTCCTTCTGGAACACCCGGCTGACGTCTACGAGCTGCTCAACCTAAAAATCGGCCAGTGCCGCATGTGCGTGGCCGGCTTTAAGGATACGCAGATTCAGTACAACCGCAAGCTGACCGTCGGGACCAAATATCCCCACATCGCTAAAAATTATTTTACGCAGATCGATCAGCCTGTGGATTTGATCACGATCAACGGCTCTGTCGAGCTCGGCCCGATTCTCGGCCTCTGCGACTGCATCGTCGACATCGTCGAAAGCGGCAACACGCTGCGGGAAAACGGGCTGGTCGTCCTGCGCAGCATCCTCGATATCAGCTCGAGACTCATTGTCAATCACGTCAGCTTGAAGACCAAGCGGGAACAGATTGACCCCATCGTCGAAAAATTCAAGGAATTGGCTTTTTAACAGATTACACGCAATTGGAGGCAATATGAAAAAATACACGTACAGCGCTGATGTCAAACAGCAACTTGACATCATCCTCAAGCGCAGCGAATCCGACCATCAGGATGTCCGCGCGACAGTCCTCGATATCATCGACCGCGTCAAATCCGAAGGCGACAGTGCACTGAAAGATTACGAAGCAAAATTTGACCACTGCAAACTCGACAGCCTGAAGGTGACCCCAGAAGAAATCGAACGCGCCTTTGCCGAAACCGATCCGGCACTGATCGAAACGATCAAGCGCTCGGCCGAAAACATCCGGGCTTTCCACGAACACCAGAAGGAAACGACTTGGACGATCCATCCGAAGGCCGGCATCACCTTGGGCCAGCACATCACCCCGATCGACCGGGTCGGCGTCTACGTCCCCGGCGGCAAGGCAGCCTACCCGTCTACCGTGCTGATGGATACGATTCCTGCTGTCGTCGCGGGTGTCGGCACCATCGCGATGGTCACCCCGCCTGACGCCTCGGGCAATATCAACCAGAACATTCTCTGCGCTGCGAAAATCGCCGGCGTCACCGAAATTTACAAGGTCGGCGGCGCTCAGGCTATCGCGGCCCTGGCCTACGGAACTGAAACCATCGCGCCAGTGAATAAAATCGTCGGCCCTGGCAATATTTTCGTCGCCACCGCAAAAAAAGAAGTGTTCGGCAAAGTCGCCATCGACATGATCGCCGGACCCAGCGAAGTCTGCGTCATCGCTGATGCCACAGCGAACCCAGTCTACATCGCGGCTGACCTGCTGTCCCAGGCAGAACACGACGAAATGGCCATGCCGGTGCTCGTGACGACCGATGACGCTTTGGCCGATCAGGTTATCGCCGAAATTGACCGCCAGATCGACACGGATCTGCGCCGCAAGGCCATCGCCAAGGCCTCCGTTACCGATCACGGCTTCGTCTTCGTCTGTGAAACTTTAGATGACGCCTTCGAGCTGACGAACCAGATCGCGCCGGAACACCTCGAACTCGCCATTGACAACGCCGAAAAATATCTGGACTGTGTCCGCAACGCCGGCGCGATTTTCCTCGGCATGTACTCGCCAGAACCCCTCGGCGATTATTTCGCCGGTCCGAACCACACGCTGCCGACCTCTGGCACGGCGAAGTTCTCGTCGCCTCTCGGGGTCTACGATTTCATCAAAAGGTCCAGCATCATTCAGTACGACCGTGACAATTTAAAAGCGGCTGCCGACGACATCACCGCCTTCGCTTATTCGGAAGGCCTCGATGCCCACGCGAAGTCCATTGAAAGGAGATTTTCCAATGACGCCTGATTTCACCCGCCCCTGTGTAAAAGACCTGGAGGCCTACAAAGTCGTTCCGCCCAATTACAACATCATCGTCAACGCCAACGAAAACCCGTTCGATTTTCCAGACGCCCTTAAAAAGGAATTGAACGACGAAATTATGCGCATGCCGCTGAACCGCTACCCGGATCCGTCGGCCACAGCGCTCCGCGAACAGCTTGCCGATTACGTCGGTGTCGACGCGGATCAAATTATCTGCGGCTGCGGCTCCGACGAAATCATGTCCATGCTCAACCAGACCTTCATCAATCCCGGCGATGTCGTCATTTCCCATGCGCCGAGCTTTTCGATGTATCAGATCTGGAGCGTCATCGGCGGTGCCGACTTCATCTGGGTGCCCGACAACGACGACCTCTACCCCGATGTCGAAAACATCATCAACACGGCCAAGCTCAAAAACGCGAAGCTGATTTATCTCTGCTCGCCCAACAATCCGACGGGCTCACTGCTGCCGCGCCACGACGTCATCGACATCCTCGAAGAAACCAACGCGCTGGTCATCCTCGACGAAGCCTACATCGAATTTAAAAAGGAAGGCGACCTCACCGACATCGTCAATGAATACAACAATGTCATCGTGCTGCGCACCCTGTCCAAGGCCTTCGGCCTCGCCGGCATCCGCTGCGGCTACGCGGTCGGTCCCAAACCTTTAATCGACATGATGTACAAGGTCAAATCGCCGTACAACCTGAACAAGCTGACTCAGGCCGCCGCGGTCATCGCTTTAAAACATGGGGATATGCTCTTAAAAAACGTCGAAATTCTCAACAGCGAAAGACAGCGTCTGTACGAATTCCTCAAGGGCTTAAAGGGCGTGACCCGGGTTTATCCGACCGCGTCCAACTTCATTTACTTCGAAGTGCCGGACGGCGCGCCCCTCTACGACGCTTTACTTGACGAAGGCATTTTGGTAAAATATTTAAAACACGATGTATCCGATGACGTCGACCACATCCGTTTAACCGTCGGTTCGCCGGAGGAAAATGACGCCGTCATCAAGGTCTTGAAAAGGAGTTTATCTTGAGCCGAAAAGTAACCCTCGCGCGAAAAACCGCCGAAACGGACGTCAACGTCACCCTCGATCTCGACGGGAGCGGACGCTCAAATATCGATACCTCCGTCGCATTTTTCGATCACATGATGACCCTTTTTGCGGCCCACGGCCATTTCGATTTGACGATCGCCGCAAAGGGCGACGGCGTCGACACCCACCACGTGCTCGAAGACCTCGGCATTGTCCTCGGGCAGGCCTTTGCGAAGGCTCTTGGCGACAAGGCCGGCATCACCCGCTACGCGACGGTCTTTCTGCCGATGGACGAATCCCTCTGCCGAATCAACGTCGACATCAGCGGCCGCCCCTACCTCGTCTGGAACGTCGAGCTGACGCGGGAATACATCGGCGATTTTGAAACAGAAATGCTCCGGGAATTTTTTATCGCCTTCACGTCCCATTCCGGGATGACCATCCATGTGGCAAGCCTTTACGGCGTGAACAACCACCACATCGTGGAAGGCATTTTCAAGGGATTTGGGCGGGCGCTCAAGGCAGCGGTCGCCATCGATCCCTATATTCACGGCATTCCAAGCACGAAAGGAGTGATTGAATGACAGTTGCAATTATCGATTACGACGTCGGCAACCTTAAAAATGTCGAAACAGCTCTGAAGTCCCTCGACATGGACTGCATCATTACGCGGGACTCCAAAACCATCAATAACGCCTCAGCGATCGTCCTGCCAGGGGTCGGCGCCTTTGCTGACGCGATGAACAATCTGGACAAATTCGATTTGTACGACGTCCTCGTCAAAAACGTCAAAGACGGCAAATACCTGCTGGGCATCTGTTTAGGCATGCAGCTCTTATTTGACGAAAGTTCAGAAGACGGACAGTGGAAGGGCCTGGGCTTTGTCCCCGGCAAGGTCGTCCGCTTTGAAGACACGAAGAAGACCGGCCTGAAGGTGCCGCACATGGGCTGGAACAACCTGAACATCCATCAGCCGGACGATCCGATCGCCAAAACCTTGAGCGCCAAGGACTACGTCTACTTTGTCCACTCTTATTACGCCGTACCGGACAATTTCGACCGCGACGTCGTCGCCTACGCCAAATACGGCGTGAAGGTTCCCGCCATTGTCCGCAGGGAAAACGTCATCGGCATGCAGTTTCACCCTGAAAAGAGCGCGGCGGTCGGCAATCAGCTGCTGATCAACTGGAAGGAGCTCATTTCATGATCATTTTACCTGCAATCGACATTAAGGGCGGCCAATGCGTGCGTCTCCGCCAAGGGGAAAAGGACGACGAAACCGTCTATTTCAAAGATCCGGTAAAAGTCGCCAAGCAGTTCGAATCCTGGGGCGCTGAATACCTGCACATCGTCGATTTAGACGGCGCCTTCGACGGCAAGCCAAAAAATTTCGACATCATTAAAAAGATTCTGGCCGCAATCGATATTCCCGTCGAACTCGGCGGCGGCATCCGCAACGCGGAAATCGCCAAGACCTACATCGACGCGGGCATTTCCCGCATCATCATCGGCACCCAGGCCATCAAGGATTTCAACTTCATTGAACACCTGATCTACGATTACGATGACAAAATCTGCGTGTCCATCGACGCCCGGGACGGCATCGTCCGCACCGAAGGATGGACCGAAGACAGCGACGTCGAAGCCTTGGAGCTGGCCACCTCCCTTGAAAAAATCGGCTTATCGACACTGGTCTACACCGATATTTCGAAGGACGGCATGATGTCCGGCCCGAATTTCAATATGCTCGACGTTTTAAATCAAAACCTCAATATCGACATCATCGCCTCCGGCGGTGTCGCCAGCGCGGCACATTTGGACCGTCTGCGCGATATGGGTCTCTACGGTGCGATTACCGGAAAGGCGATTTACGAAGGGGCCATCGATTTGAAACAATATCTGGCTGAACACCGGAATTCCTGAAAGGATCAATCTCATGCTGACAAAAAGAATCATTCCCTGTCTCGATGTGGACCACGGCCGCGTCGTCAAGGGCAAAAAATTTAAAAACATTCAAGATGTCGCCGATCCTGTGGAGCTGGGCCGGTACTATTCGGAACAGGGCGCTGACGAGCTGGTCTTCTACGACATCACGGCCAGCTACGAAAAGCGGGACATTTTCATCAACGTCGTCGAAAAGGTCGCCGAAGCAGTGCGCATTCCGTTCACCATCGGCGGCGGCATCCGCACCACCGACGATTTCAGACAAGTTCTGATGGCCGGAGCCGACAAGGTCTCCGTGAACTCCGCCGCGGTCAACAACCCGCAGCTGATCATGGATGCGGCGCTGCGCTTCGGCAACCAATGCGTCGTGCTTTCCATCGACGCCAAACGCAACGACAAGGGCTCCTGGGATGTGTTCACCGACGGCGGCCGGAACAACACCGGTATTGACGCCATCGAATGGGCGAAAAAAGGAGAATCCCTCGGCGCCGGCGAAATCTGCATCAACTCCATCGACACCGACGGCGTTAAACAGGGCTACGATATCGAGCTCAACAAAAAGTTATCCGAAACCCTGACAATCCCGGTCATCGCTTCTGGCGGCGCCGGGAAAATGGCGGACTTCTCCGAAGTGCTGAAGGCTGGCGCAGACGCCGCGCTCGCCGCCTCTGTTTTCCACTACAAGGAAATCCTGATTCCAGATCTGAAAAAATACCTGTCTGACGAAGGGCTCCCAATGCGCCTCGTCTGACTCTGCATCAACGAAAGGAAATTATGTCTCAAACTCTGCAAGTGATCACAGCGCCCGATGACGCTGCGATTCAATTCAACGATCAGGGGCTCGTCCCAGCTATTCTCCAAGATTATCACACCCGTCAGGTTCTGATGATGGCCTGGATGAACGCCGAATCGATTCAAATCACACTGGACACCGGCAAGGCGACCTTCTACAGCCGCTCGCGGCAGGCCCTTTGGACGAAGGGCGAAACCTCCGGCCATTTCCAGCACGTGGTGACCTTCTACTACGACTGTGACGCCGACACACTGCTGCTCGAAGTGATTCCGGACGGCCCGGCCTGCCACACCGGCCACACTTCCTGCTTCTACAGAGAGCTGGCCGAAAACGCCGAGCTCGACAGGGGCAACAGTTCGATTTTAAAGACCTTGAACGACCAAATTGAAGACCGCAAGGCCCACCCGGTTGAAGGCTCGTACACCAATTATTTGTTCAACGAAGGCCTCGACAAAATCTTAAAGAAGGTCGGAGAAGAATCGACTGAAACGGTCATTGCCGCGAAAAACGGCGATCCCGACGAATTGATTTCGGAAACCTCTGACCTGATCTATCACCTCGCAGTGCTGCTCAATTATCAGGGCGTCTCCTTCGACGACGTCTTCGAAAAGCTGACGGCGCGCCACACCCACAAACGGCGTGACGAATATGGCGCTGAGGGCAAAATCAAAAACAAATAAACGCCATCAAAAAACGGTATCCTTTAACCATCGGTTAAAAGATACCGTTTTGTTATGCACAGAATTTCTGATAAAAACGCGTGCTGCGGATCAGCGCCACCAATTTCTTGTTAAAGCCGTCGGCGTGCCACTGTTCGCCGTACGCAGTGCTCTCGCCGCAGACGTCCATCCCGACAATATCCCGCGTGCGGTCCGCCGCCTTAAGCAGGCGCTCAAAACGGGCGTATCGGAGGGTTCCCTGATCCCAATTGGTACGGACATCCCGAGTTGAAAAAACGTCCTTATCCAGCGAAATATAAAGGGATCCGCCGGGGTGTATCTTCAGAAACGCGCGGAGCTCTTCGTCCGTATCCGCCGTGGCCACCCGGTCTCTGAGGGGCTTAGGCACGTGACTCACATAATCGGGATCAATCCCGAAAATCATCACCCGCTGCACGTTTGGCAGCTCCTGAACCGTCCGCAGCAGCCAAGATCCGCAGCTCATCAGCTCGCCGAAAACCGGCCGCAGCATATCCGAGTGGTGGTCAAAAACCAACAAATCCACCGGCTGTTTCAGCTTCTCAAGCCAAAAGTAGGACAGGTAATGGTAATTGCCATTGTCGATAAAATGGAGCGCTTCGGCGCCGCAGTCTTTAATCCGTCTGCGGATGACTGCGGCAGCCTGGTCATCGCAGTACCCGGTGGTTCCCGGCACGTTTTCCAAATCAATCCATTGATCCCTTTGCGTATAAAACTGTTGATATCGATAAATCCCTGAGAGATTTAATACAATGATAAAAATCGCCTTACTTTGTAATGAGTTTTCCTTTTAATTTTATTTCTTTAAAATACGAAGCCCCTTGGGAAAATGATTCTTGATGGCGCCGCCCGAGGCCTTCCCCCAGCCCAGCGGATAGCCGTGCCAGCACATCAATGTCCAGCCTTTGAACGTGCCGGTATTCGCAATCGGCTCGCCCTTTAAATAGGCGTAGGCTTCGTCGTCATCCTTAAAATCGTACACCGACGCAATCTGATCGCGCGTAAGGGCCATCGCAAGGGTATGAGACGGCTCGAATCGGCCTTTTTTAAAAGTGCCGATTGCCAGCCCCGGACGCACCCATTTACCACGGTCCAATTGATCAAGATACAGCCCTTCAGGCAGCGCGGTCAACGTGTCGCCTGCAATGACAAAATCAGATCGGTTTAAATGCAAGCCGACCGCTTCCGAAAAAGCAGTGAAATCTTTCAAATCCTTTTTGGACGCCCGCCGCCAAGAGCTGCGTTTCTTTTTTTTAGAACGTTTCCCTTGAGGTGAAGCCACCGGCGCCGTGTCTGCTGTTTTTTTAAGCTTCGCGATAAAATGACCCTCGCCTTCGACGCGGTGGGGCATCACGCGAACCGCCTGACTAACCGCCCCGCAGCCGTGCACCGTCCACGCCGGGCGACCGTGATCCGGCAGGCCCGGCAGGCCGATCGGCAGCACCTCGTATTTGCCGCTTTCGACTAAATATTCGACGATCTGCTCGTCTTCCTCCGGCGCGAAGGTGCAGGTCGAATAGACGAGCTCACCGCCGGGTTTGAGCAGGAGATCAACTGTCTCGAGCATTTTCTTCTGACGTCTGGCGCACTGGGCGACATTGTCGAGGCTCCAAGCCGACCTGACCGCCGGATCCTTCCGGAACATGCCCTCGCCCGAGCACGGTGCGTCGACGAGAATTTTATCGAAGCTCTGCGGGCCGAAAATATCGACGAGCTGATCCGGCCTCACGTTGGTAATCGCCGCGTTGGTGATGCCCATGCGCTCCACGTTGGACGCGAGCACCTTCGCCCGAGTTTTGACCACTTCGTTGGCCACCAAAAGGCCCTGGTTTTGAAGGGCGCAGGCGAGCTGAGTCGTCTTGCCGCCCGGCGCCGCGCACATATCTAACACGCGCTCGCCCGGCTTCGGCGCAAGGGCCGAGGCCGGGATCATGGCTGACGGTTCCTGCACGTAATAGAGCCCGGCGTTGTAGGCCAGCTGCTTGCCGGGGCGTTCCTCCGCGTCGATGTAGACACCGGTGTCGCACCACGGGATTGGCTGCGTTTTAAAAGGGATAAGCCCAGTCATCTCCTCCCGTCCGGCCTTGAGGGTGTTCGCCCGCAGGCCCTTTTTCGGCACACGATTGTAGCTTTCTAAAAACGCCGAAAGCTCTTCTTTTCCAAGCAGCGCCGCCATTCTGTCTACGAAATCCCCAGGAAGGGGTCGTTTCATCTCCGCCATCTTAATGATGCTCTGCCTTTCCGAAAATCATCCGCCCCGCGGCGGTCTGCAGCACGCTGGTCACCCGCACGACGATCTGTTGACCGATGAAACGCCGGCCATTTTCGACGACGATCATCGTGCCGTCGTCTAAATAAGCCACGGCCTGACCGGATTCCTTGCCGTTTTTCACCGGATGCACCTGCATGGTTTCCCCAGGCAGCACAACCGGCTTAACGGCGTTGGCCAGCTCGTTGATATTCAGAACCGGAATGCCCCGCACCTTCGCGACCTTGTTTAAATTGTAGTCGTTGGTGATGATTTTCATTTTTTCTTCTTTTCCCATTTCGAGCAGCTTGTCGTCGACGCCGCTCAAATTGGGGTAATCCTTGTCGACAATCTGAATCAGGCTGCCGTACTCCGACTGCATCTTGTTGATGATGTCGAGCCCTCTGCGGCCACGCACCCGCTTCAAATCGTCGCCGTTGTCCGCAAGCAGCTGAAGCTCGCCCAGCACAAAGGACGGCACCACAAGCGGGCCTTCCAGAAAACCAGACTGGATGATGTCGTAGATCCGGCCGTCGATGATGACCGAGGTATCCAGCACCTTCGTGTGTTCCTCGAGAGGATTGCCGCCCTTTCTGCGGTTCAGCCGTTTGACACTGCTGTTTTCCCGCATCACTTGAAGACTGTCCAGAATCTGATCCCGCTTTTTGAGCGGAATGGTCACGCCGAGGTAAGCCATCAACACGTAAACGATCAGGGTAATGGTGCTGGACAGCCAGCTGATCGGGATGCGGCCGACTGGCACGCAGATCAGCATGGCGATTAACAGGCCGATAATCAAGCCGAATATGCCGAGGACAATATCCACCAGACGCACTTCAGCCGTGGCCTTTTCCACCGCTTCTGAAATGGATTTGCCAATGCGCGCCACCAATGGAAAAATAATAAAAAATATGAAACCAAAAATAATAACAAAAATTAGAATGACGATCCATTGGTTCTGACGCAGCAGCTGAACGTGGTTGAGCAGTCCTGGCAGCGCATCCTTCCGGCACACCAGCAGGCCGAGCAGATAGCCGAGCACGATGCCGATGACCGTGCAAATGCCGCGCAATACCTTTTTTAACATCTTTTCTCACCTCCTTTTAATACTTTCTAATATAGGTGTATCCTTAGATAACGCTCCTATTATACCATTTAACCCGAAATTGTTACGAAATGATTAACTTTTTAATTTATTTTTTAGTTTTTCGTGCCAATAAAAAAAGCCCGATTGGGCTTTGGGTTTCGTTCAGGCTTTGACCGCATCTTCAATGGCGTTGCCGGCCGCTTCCTTTTCAGTATGTTCGACGACCATCAACTCAGAAATCAAGAAATTCTTTGCGGTCATCAGCATTTTTTTATCGCCGCTCGAAAGACCTTTCTTGCGGTCCATGATCATCAAATTGCGCGTCACCCGTGCCACATCGAGCAGATCTCCTGTTTTCATTTGATCCATATTGTCTTGATAGCGTTTGGACCAATTGGAAGTCATTCGGTCCTGCGGCTGTCCTAGCACTTCGAACATTTTTTTGATATCTTCGTGATTCGGGATGTCTCTCAACCCTACTTCATCGGCTTTGTCAACTGGAATTAAAATTTCCATGCCCTCGGATGCAATGGTCACTTTATAATAAGTCTGTTTTTTATCAAAGATATCCATTTCCTCGATATCTTCAATAACGCCTGCCCCGTGCATTGGATACACAATTTTGTCACCGACTTTATACATGTTTTGCACCTCTGTCTGTTAATTAATTCTATTATAGCATAAAAGGTCACAGACGTAAAATAAAAAATTATACAAACTATTTCAGGGTTTGTCAAGCCCTTTTTATAAACGCATCGAAAGCGCAATGCGGTTCCGTTCTAAATCGACATCCAGGACCCGAACGGTCACAATATCCCCGACGGATAAAACCTCAGACGGATCCTTGATGTAGCGGTCAGCGATTTCGGAGATATGGACCAGCCCGTCGTGATGCACGCCGATATCCACAAAAGCGCCGAAATCTACCACGTTGCGCACGGTCCCGGTCAACTGCATATCGGGCTTCAAATCTTCGATCGAAAGCACCTCGCGCTTTAAAATAATTGGCGGCGCGCTGTCCCTCGGGTCGCGTCCCGGGCGTTTGAGCTCATCCACAATATCGGTTAACGTCCATTTCCCGACGTGGTACGTCTCGGCGATTTGATCCAAATTGAGGCCGTCGAGGGCGCTGCCCAGTTCCTCCGGCGTTTGACACCTGAGATCATTTTCACTCAGCCCCGCTGCCTTCAGCACGGCCTTCGCGACCGGATAGGATTCGGGGTGCACAGCTGTATTGTCCAAAGGTTCGTTCCCACTGTCGATGCGCAGAAAACCAGCGCATTGTTCGTAAGTCTTCGCACCAAGGCCCTTGACCTTCAAAAGCGATCTGCGGTTGAAAAAAGGGCCGTTTTGATCCCGGCACGCTACGATCGCCCGAGCTGTCTTTTCCGTAATCCCAGAAACGTATTTGAGCAGCACCGCCGACGCGCGGTTGACGTCGACGCCGACGTGGTTGACCGCGTCCTCGACAACATCGGCCAGCGCTTCCCGCAGGGCCTTTTGATCCACATCGTGCTGATACTGCCCGACGCCGATATGCTCCGGCTCGATTTTGACGAGCTCCGACATCGGATCCTGCAGGCGGCCAGCGATGGAAATGGCGCCTCGAAGGGAAACGTCCACGTCGGGGTATTCCTCAGCGGCTAAGGGCGAGGCCGAGTACATCGACGCTCCCGCTTCTGACACAATGGTGTACTGCACTGGGAGGCCTTCCCTGCTAATCAGGTCCGCGATAAATTGTTCACTTTCCCGGGAGGCCGTGCCGTTGCCGATGGCGATGACGTCGATGCGCAGGTTTTCGATCAGCTGTATCATCGTCCGTTCCGCCTCCGGGCTGCGTTTTTTGCCGTAGGGCAGGAAAATCCGGGAGGTTGCCAGCAGTTTGCCTGTTGGGTCAAGCACCGCGATTTTGCAGCCGTTTTTGAATCCCGGATCGAATCCCATCACGGTCTTCCCCTTCAACGGCCGGCCGAGAAGCAGTTTTTTTAAATTGGTGCCGAAACTCGCAATCGCCGATTTTTCGGCCCGTTCGCTGCAGCTGCTGCGAATTTCCCGGGAAATAGCTGGGAAAATCAACCGTTTGTAGCTGTCCGCAACGGCCTGCGCGAAATAATGGTGGGCATCGTCTTCGGGGCACGGTGCCGTTTTCTTCATCAGGTAACGGATCGTTTGTGCCTCAAAGGCGTCGATTTTGACACTGAGCACCTTTTCCCTTTCGCCGCGGTTGATCGCGAGAATGCGGTGATTGGCAATGTGCGCGATGGGTTCCGTGTGGTGGTAATAATCGAGGTAAGCCGTTTTCTGAACGGCAAATTCAGGTTTGACCTCCGTCGAAATTACCGACCGTTTTTCCAAGACCTCGCGGATGTTTTTCCGAAAGACCGCCTGTTCCGAAATTTCTTCGGCCACGATATCCTGCGCGCCTTGAACCGCCTGTTCTGCCGAGGCGACACCCTTGTCAGCATTGACGAAATCTTGCGCCATAGCCAGCAGTCCGTCATCGCTTTCTCCGGCTTTAAGGGCCTTGGCCAAGGGTTCGAGACCGGCTTCCTTTGCCTTCATCGCCCGGGTCCGCCGCTTTTTCTTGAAGGGCAGGTAGAGATCTTCAACCTCCTGCATCGTCGCCGCTCGGCTGAGGGCCTTTTCAAGTGCCGGTGTCCACTTGTCCTGCGCCTTGATGGTCTCGGCCACGTCGGCTTTGCGAGCCTCCAACCGTCTCAAATAGCCGAGCCGATCGTTCAGCTCCCGAAGCACCGTGTCGTTCATATTGCCCGTCTCTTCCTTGCGGTAGCGCGCGATAAACGGAATGGTGTTGCCTGCGTCGATCAGATCAATGGTGCGCGTCAAAACCTTTTCTGAAAGATGAAATTCGCCTTTTAACGTCTCGATTATGGTTGTCAATGTCGTCCTCCTGCAAAAATTATTTCTATTTTATCATGAATGCAAATGAAAACAAAGTTGTCAAAACAAAACGGCCATGATAAAATATTAGGCAATCTTGATTAACATTCCCCAAAGGAGGCGCCGATGGGAATTCAATTTATCACCGACTCAATGTGCGACATTGATGAAAATATACGCAGCCGTTACCCCTTCGAGGTGCTGCCCATTCCGATCACGATTGGAGACAAGACCTATTACGACGGCATCGATATCACTCCAGATATGATTCTCGATTCCGTCAAGCAAAACCCTGACGATTTTCCAAAGACCTCTCAGGTTCAGACCGTCACGTATCAGGAATGCTTTAAAAAATACCTCGACCGCGGCGACGACATCATTTATTTAGCGCTTTCGAGCGGGCTCTCTGGAACCTTCCAGACCGCTTCACTCATTGCTTCTCAGCTTCTCGAGGATTACCCCGAACGGAAGATTTCAATCATCGATTCCAAAACGGCTACGACGGGCATGATGCTCATCCTGCATCAGGGACTGAAGCTGAACAAGCTGGGCCGCTCCTTCGAGGAAATCAGCGACACGATGAACTTTTTGAGCCGCCACATCAATATCTTCTTCCTCGTCGGCAATATCCGCTGGCTCGCCAAGGGCGGCCGAATCGGCAAGAACGCCGCGCTCATCGGCGATATGCTGAAAATCAAACCGATTCTGTATTTTGAAGACGGCAAGATTCTTCCCTACGAAAAGGTCCGTGGACAGAAACGCGCGGAACGACGGCTTCTCGAGCTGGTCGACGAAAAAATGCCTGATAAAAATCAGTGTGTCGGCTTCATTCACAGTAAGGCGCCGTCTCTTCAAGATAAAGTCAAAAAAGCTATCTCAAAGGATATGGGCGTCAAGAATTTCATCATTCCGCAGCATGGCGCTGGCGCCGCCCTCACTGTTCATATCGGCCCCGACTGCATCGGCATCATGTTTTTCGACGAGCTGCCAGACAATTACATCAATGTTGCCCCCTAATTTTCATCACTGTCACCAACCTAGTCCTGTGAATAAAAAAATTCACAGGGCTTTTTTATTTTTCCAAAAGGCCTTGACGGCGCCTTCCTGCTTGATTACAATAATATATATATATTTAGTATGTTTATTAGGAGGGAATCATGCGCATTTCTGCAAAGGGACGGTACGGACTCGCGGCCATGGTCGAACTGACCTGGCTGAGCGCCAACGGGAAACTGATTCCCGTCGCTACCTTATCCGACCATCTCGGCATTTCAAAAATTTATCTTGAACAAATTTTCTCGCTGCTCAAACGCGGCAAACTCGTCACCTCTGTGAAAGGGGCTCAGGGCGGCTACCGCCTGGCGCGGGACGCATCGGAAATCAGCGTCTACGACATTTTATCGGCGCTGGAACAGACCCTTTTTGAACCCACAGAAAGCAGCGTCGAAGAAAAAGCACCAACCATTGAAAGCATTCTGAACGAAAATGTGTACGAAGTTTTAGATCAAGGCGTCAAAGATACCTTGTCCAAAATCAAATTGTCCCATCTGCTCGACGAGTACGTCTCGCAGAAAAACAAAGGGAACTACATGTTTTATATCTAAAAAAAGCTGCGGATCCACCGCAGCTTTTTTAATTGATAAGTGTGATTTATTGTCAAAGACCGAGTTCTTTGACCACTTCTTGAATGACTTCTTTTTCATAATAGGGGCGCACGCCATTCCGGCTGGTTTCGGTCTTTTCGTGGCCCTTGCCGGCAAAGACCACCACATCGCCCTTCTTCGCGAGCTTCAGCGCCGCCGCCGTCGCTTCACGCCGATCGGTCACGCGGATGTATTGGTCGGTAATCGGCTTCACGGCCGCTTCGATGTCGTCGATGATCTTGTCCGGATCTTCTGTCCGAGAGTTATCGGAGGTCAGCACCGTGAAATCCGCTTTTTCTGCGGAAATCCTGCCCATTTTCGGGCGTTTCCCGTGGTCGCGGTCGCCGCCGCAGCCAAAGACCGCGATGATTTTGCCGTCGGTCAATTCGCGGACCGTCGAAAGGATGTTGTCGAGGGCATCCGGCGTGTGGGCGTAATCCACAATGACGTCGAAATCCAAATCCAGCGGGACACGGTCCATCCGACCGTCGACGACTGGCGCGTCGGCCAGCGCTTTCTTGATGATGTCCCAGTCGACGCCCTGTTCGCGCGCCGCAATGATCGTGCCGACCGCGTTAAAGACCATAAACCGGCCAAGCACATCGAGGAACAGCGCTTCTTCTTCATCGCCGTGACGAAGGGTAAACTGGCTGCCTCTCGTCGTACAATCGATCGATTCGATTTTGTAGTCGGCGTCGTCCGACGTGCCGTAGGTAATGACCTTGAGCTCCGGATGGCGCGTGTGGATACGTTCCACCAGCTTCACGCCCCAGGGATCGTCTGTGTTGATGATCGCCGCCTTGCTCGTCTGATCAAACAGCTTGGCCTTCGCTAAGAAATAATTTTCAAATGTTTTGTGATAATCCAGATGGTCCTGGGTCAGATTGGTGAACAGCGCGTAATCAAAATCGACGTCGACGAGCCGGTCCAGATCCAGCGCCTGAGACGACGCTTCCATCACGAGATCCGTGCAGCCGTAGTCGACCGCCTTCGCGATAAACGCCTGGGTATCCCGAGATTCTGAGGTGGTACGACCCTTGTTGTCAAAAATTTCGCCGTCGATTTCGTCGTTGATGGTGCCCATGCGCGCGCATTTTTTGCCAGCTTCGCTTAAAATCCGCGTCAGAAAATAAGTCGAGCTGGTTTTGCCGTTCGTCCCGGTGATGCCCGTGACCGTCAGTTTTGACGACGGATGCCCGAAAAATCGGCTTGCGATGATGCCGAGCATTTTGCGCGTATCGGTGACTTTAATGTAAGTGACGTCGTCGTGATACTGGGGCAGGTCGGCCTGATGCACGATCACGGCCGCGCCCTTTTCGATAGCCGGTTCGATAAATTGGTGGCCATCTGTGGCAAAGCCGAAAATCGCGACAAACAGCGCGTTTTTCTGCACCTGTCTTGAATCGTAAACCACGTCCGAAATGTCCACTGTCAATTCGCCGTTTTTAATTTCAATGATGTCTTCTTCTGTTAATAAATCGTGATAATTCATTGTGCTTTCCTTCGATTCTCCTATTTTAATCCGTAGCCTGTGATTGTCTCTCATTATACAACATTTCGGCCTCACTCGTCCATTGTCAAACAACGATTTAACAATGCGAGGCACTCGTCCTCGCAGCGGCGGAGCGTAAAAGTCTTTTCCTGCTCATCTTTGAGGTAATGAAAATACGTCTCAGACCGCGCCATCGTCACGAGCTCTGCGCGTCTGACGAGTTTATTGAAAAGATCTCCAGCGGTATCAAAGGACGGTCTCGGAAAATAATCCAGATCGATATCTAAAATCAGCGGCGCCCTGCCGATAACCAAGTCATCAAAACCGCAGGCCGCAAACATCTGATCGGACAGATCGCCAAAATGCGGCTCAGGCACCAAATAATGGGTGCCAGCCGCGTAGTGATGGGCCGCCATGCAGTTGATCATGTGATAATCCGACAGGACTCCCAAATCCATCGCGGTGTTGATCTGCTCGTCATTGTTCATTTTGGGCATCTGAACCGCCACGGACTCGAAATCGCGGACATCCATCTGGCCGAGAATTTTTTGCTGGACGCGCTGCTGCTCGGCCTCAACCGCCTTTTCGTCCAATGGATCCACCTTAGCGAGCGCCTTCTGATAGCTGTAGAGCCAAAAGGCCGGATCGGTATCCGGATGAAAATCAATGCTGACCAGCACTGCAGGCGTCTGATGCATTTCAAACCATTTCAGCCAAAACATCAGCGCGTACTGATGGTTGTCGACCACGCAGGCGGATTTGCGCATTTCGCCTCGGCCAATGGCCGCAATTCGGACGTGTTCGTCTTTTACCCACTGATTCATGAAATCGCGATCCCTTCCGCCGCGGCGTAATCCGTCAGGCAGCCCACCATGTCCTGCGCGCGTTGACAGCTGAAAATGCGCTGGCGCAGCCGCGCCGAATCGGGCATGCCCTTGGTGTAGGCCACCAGCTGCTTGCGCATCTCGACCATCGGCCCCACCTGACCGGCGCAGTGATCGACCAGCCTGACATGATCGATCGCAATGTTGAGGATGTCGCCGGCTGACGGCTGTGGCACAGTCCTTCCAGCCAGGCACGCCTTAATCTGCGCAAAAATAAAGGGCCGCCCCACCGCGGCGCGGCCGACCATCAGCCCATCGGCGTGGGTCACGTCGAGGCAGCGCACCGCCGCCTCCGGGGAGTCGATGTCGCCGTTGGCCACCACCGGCATCTCGACCAGCGTCTTCGCGCGGGCGATCGCCTCCCAATCCGCCTTTCCCGAATAAAAAGCCGCCCGGGTCCGCCCGTGAATGACAGCTGCGGCCGCGCCGGCATCCTCGACCCGGCGGATCGCCTCATCGATCACGATGTGGGCGTCGTCCCAGCCCAGCCGAAGCTTGACCCGAACCGGTTTGTTCGAAACCTTGACCATCGCCGACACGACCTGTTCCAAAAGCGGCAGGTCCTTCAGCAGCGCCGAGCCATCGCCGTTTTTGACGATTTTTGGCGCGGGACAACCTGCATTGAAATCGACAAAGTCGAAATCCAGCGGATTGATGTAACGTTCAACCGCCTCTGCGATGATTTTGGGATCACTGCCGAAAATCTGAACGCCGGCAGCTGTCTCCTCCGGCACAGTCGCCATCAGCTTGGCGGTTTTCTTATCCCGGTAGTACAGGCCCTTCGCCGAAACCATCTCCGTCGTGACGCGGTCGGCGCCGTATTTTTCCGCCATTAAACGAAAAGGCAGGTTGGTATAACCTGCCATCGGTGCCAGTTCAACTGGCACAATTTTATGAATTTGTTCGTTCATTCACTTTCGCCTTCGTGATGCAAGATTCTTATCATGAATGATTTTCAGTCCTTTGAGGGTCAGCTTCGGGTCGAAAATGTCAATGCTGTCCACCTCGTCGAGAAACATCCGGCCGTAGCCGCCAGTCGCGACCACTTTGACGCGTTCCCCGATTTTTTCGCACATTTTGTCGATGATATACGACACCTGACCGATATAGCCGTAAACCAGACCAGCCTGCATATTGGTTTCCGTGTCCTTAGCCATGATCGTTTTGGGCTTGCGGATCGCAATGCTCGGCAGCTTCGCCGCGTTGGCAAACAAAGCGTTGGCCGAAATTTGAATGCCCGGCGTCATGACACCGGCCGCCAGCGCGCCGTTTTCATCGACGTAGTCGTAGGTTGTCGCCGTTCCAAAATCCAAAACCAGGACCGGCCCGCCGTAAAGATTGTACGCCGCAACCGCATCGACAATGCGGTCGGCGCCGACTTCTGTCGGGTCGTTCATCAAAATGGGCATACCGGTTTTAATGCCCGGACCGACTGCCATCGGCGTGCGGCCGAAGACCTTTTTCACCCCATTGATCATCGAGTGCATGACATCCGGCACAACGGACGCGACAATGATCGATTCCACCGCCTTGGGGTCCAATTCATCGGTCTGAAAGAACCCTCTAAATGTCACTGCAAATTCATCGGAAGTCCGCGGCGTTTTCGTCATAAAGCGCCATGAAGTGATCAGATCGTCACCTTCAAAGGCGCCGACTTCCGTGTTTGTGTTTCCTACATCTATTACTAAAATCATTTTGAATTGTTCCGAAGAAATCGATCAGTTTTCTTTCTTTTTCGCTACCTTATCCATAAAGCGCTTTTTGTCAACAATAAAGCGGACGTGTTCGCCTTCAGCGATCTTCTGAACCGTATCCCACGCTTCTGTTGAGAAAATTAACTTTCTGCCATCAATTTTTTCCAAACGGACGTTGACCCGCACCTTCAGACCTACCGGTGTCGGCGCGATATGAGCCGTCGTGATGCTGCCGCCGACTGTCGTCTGGTCGTCTTTCAGCCAGAGATCGACCATTTCGTAGGCAACATTTTCAATCCAAGCCGATAAAACCGGTGTCGCCAATACTTCGAGGCCGCCGCTTCCGACAACCCGCGCGGTTTGATCGCGCGAGACCACGTAATCCTTTTTCATTTCCATGCCTGCGCGCAGGCCGCCGTTTTCATTTTGTCCTTCAGTCATGATCCATCCTCCTCCTGTTTCCTTATTGTTCTTCTGTATGGTCATTTTCTGATGCGTTCGTTGGCGCGTCCGTCTCAGATGAGGCTTCAGACGATTCTTCCGTAGCTGCTGATTGATCTTCCGCTTCGGAGACCGTAGCTTCCGCATCGGATGCAGCCTCCGGCGATGCTTCATCGCCTGCCGGTGCACCTTCTGTTTTCATCTCTTCCCCTTCAGCTTCTGTCTTTATTTCTGGTGTATCTGCTTCAGCCTGATCCGCTGGATCATCTTCTTTTTCTTTTGAGTCTTCCTGTTGATCTGCCGAATCGACGCTTTCTGCCTTCTTCGCGCTGCCATTTTCGTAAATATCTGCGAACTCGTCGCCTGTCAGCGTGTTGACCTTCAGCAGCGTTTCCGCGACGTCGACCAAAGTGTCGTATTTTTTCGTTAAGATCGAGCAGGCTTGTTCGTAAGCAGTTTCGACAATGTTGCGGATTTCCCGGTCAATGACCGACGCCACTTCTTCACTGTAGTTGCGGGTCCGGCCCAAATCGCGGCCGAGGAAGACTTCTCCACCTTCGTTGTTGCCAAAGGTCATCGGGCCGAGGTGTTCGCTCATGCCCCATTCGGTGACCATTTTCCGCGCAATATCCGTGGCGCGTTCAATGTCGTTGGAGGCGCCAGTGCAGATATCGTCGAGGGCGACCTTTTCTGCCGCGCGCCCGCCTAAAAGACCGGCAATTTTATCCATCAGCTTGCCCTTAGACATGTGCTGACTGTCGTCAGTCGGCAGCGAGATCGTGTAACCGGCGGCCATCCCTCTCGGGATAATCGAAATTTCGTGCACGTCTTCCCCGTTGTGGAGATAGCGCATGACGATGGCGTGTCCAGCTTCGTGGTACGCGGTGATCTTCTGGTCGCCCTCGTCGATCACACGGCTCTTCTTTTCCGGGCCGGCGATGACGCGCTTGATCGCTTCCTCGAGCTCGGTCATCGTAATGACGCTCATCTGCTTGCGGGCTGCCAAAAGTGCGGCCTCGTTCATCAGGTTTTCGAGGTCAGCACCGGTGAATCCCGGTGTGCCCTTGGCAATGACCTTCAAATCGACTGACGCATCCAATGGTTTGTTACGCCGGTAAATCTTCAAAATAGCTTCGCGGCCCTTCACGTCCGGACGGCCGACCGTAATCTGTCTGTCGAAGCGGCCTGGTCTGAGCAGAGCCGGGTCGAGAATGTCTGGGCGGTTCGTCGCAGCGATGACGATGATGCCTTCATTGGCGCTGAAGCCGTCCATTTCGACCAGCAGCTGGTTAAGCGTTTGTTCCCGTTCGTCGTGCCCGCCGCCGAGACCGGCGCCGCGGTGACGGCCAACTGCGTCAATTTCGTCGATAAAGATGATACACGGCGCATTTTTCTTGGCCGTTTCAAACAAATCGCGCACACGGGACGCCCCGACCCCGACGAACATTTCGACAAAGTCGGAACCTGAAATGATGAAGAACGGCACGCCAGCTTCGCCGGCGACGGCTCTCGCGAGCAATGTCTTCCCAGTTCCCGGAGGGCCCACCAGCAGCACGCCCTTCGGCACTCTCGCGCCCATATCCGTGTAGCGCTTCGGCGATTTCAGGAAATCGACGATTTCCTCTAACTCTTCCTTTTCCTCGTCCGCGCCGGCGACGTCGTCAAAAGTGACCTTCTTGTCGTTTGGCGACTGCATTCTAGCGCGGCTTTTGCCAAAGCTCATAACTTTGCCGCCGCCGCTGGACTGCTGGGACAGCATGATAAAGAACAGCACCATCATCACGACTAAAATGATCGAAGGAATCAGCGAGACGAGCCAGCTTTGATTCTGAGCGATTTCAACCTTCAGCTTCGGATTTTTGATGATCGCGTTGCTGACGATTTGATCAATGGTGTATTCTGGCACGACCGTTTCAAAATGCTTACCGCCGGTCGTTTTGCCCGTCGCTTTTGAGCCGTTGATTCGAATCGAGGCGACCTTGTTCTGATTCAGATTCGTCACGAGATCCGAATAAGTCCAGCGCTTCGTTTCAGCACGCGACGGATTTAAAAAGGTAACTGCTAAAATGATAACCACAAGGACCAGCAGGTAAAAGCCGATCATGCGCATGTATTTTTTCAATCACTTTCTCCTTTCCCTGAAAACATTCAATTATTGATAAACTTCTTCATTTAAGATGCCAACGTATTTCAAATTTCTAAAACGCTGATCGTAATCCAAGCCGTACCCGACGACGAATTCGTCTGGCACGACAAATCCCGAATAATCGACGTCGATGTCGACGACGCGGCGATCGGGCTTGTCGAGCAGCGTCACAATGTGCAGGCTGTTGACACCCTTTTTGAGCAGGGTGGCCTTCAGCGCCGCAAGGGTCCGGCCCGAATCGACGATGTCTTCGACCAGCAGCACGTCCTTGCCTTCAACAGAAAGCATATTTTGATCCGGCAGATTTACCGTGCCGGAGCTTTCCGTGCCGTCGAAATAGCTGGCCGCGTGCATAAACGCCACCTCCAGCGGCAGCTCAATTTCCCGGGTCAAATCCGAGAAGAAAATGTAGCTCCCCCGAAGAATGCAAATCGCGAGCAGATCTTTCCCTTTGAAATCTTCTGTAATCTGTCGGCCCAGCTCCGCGTTTCTGGCTTTGAGCTGTTCTTCCGTTATCAGCACCTTTTTTATCTCATTCATTACCGATTTTCTCCAATCTTATCAATAGCCCCATATCGTTTTGATCCTGTGCTGTTCCAATTTCCGCGTCCCGCCAAATCCCCGGGATCCACAGAATGCGCGGACCGTCTGCCAAAAACAGCATTGACGCCCGCTCATTTTTATCAATCTTGTGATCAATTAAAAACTTCTTGAGCTTTCGGTGCCCGACGCCTTGAATCTTCAAGGTATCGCCAGGTTCCCTCCCTCTCAGCACTAAATCATGTTTTATTCTACCATAATTAACAAGAATTTCATTGATTAAATGACCTTTCTTGTATTTTTTTTGTAAATTTTCGACATTTGTCACGGTAATACGATAGTGTCCGACCACCGTCTGGGGCCTTCCGCCCGGGACAATGCAGAATCGGACCGGATTTGCCAACGTCGTTCGATCGCGCTTTGTCTCAAGGACAGGCTTAAAAATCAGCTTTTGATACCGCCTTGACACTTGGACCCGATGGGGCATATCCAGATCCCAAGTCGTTTTGCCCGTATCCAATAGTCTCGTAATCGCATCGACGTGGCGCTTTTCGACGTCGACCATGGTTTTTCCCGCCGTAATCAGGCAGTCTTGAACGATCAAGTGGCGCATCAGCTCGGAGGCCGTATCGAATGCCGTTAAATTTAAGATCAAACTATCGCCGTCTTGGGTCACCCATCGGTCCGTCAGCTTTGTGCGCCAAAAATCGATTTCTCTTTGGTACGCCGCGGCCATCTGCGCAAAATCCGCCAAATGGTCAACGGCTTTGGGATTGATCGCCGTCATCTGCGGCAATATATCCTGCCGAATGCTGTTGCGCGTGAAGCGAGTGTCAAAATTGGTTAAATCCGTACGGAAAGGGACGTGCAGCGCCTCGCAATACGCGGTAATCCTGTCCTTTTTGACACACAGAAAAGGCCGCACGACTGTCCCTGAGACCGGTTGAATCCCGGCGGCGCCGGCCACGCCCGTTCCGCGGATCAGCCGCATCATCACCGTCTCGGCCTGATCGTTCATATGATGAGCCAAAACCAAACGGCTGCAGTGGTATTCTGCCAGAAGCTTCTCGAAAATACGCTGTCGGGCCTGCCTTCCGGCCAACTCCAAACTGATTTTTTTCTGCGCTGCCTCACTTGGGACATCGACCTTGACGATTCGGCAGACAATGCCCTGACGCTTACAGAAATCGTCGACCATCGCCGCGTCGGCGTCGGCTGCCGCTCCGCGGATGCCGTGATGCACGTGAACCGCGGTAATCGGCCCCGAGTGACGCCGTTTAAGGTAAGTGAGCAGTCCCATCGAATCGGCCCCGCCCGACACGCCGACCAGCAAGCCGTCGGAAGCCTCGAACATGCTGTGGCGTTTCACAAAATCGTCGACGGTTTTTTCAAAGACTTGAACGTTTTGGGAAATACGTTGTGGTTTCATTTTTTCTTCTTTACTTATTTTGCAATTGTATTTGTCAAATTTTTTGTAAAAAAAAACCTGAAGTGAAACACTTCAGGATATTTTTAAGTTGGTGACCCCTGGGAGATTCGAACTCCCGTAGCCGCCGTGAAAGGGCGGTGTCTTAACCGCTTGACCAAGGGGCCATTTTTAAATGGTAGCGGCGAACGGGGTCGAACCGCTGACACTACGGGTATGAACCGTATGCTCTAGCCAACTGAGCTACGCCGCCATAAAAAAATGGTTGCGGGGATAGGATTTGAACCTATGACCTCCGGGTTATGAGCCCGACGAGCTACCAAACTGCTCCACCCCGCGACGAGATGATAAAAATATAAGTGGTGCCGGAGACCGGAATCGAACCGGTACGATCGGTTAGGATCGCAGGATTTTAAGTCCTGTGCGTCTGCCAGTTCCGCCACTCCGGCGTTCACATATAGCACCTGTTTTTCAAGGACAAGAGCTATTATAATCTAAGCCCCTGCCCTTGTCAACTCTTTTTTTATTTAATTTTTATCTTTTTGTTACAGACCAAAGTGTATGATGGCGGCGCCTTCCATATTATCCCGGCCGCACACCGTGATCTGCTCGGCGTCGACGCAGCGCATGACCGCGTTTAAGATCGCCGTGCCGGCCACGATGATATCCGCGCGCCGCGGCTGAAGGCCGGCGATTTTTTTACGTCCTTCGAGATCACGGGCCGCGAGGTCGTTTTGCATGTCGGCCACATCATCGGCCAATAGCGTGCTCATGTGAATCTTCGATTCATCGTACACCGTCATGTGCTGATACATCGCCGAACACGTCGTAATGGTGCCGCCGATGCCAACAAGGGTCGTGTCTTGAGGCAGCATGTGTGCCTCGAGCAGCGTGGCAACCTGTTCCTTCACGTGGGCTTCAAGGCTTTCAATCGACGCTTTACGCGGCGGGTCCTCGCGGATAAATTTCTCCGTATCGCGGACCGCTCCGATGTTCAGACTCTTGTCCCAATCGATACCTGCAGAGCTGCTGCCGCAGATCAGCTCTGTGCTGCCGCCGCCGATATCGGCAATGAGAATATTTCCGGAAAAGCACGAAGAGACGCCGTAAAAACCGTATTTCGCTTCGGTGTCGCCGTCGACAATATCGATCGCTATCCCTATTTTTTCGAGAACCGGCGCTGTCAAAGCCGACGCGTTCCCCGCGTCGCGCATCGCACTGGTGCCAAAGGCGTAAATTTCCTCCACGCCCTCGGCGTCGGCAATGCCCTTGAGTTCCACCAGCGCGTCGATACTGCGCGCCACCGAGGTTCTGGCCAAATTGCCCGAAGCGTCAACGCCGTGTCCGAGGCGCGTCGAGCGCAAATACTTTTTGACATTCGCGAAAGGCTGGGCCTTTCCGTTGTAGTCGAACAACATCATCCGAATGGAGTTGCTGCCGATATCGATCACGCCGTAGCGTTTTTTTGTATGATCCTGTCTCATTGATCCACCCCCGTCGTCGTGGCGCCGTCCTGGGAATCGGACGTGTTTTTCTGTTTTGCTTCCGCCGCCTGTTTTTCAGCCTTCTTCTGCTGCTTTTTCGCTTCCGCCTGGCTGTTGACTTTAATGACAATCTGCTCGTCCGGATAGACCAAGCCTAAATTTTTGTGGGCGATATATTCCACGTAGTGTTTGGATTTGATCGATTTGAGCTCATTATTCAGACGGTTGGACCGTTTCTTTTCGGAGACCAGATTCTGCTGCAGCTCGCGCTTTTGAGCTTCAAGACGGACGATCTGAGAAATCTTCGTGCCGTAAAGGGTGCCGACAATCGCGACAATGCCGATGATAACGAGCAGGCGGATGCCGTTTTTCGACAGCCAATCCGCGAGATTCACGCGCTTCGGCCTCCGCTTTCTCCGTTTACGCTGCCCAGCCATGTTAGGATTCAATCACCGAATACAAATTTTCGGCGTCTTCCTTCCGAACGTGTTCCGGCGTCGCGAGCACCTTGACCTTTTGGGTTGAGCCGCCCATCGACAGCGTGATGATGTCCCCTTCCTTGATCTGGGTGCCAGCCTTGGCGACCTGACCGTTGACGGCGATACGTCCGCTGTCGCAGGCCGCCTTACTCACCGTGCGGCGCTTAATCAGCCGTGAATTTTTCAAAAATTTATCGATCCGCATTTTCCCTCCTAAAAAATAAAAGCCGGAATGCTCCGGCTTTTCCCATGTTCACTTAGTTCAATGCATCTTTAAATGCTTTACCTGCCTTGAAGGCCGGAGCATTTGAAGCCTTAATTTCAATCGGTTCTTTTGTTCTCGGATTGAGACCCTGTCTTGCAGCTCTGTGGCGGACATCAAAAGTACCAAATCCGACTAAAGAAACTTTGTCGCCTTTCTGTAATGCTTCAACGATGCTTTCAGTAAAAGCAGACAGTGCTTTTTCAGATTCCTTTTTGGATAAACCTGACTTTTCTGAAATTGATGCAACTAACTGTGTTTTATTCATTGAGTTCCTCCATGGATTTCTATTCAAATATTTCTTTACTATTATAAGCGCGAACCCTTAGAAAAGACAAGCAATTTCTGTGCTGAAATAAGAAAAATTAATGATTTGCGTCCAATTCCTGTTCATCAATCATGCGGTCGTTGTATTCCTTAAGCAACAGCTCAGGCTGAAAATGGTTTAACCTCGCCAAATCGGCAGCCGCCGCCAGCATTTTCTGAAGGGCCTTGGCCTTTTGTTCCGGTTTGTCCGCTCCCTCGAGCGCGTCGACCGCACCGCGGACTTGCTCGAGATCAAAGGTCTCGTCTGTTTTGCGTCTGCCGCTTTTCGCGAGCTTCTTCTGAATTTTTTCGGAAGCCATCAGCGCCGGAAAGTCCTTCGGGATCCGGTGCAGCTCGTCAGTGAGAGAGGCGCTGTGCTTTTCCGCCGCCTTGAGCTTGTCCCAGTCCACCTCGTCTGGCGTCAGATCGCCGAAAACGTGGGGATGACGATAAATCATCTTTTCATTAATGCCCTGAATGACATCGGCCATCGAAAACGCATCGTCTTCCTCACCGATCTGCGCGTGAAAGACGATTTGAAACAGCAGATCTCCCAGCTCCTCAACCAGATTTTCCGTGTCTTTCTGATCAATCGCCTCGATTACCTCGTAGGTCTCTTCTAATAAATAGCGCTTCAGCGACTCGTGGGTCTGCTTTTTGTCCCACGGGCACCCGCCCTCAGAGCGCAGCGCCGCCATCACGGCGCACAGCGTCGAAAGCTGCCGGGGATCTAAATCGAGACAATCCTTCGGATCTTTCATCGGCTGAATACCTTTCTCCGGAGACCGACGATGCGGTGATAAATCGGCATCAGTCTGCGCTTGCCCGGCATCACGTCCATTTCTTCGTCAGAGAGCACACCGGTGAACACAATCATAAAGCTGTAAACCAAAACCGCCACGATAAAAGCCAGCAGCATCGCGATCACGTTGCCGGTGTGCGGGTACAGACCGTTGTAAACGCCCGCCGTAGCCAGCCCCATGACGGCAGCCGATACAATCGGCTTGAACACCGACTGGCGCCAGTGGATGCGCACGCCGGTGAATTTCTTGACGCAGACGTAATTGGCCACGGTCAAATAAATGAAGGTCAGCATGTAGTCGATGCCCATCCCGTAAATATTGATCGACGGAATGGCCATCGTGATCCACCCGGTCACCGAGAATACGATGATCCCGAGACTCAAGGTCACCAGCGGGACACGGAACTTGTCGATGGATTGGAGAATGCTCTGGAAGGTGTTCGAGAGCATCATGAACATCGTCGCGTAGGCGAAAACCTGCAGCATGCCCGGCCCGTACTTGGAGCCCGGGAAGAGCAGGCGGAAAATCGCGGTCGACAAAACCGACATGCCGACGCAGAAGGGCAGTCCGGCCAGAATGATGATGCGAATCGCCAGGTCAATCTTGTGATTCATGACCTTCTTTTCGCGCAGTGCAAAGGATTCCGATATGGCCGGAATCATCGCCACCGCCAAATTTGAGGAAATGACGAGGGGCACGTTCACCAAGGTATCGACGTTGGTGAAATCACCGAACATTTCCGTCGCGGTATGGGCGGAAATCCCTGCGACGCTGAGCCGGCCGACGTAGATAAAAGAGTTGATCGTCGCAAACAGCGAAACGATGACCGATGTCAGCGTGACCGGAATCGCGATGATGACGAGGCGCTTTAAAATACTCTGCCAGCGTCTCGGATGGCTGCGGGTCGTCTTTCTGAGTTTCTTCCGATAGGTCGACATGAAAATCCAGAACACGTAGACCAAAAAGAGCGCCGCGATGATGCCGCCGGCGGTCGCGCCGAAAACAGCGCCGCCGACACTTTTCCCAACGTCATGTCTGAGCCCATGCATGAAATACCAGCACAGGAAAATTCCGAGGGCCACTCGGACAATCTGTTCGAGGATTTGGGAGACGGCCGTCGGCGTCATAATCTGGAAGCCCTGGAAAAAGCCTCTAAAGGCCGAACACACCGAAATGATAAACGGCGCCGGCGCGATGGCGATGATCGCCGCGTAGCTTTCCTTCGGCCAGTGGGCCAGGCGGATGATGGCGTGGGCGCCAAATCCCAAAATCAAGCTGGAGACCGCGCCTAGAATGAGCAGCGCCGTCGTCGACACCTTGAACACGTCCTTCGCCCCGCGGTAATCGCCAACAGCCGTGCTTTCCGAAACCATTTTAGAGATGGCAACCGGAATCCCGACCGTCGACACCATCAGGAGCATGTTGTAAATGTTCGTCACGTTGCCGTAAATGCCGTTGCCGAAGCTGCCGACAATGCGGTATAAAGGGACCTTGAAAAACAGCCCGAGCAGCCGGGATAAAAATCCGGCTGCCGTCAAAATGGTTGCGCCCTTTAAATAACTACTTGCTTTTTTACTCACGTTAACCCTCTAAACATTTTTCCTTATTTAATGCGTTTTTCGTAGGTCTTGACCTTGAAGGTCTTCTTTAGCTTTTCCGCGTACAGTTCTGAGGCGGACTGAATCGGATCGTTCATGCGCAGGCGGGTAGCCTTGTTGAATTTCTTCGTCAACTTCTGATAGGCTGGCTTGCCCTTTTCTTTCTGAACGGCTTTCTTCAGTGCGGCCTTGTGATTCTTCCAGCTGTCGTTCTTGCCGGAGCTCTTGTCGTAGACGTAAATCACGTGGTAGCCGTAGGAGGTCTGAATCGGTCCCACGACGGAATTTTTATTGGTGCTGAACGCAGCCTTTGAGAAGTTTTCAACCATATCGCTGCTCTTGAACGCGCCCAGATCCTTGGCTTCTTCGACCTTGCTGTTGTCCTTGTATTTGTCCATGATCTTTTTAAAAGCGCTCTTGGTCTTGACGTTTTTGGCTTCCTTGTAAATCTGCTGAGCCAGCTTTTTATCGCTCGTCAGGATGTGGCAGGCAGAAACAGTGCTCGGGCTGTAGGTATCCTTGTGGTCGTTGTAATAGTCTTCCATGGCCTTGTCGGTGACCTTCACGCCGCTGTAAATTTTATCTTTGACCGCTTGTTTAGCTGCGGCAGCCTTCGCGCTTTTCTGCTGTTCTTTTTTGTAGGCGTTAATGTCGAAGCCTTCAAAATTTTCACTAAGGTAGCTTTTAAGCACGCTGTCCGACTGGAGGAACTGCTTGGTGTAGGCCGACAAATTGTCGTTTTGCTTTTTGATCGCCGATTTTGTAATTTTGATGTCGTGTGCCTTGCAGTAGGCAATCCATTTGCGTTCGGTGTTGATCGCTTTGAAGGCCTTGCGCCCCAGCTGCTTCTGGGTATCACTGTCAGACGACGGCGCCTGACCGGAGCTCGCGTAAGCCGACAGCGTCTGCTGAATCATCTGATAGTAGTATTCGCCGTGAGTTACGCTCTTGCCTTCGACAGAACCGACCGAGGTCTTCAAGAAGGCATCTGGATTTTTCGAAAGCTTCTTGTCGTATTTGGCGATAGCCTTCTGCGCGTAGGCCGTGGTCACGGCGTTGTCTTCCATAAATGCCGCAAAAGATTTGTCAGTCGTCAGATAGGTTTTAAGGATGCTGCTGTATTTTTTAGCCGCCTGCTTCTTGATCGCCTTGTAAGCCTTTTGTCCAGACTTGCGCTGGACGTCTTCGTCGACCTTCCGCTTGTCTTTCTTTGCTTTAGCCGCAAAGACTTCAGTCTGTATCAGCTGATCGTAGGTGTCCTGCTTCAGCGTTTTGAGGTCCGACCCTGTGGGCATCGACTGGCCGTTGACCGAATAGGTCAGCGCGATGTAAGCCATCGTGTTGTTAAATTCCGCTTTTTTGATTTTTTGCCCGTTAATCTCGGCAATGACCTGTGCCCGGTCTCTGACGCCGTTGACGTTCACCAGCGCGCACCCCGACGTCCAAACGCCGATCATCCCGACACAGAGGATCAGGGCCGCTGCCTTCAGCCATTTCTTTCCCATTATTCGTTTTTTCAAAACGTTCTCCTTTAGCAAATCAAAATTATGGTGTAATCATATCATATTTAGGCCTGGCCATTCCACATTTTAAGAAATTTGATGACCGTTCGGCACCGCATTCTGGCATTTTGACCCCGAACGCCGATGGACCAGACATTATCCCGACGGGGATCGCCCTTGAATTTAATATCGAATTGGTCAAACAGTTTTTGAATCACCGCGCCGTTCGGCATCTCGATCGTTGCTTTTTCGTCGAAGAAAAACAAGATTTTGTCTCCCTTTTCCCGAATTTCGGTAATTTGATGGGCGCCGGCCAGACTGCTCATCAGCGACAGCGTCAGCAGATTCTGAACGGACTGAGGCATTTTCCCAAAGCGGTCGGTCAATTCGTCCTCGACCATGCGGGCGTCCTCTTCGTCGGAAATGGTTGCGATTTTCTTGTACACGTCGTATTTAACCACTTCGCTTGCGATGTATTTTTCGGGGATAAAGGCGTCGACGTTCATCGCGATCTTTACCGGCACTGCTTCCTTGTGTTCGACCTGGCCGCCCATGTGTTCGGCCACCGTTTCTTCGAGAATTCTGCAGTACATTTCGTAACCGATGTTGAACATGTGGCCCGACTGCGCCGCGCCGAGAATATTGCCGGCACCGCGGATTTCGAGATCCCGCATCGCGATTTTGAACCCCGACCCGAAGGCCGTAAAGTCCTTGATCGCCTTGAGCCGCTTCTGTGCCACCTCGGACAGCACCTGCCTGTCGTACAAAATGTAGCAGTAGGACTGGCGGTTGGAGCGCCCGACCCGTCCTCTGAGCTGATACAGCTGGGACAGACCCATTTTGTCGCCGTCGTCGACGATCATCGTGTTCGCGTTTTTGATGTCGAGCCCGGATTCGACGATCGCCGTCGTGACCAGCACGTCGTATTCCCGATTCAGGAAACGGCTCATGATGGTTTCGATGGTATCCGGCGTCATGCGTCCGTGGGCCACGACGATCCGCGCGTTGGGCGCCATCCGCGCGATCTGCGCTGCCGTTTCCTGAATGTCCTTGATTCGGTTGTGGACGAAGAAAACCTGTCCACCCCGATCCAGCTCCTGCTCGATCGCGTCGCCAAGCACCACCGGATTTTTCCGGAGCACGTAGGTGCGCACCGGCCGTCTGCCTGCAGGCGGCTCGGAGAGGATGCTCATGTCTCGGATGCCGGACATCGACATGTGCAGCGTTCTTGGGATCGGCGTCGCCGACAGCGTCAGCGTATCGACGTTTTCCTTAAAGCTTTTGAGCTTTTCCTTGGATTTGACGCCGAAGCGCTGTTCCTCGTCGACGACGAGGAGGCCCAGATCCTTGAACTGAATGTCCTTGGACAGCAGCCGATGGGTGCCGACAATCAGATCGATCCGCCCCGCGGCCAGATCCTTGACGATCTCCTTCTGCTGCTTTGGCGTTCTGAACCGGCTGAGGACCTCAACCGTAATCGGAAAGCCCTTGAAGCGCTCGATCATCGTCTGGTAATGCTGCTGGGCCAAAATCGTCGTCGGTGCGAGGAAGGCCACCTGCTTGTTGTCCATAATTGCCTTGAACGCGGCTCGAAGCGCCACTTCCGTTTTGCCGTAGCCCACGTCGCCGCAGAGCAGCCGGTCCATCGGCACTGGCTTTTCCATATCGGCCTTGATTTCCTCAATGCAGCGGAGCTGATCGTCCGTCTCCTCGTACGGAAAGCGGTCTTCAAACTCCTTCTGCCAGGGCGTGTCGGCGCTGAAGGCGAAGCCCTTGGCCTGGCGTCTGGCCGCGTACAAGGCGATCAAATCGTCGGCCATTTCCTCGACCGCTTTTTTCGCCTTCGATTTCGTCCGGCTCCAGTCCGGACGGCCAAGGGTGTTGACCTTGGGCTTGCGGTCGCCGCCAGTTCCGATATAAACCTGGATCGCGTCCATCTGTTCCACCGGCAGATAGAGCTTGTCGTCGCCGTGATAAGCGATGACCATCATATCCTTTGTCGTGTCGCCGAAGGTCATCTTCTGGATGCCTTGGTAGATGCCGATCCCGTGAATGTCGTGGACGACGTAGTCGCCGATGGACAAGCTCGTAAAGGAATCGATTTTCCGCGCGTTTTTTAACTGGCGTCGGCGTTTCTTTTTTCGGCCTTCCTTTAAGATTTCCTGCTGTCTCAGAAAGACGAGCCGCGCCCCCGGCAGCTCAAAGCCCTCGGAGATATCACCCTTCAGGAAAAGTACACCTGGCGTCTGTCCGTCGCTGAATTCAGCGATGTCGTAAGACGCGAGCACCTCCCGCATTTGTTTCTCGCCCTTTTTGTCCCGGCAGCAGATGGCAACCCGACTGCCAGCATCAATCTGCCGTTTGGTGTATTCGGCAAAAAGGGGCAGTCTTCCGGCGAAGCTCTCGACACTCTTTGAATCGCAATCGATGCCCTTGTCCTTCGTGCCCTCGGAAAAAAGCCGGGCGTCCGCCGAGGGATGCCCCTCTAAAAAGCTGCAGCAGGACGCAAAATCGAAAAATTTATCCTGTTCCTCTGGGAACATCAGCTTTTCGTCCAAGAGACTTTCAAAATCCTGAAAGGTCTTTTCGAGGAAGGCGTCCGCGCTGTTCCCGCAGTGTTCGCGGTCGTCCCAGAACACCGCCCAATGGGGCCCAAGGTAAGCGCTCAAAGAACCGCCTTCGCTGTCTCCAAAGGCGTTTAACACCTCGAGATAGTCGGCGGGCGCCGCGGCGATCGTGCCGAGCCGTTCCTCGTAGCCCGGGTCCTGCCCGTACCGCTTCACGATTTGATTTAAGCGCGCCTTCTGTTCTGCAGCCGGCATCGCGTTTTCGTCCGCCGGCAGAATCACCGCACGCTTGACCTCCGCCTCACTGCGCTGCGAGCGAATATCAAAGGGCGCAATACTCTCGATCTCGTCGTCGAAAAAATCGATGCGCATCGGCTGCTTCGCGTTCATCGGAAAGCAGTCGACGATTTCGCCGCGCCGGGCAAACTGGCCGCGGGCCTCGACCTGATCCGCATCGACGTAGCCGAGATCGGCCAGCTGCCTTGTGAGGGTCATCGGGTCCATCTGCTGGCCCGCCTTCACCGTCAAGATCTTCTTTTTAAAGTCAGATGCCGCCGGCATTTTCTGCATCAGCGCCTGAATCGATGTGACAACTACATCGTGGCTGCGGCCAAAAAGCAGCCGATCCAGCGCGGCCATGCGTTTTTCCGTGATTTCGCTGCTGTGGGCGTCGGTGAAATAATCGTGCACCGGCTTTGTCGGAAAGTACAGCGTGTGTGCCGCGTCCCAGGTCGCGATTTTCTGTGCCCGCTTTTCCGCTTCGACATCCGTCGGCGCGATGTAGAGCACACGCATCTTGAGCTGATCCGCGATGAACAACGACAAAAAACCTTTCAAACCATCTTTGACGTTTGAAAGGTTGATAGACTGTCCGGATTTCAGGCTTTTGATGATCGCCCGGCTCGCTTTGGTATCAAAAAAATTGTAAATTTCCCGATTCATTTCAGATCACTCTGTTAATGCACGTTCATGCGGTTCATGGCCAGATCGACGCCGTCAGTGACGATCATCTCCGCCGCCTTCGCCGCCTGATCGACCGCCGCCTTGATCGTTTTTTCCGCATCGCCCGACAAATTTTCAAGGACATAATCCGCCAAATCCCACTCCGGCGGCTGAGCGCCGACGCCAATGCGGACGCGCGGGAAATTGCCGCCTCCGAGTGCGGCAACCACCGATTTCATTCCGTTGTGCGTACCGGCGCCGCCCTTTTTCCGAATCCGCAGATGTCCCGGGTCTAGATCGATGTCGTCGTAAATCACCACTAAATGATCCAGATCGATTTTGTAAAACCGAACCAGCTCGCCGACGCAGCGCCCGCTTTCGTTCATGTAGGTCTGGGGCTTGACGAGCATGACCTTTTCGCCGCCGATGCGCGCCGTCCCGGTCAGGCCCTGATGTTCAGATTTACTGACGTCAACCGACCATTTCTCTGCCAAAGTATCAATTGTCATAAAGCCCACGTTATGCCGGGTATTCGCATAACGTGGGCCTGGATTTCCGAGTCCTGCAATGATGTACATATTAGCTGTAGCTTCCTGTGAAGAGGCGGCTCAGCGGACGTCCGAGGTGGATGTAATCGATGGCGCGTGCGAAGACGTCTGCCGTTGACAAAATTTTCAGCTTGTCGATTTTCTTGCTTTCCGGAATTTCGATGGTATCGAGGGTGACGATTTCTTCCAGCGCAGATTTTTCAATGCGTTCCATGGCTGGGCCGGAGAAAACGCCGTGGGTGCAGCCCGCTCTGACTGATGCTGCGCCGAGCTTCATGATGGCATTGGCCCCAGCAGTGATCGTGCCGGCGGTGTCGATCATATCGTCGATCATGATACAGTTTTTGCCTTCAACTTCACCGATGACGCCCATGATTTCCGCTTCGTTTGGTTTCGGTCTTTCCTTGTCGATGATCGCAAAAGGAACGCCCAAGGCTCTGGCCAGCTTACGCGTCCGCTTCACGGAGCCCGCGTCTGGCGCGACAACTGTCAGGTTGTCGAGGTTTTCCGCGGCGAAATACTGGGCGATGATGCTGCCGCCTGCCAGGTGGTCCAGAGGAATGTCAAAGAATCCCTGAATCTGATTGGAGTGCAGGTCCATTGTCAGAATGCGGTCAGCGCCTGCGGTCGTGATCAAATTCGCGACGAGCTTCGCCGTAATCGGATCGTGGGATTTCGCCTTGCGGTCCTGTCTGGCGTAGCCGAAGTAAGGCATGACGGCGGTAATTCTGCCCGCAGATGCGCGTTTCAGCGCGTCGATCAGGATCAAAAGCTCCATCAGGTTGTCATTGCAGGGCGCGCTGGTCGGCTGAATAACGAAAACGTCCGAGCCTCTGACCGATTCGTGAATGTTCAGACCAATTTCGCCGTCGCTGAAATGCAGCACTTCTGCGTTGCAGAGGGGCAGTTCCAAATACGCAGCGATGTCTTGAGCCAGCTTTTTGTTGCCGTTGCCCGTAATGATCTTTGTTCCGCTAAAATTTCCATCCATTTTTGATAAAATCCTCCAGTGTAGAATCCTTTAACTATTACTGCAGTTGTTGATAGGCTTGAACAATTTCGCCGTCGGCGATATCCCGATTTTCAATGACTGACGGGTAGACCACCGCGCCCGCACCGATGTGGACTTTGCCGACAGTAATGACGCCTGGATAAATCACCGCATCCTGGCCGACCGTCGTCTCACAGCTCAAATACGTCTGTTTTGGGTCGACAATCAAAGCGCCGGCATCCATCCATTTTTCGTTGATGCGGTCCCGCATAATGGCCGCCGCCTGCGCGAGCTGGGCCTTGGAGTTCACCGCGACGATATCCCGGTAATCCGGCGTCGGGAAAGTGCCGACGCGTTTTCCTTCCGACCTCAGTATTTCAATGCTGTCGGTCAGGTAGTATTCGTGCTGTGCGTTGTCGTTGGTCATTTTTGACAGCGCATCGCAGAGCGCCGCCGCGTCGAAGCAGTACATCCCAGAATTGATTTCGTGAATCTGCTGTTCCTCCGGCGTGGCGTCCTTCTGTTCCACGATTTTAACGAGCTCGTCGCCATCCTTGACCATTCTGCCGTAGCCGGTTGGATCGTCAAAATTGGCCGTCAGCACCGTCGCCGCGTAGCCGCCCGCCTCGTGCGCCTCGATCAGTTTTTCGAGGGTTTCGCTTCGAATCAGCGGGGCGTCGCCGACGAGAATCAGCACGTTGCCGTCGAATCCCTCAAAAAACGGAAGGGCCTGCATCACCGCGTGGCCAGTACCTAGCTGCTCGGTCTGCTCGAAGCTCATGACGTCCTTCGGCAGCGCCGCGCTTACCGCGTCAGCCTGATAGCCGATGACCGCCGCAATCTCCTGAATGCCGGCTTCTCGGTTGGCGTTGATGACGTGGTCGATCAAAGTCTTTCCACAGATCGGGTGCAGGACTTTAGCCATTCGGGAGCGCATGCGCGTGCCCTTCCCGGCCGCTAAAATAACTGCTTTTGTTTGCTTCATCTTTTCAAATCTTTCCTATCCAATGATTTCAGGTTTAAAACATAAAAGCCCAATTATTTCCTATCATACCTTTTTATCTCAAAAAAGTCCACCGGATAAATTTGATTTTTGCCGATAATCTTTTTCTGGCGCCACGCAAACAAAAAAAGAGAAGGTCCAAGCCTCCTCTTTGTTAACTTCACTCTTCTTCGTAATCTACTTCTAACGTGTGCGATTCATTTTCTTGATCTTGACTGTTTTCCTCTTCCTGCTGCGCTTTCGCGGCTTCGTCGTACGCTGCCAGAACAGCATCCTGCATCATCTTGCGCATTTCCGACTTGATCGGATGGCAGATGTCTTTGAATTCACCTTCAGGCGTCTTTCGACTCGGCATTGCGATAAAGAATCCATTCTGTCCTTCAATTACTTTGATGTCGTGCACAACAAACTCATCGTCAAAAGTGACTGAGACAATGCCGCGCATTTTCCCTGTTGGATAGATTTTTCGGACGCGAATATCTGTAATCGTCATTTTTCGGCCCCCCTTCCGCAGTTTTTCCTAAAAGTCATAGCCACGCTTTTTTTATATGTATATGTTATCATAAAATCGATTTATTTTAAACCATTTTTAATCTTTTTGTCAGATTAATTTTCAAAAGAAAAAATGACAAATTGATAAGTATTTGCGTTCACCATAGTCTATTGATATAATAAATGAAAAATCTTTTTTCATAAATGTAAAAAGGAGATAAGATTGGATATAAAAGGAAATACAATTTCAGTATCATCAAAGCATGATATGAAAAAACATTTGTCTGAAAAATATGGCCACCCTATTGAAACGGTCTATTTCATCGGCATCGGCGGCAGCAGTATGAGCGGTCTGGCGAAAATTGCCCTTGAACAGGGGTTCCATGTCGAAGGCTCTGATCAGGTAAATTCGAAATATACAGAATTGCTCTCCAGCCGCGGCGCTGTGGTCCACATCGGCCAGAAAGCCGAAAATATTCACGACGGCATCGATCTGGTGGTTTATACCGCCGCGATCCATCCGGACAATCCGGAAATGGTCGCCGCCGACGCCCTCGGTATCCCGAAAGTAGAACGGGCCGATTACCTCGGGCTGCTTTCTGAAATTTTCCCGAAAACCATTGGCGTCGCCGGCACTCACGGCAAAACGACGACTTCCTCGATGATTGCGACCATTCTTCACTGTGCGGACCTCGATCCGTCGGTCAGCATCGGCGGCAACATTCCGGTTTTCGGCGGCAACGCTGCCCTCGGACAGAGCGATTACTTTGTCATTGAATCCTGCGAATACGTCGACTCCTTCCTGAAAACCTCCCACAACATCGGGATCATCACCAACATCGAAGAAGACCACCTCGACTATTTCAAGGGCGGTCTCGAACAGATCAAGCATTCCTTCCACAAATTCGGCGAAATCATCCCGCCGGACGGCTTGATGATCGCCTGGGGTGACTCTCAGGACGTGCTCGACGCAGTCAAGGATTTAAAATGCCAGGTCGTCACTTACGGTCTCAGTGACAAAAACGACTGGGTCGCGAAAAACATCGAATACGACAGCAATGGCAACCCGGCTTTTGACGCGTATCACGGCGGCACCTTTGCCGGCCACTATCAGCTGCGCGTGCCGGGGCAGCACAACGTGCTTAACGCGCTGGCCTGCATCGCCTGCGCCGACTATCTCGGCGTCGGTACGGAAGCGATCGAAAAAGCCCTCGACCAGTTCAGCGGTGCCAAACGCCGTTTCGAATTCCGCGGCCAGGTGGACGGCATCAACGTCTACGAAGACTACGCCCATCATCCGACCGAGCTCAAGGTCGTCATCGACGCCTGCCTGCACCACGAACACAACAATCTCTGGGTCGTGTATCAGCCCCATTCCTACTCTCGGATCTACTACCTGTTCGACGAATTTGTCGACTCATTCAATCAGGTGGACAAGCTTGTCATCAGTGAAATTTATTCCAACCGGGAAACCAACGAATGGGACATCTTCCCGGAAGATTTGGCCAAGCGCATCAAGCAGCGCCACCACGTGCCGACGGTTGTGATTTCCGAATTTGAAGATATCACCAAATTCTTAACCGACAATCTCGAAAAGGGCGATCTGGTGCTCGTCGCCGGCGCCGGGGATATCAACAAGGTCGCGTACATGCTCGTCGACGCATTGCGTGAAAAATACCCGAATGCGCCCTACAAGTTACCTGATGCCTAATCATTAAAAAGATAAAATAAAATTAAAAAAACAAGTCAAATCAGTTCAACCAGAATTAAAAAGGAATTGACGAAATCATGAGATACGGATTGCTCTTAAACGGGAACGGCGCTCAGGCGGATTTTCAGCTGGGCGCCTGGCAGGCTTTAAACGAATCGAACCTTCATTTGGATTGGGTGGCCAGTTCGTCAATCGGGGGGATTGCTGCGGCCTTAATCGCCCAAAAAGACCTCCATCAGATTTCTCAATTCCTTTCTGACGCGGTGCTCGAAAAGATCACAGCGCTCAACGACAGCATTGCCGGTCTCTACCTGCAGTACTGGTCGGATCTCAATTTTCACGATTTTCGCCTTCAGTTTTTACAAACCTTCGTGCAGAAGGCCATACCTTTGCGGCGGACCTTGTCCCGCTATCTCGACGAGGCCATCATCCGACGCTCCTCCTGCCGGTTAATACTCACCACCATCGACCCGCAGAGTCTGAGCATCGTCAAACGCACGATCGAGGAGATTCCCAACGGGCAGCTCATTCCGACGCTGCTCCTCGGCGCAGTTTTCCCAGTTTTCCGCACCCAGAGAGATCAGGACGCTACCTACTTCGAAGCCGGCTTTTTGTCCGAGCTTCCCCTTGAAACGGCGGTCCTTCTCCCCTGCAGAAAGCTGATGGCCGTCGGCTACTCCCCTGTGGAGGTGCGCCGAGCGGTGCGCAAAAATCAGCGGGATCTGTCTTTCTTGACGATCCAGAGCTCGGAATATCTCGACCTTTCCGCTCCGGAAAATGCGGCGGCGAACGGCCAGGATCACCAGCGGCACGCCAAGCTCGGCTATCTCGACACCCTCAAGGCGCTGGGCCAGCTGACCGGCCGCAAGCTTTACATCAACCCTTACGGTCCCCATCAGTTTTTCGATCTGGTGGTGGCGCACATCGGCTTTCCGCCGCAGCCGCCGCTGGAACGCCAGATTTTGATGGCGCTGCTGGGCATCGACAAGCCCTACACGTCTCTGGAACAGGTCGACATCTTGGAAAAGATTTTGGCGCTGATGAACCGATCGAGCTGGCGCAAGTCCGACAATACGATTCTCGCGATGCTTGAAATGACGGCCTGGACCATCCAGGTGCCAAAGCTCAAGATTTACATGCCCGATCAGCTGATCTTTGAAATTTTAGACTGGGCCGAACAGACCCTCAAGATCAACGCGCCGTCTGCCAGTGACGTCCAGGAGTCGAATTTTTTCGACTGTGTTCGAGCGATCGCCGTCCATCCCGAATCCCTGTCGGTCGAACAGATCGACGCCTTCAGAGAACAGGCTGCTCCCGAAATGATTTTAAGCCTGATCACCTTCTACTACATTCAGGCCATTGCGCTAAATTTTGCATAATCGTGTAAAATATTAACTTGCAAACCGTTTATATTCATTATATGATAAACAGAAGAGATGTATTATTTAAACAACAAGAGGGATTCCAATGAACGTTAAATATCAATTTATTTCAAAACCGGATGACAACACGATCCGCATCATCCGCGGGAAGATGCGCCCCGACCAGCGCAAGGCTATGGACGAATTCGGCGAAGAAGGCGTCGGCGCTGTGCTCCTCGTTCAAGGTAGCATTCCAGATATGCTGTACTGCGCGGATATCGCCGTCAAGGCCAGCGACGTCGGCGCGTACGAAATCGTCGGCAACTGCCCCCAGTCTTTCATTACGATCGGCATCATGGGCAAGATCCGTTCGGTGCAGACCGCACTCAAGGCGATTCTCAACGAAAAGGATCACCCGGGCCGCGAAAAGGTCATGGCCGGCATCCAATAAGCGCGGCGTTTGTTTGTCACGTCACAAAAATAAGGCTGAAGGTTCACCCTTCAGCCTATTTTTATGCACGTTTCCATCGTCAAAAAGCACAAATAGCTTTCCCACACCGGGTAAGGCGTCAATGCCTCTAACGCCTGCCGGTAGATTTCAATCTGGGTCTTGTACTTTTGGACAGATCTCTGCCTACCGATTTCCCGATCCTGCCAGCGGTCCGTCTTGTAGTCCAGCAGAATCCAACCTTTTTCGCCGCCGCGTTCTTCCAAAAAGCAGCAATCGATCATCCCCTGGAGCAGCACGCTAGGCTCAGCCAGATCCGGCGCAATTTTATCTGACGGCATTTCCAAATCGAAGGGCCATTCCCGTTCGACCCGGCTGGCAGCCGCCATCCGCCGGCCAAGTTTCGAAGTCATAAAGGCCGCTGCGTGGGCGAGGCCGCCGTTTTTAATGGTTGCCTCAAACAGCGCCTCGTCGATTTGACCGCGCCCAGCCATCGCTTCGCCCTCGGCTTTGACCGCGTCCTGCATCTTGTCGTCCGGTATTTCCCGCAATTTTTCCAAATTCAGGTGCCTGAGCACCGTGTGCACGCCGGTTCCCAATTCCGCCGCGGTGAACGCGGGGGACTGATCCTCTGCCTCGCGCAGAAAGTCGGGCACAGGTTTTCGTTCAACGATTTTTTCCTGAGGACGATCCTGCTGTCTCAGGGCCTCGACCTCGGTGACGCTGATCTTCGACGGCAGCCGCCTGCCGCTCTTTTTCGGGTAGCGCCAGGCCATCCGGCGGTCAATTTCCGCGAGGTCTTCTTCAGAGCAGGCTGCCTCTGGCGCCGCAGGACGCACATCCGCCGGCGTTTCTGCCTCTTCCTCGCCGCCGGTGATGATCTTAAAGGCCGCACTGTCCGCGCCGCCCGCGCTGTTTGGGCTGTAGAGCGCGAGCATGATCCAATCCAGCGGGCTGCGGCACGCCTTCAGGCGCGACACGTCGCAGGGGTTATCCCATTTTTTCTCCGCCTTTTCCAAATTGCTGACGCCGCCGGTAATGACAAGCCGTTCCATCGCCCGGGTCATCGCAACGTAGAGCAGGCGCATTTCCTCGGCGAGATTATCCATCTTATTCTTATACGCCGCGATCTGGTGTACCATCGTCTTTCGGCGGATGCGTTTTTCCCCGTCGATGTATTCCGGGCTGATGCCGAGATCCTTGTCCAGAATGATCGAGGCTGTGCTGTCGGTCTGGTTAAACTGGTGAGCCGTATCGGCCAGAAAGACGACCGGAAATTCGAGGCCCTTGCTTTTGTGAATCGTCATGATCCGCACGACGTCGTCGTTTTCGCTGAGGATGCCCGGCGCTTCACTGCCGTCGGTGCGCTTCTGGACCTGCTTGACGTAATCTACGAATCGGAAAATGCCGTGAAGGGTCGACGATTGATAATCCTGCGCCTTGTCGATCAGCGCGTCGAGGTTTTTCTGCCGCTGGGCACCGCCCGGCAGACTGCCGGCCCAGATGTAAAATCCCGTTTCGGTGTAGAGCTGCCACAAAAAGTCGGACACCTCCGCACCGTAGGCCAGGGTGCGCCATTTGGCGAGCTGGTCGAGCCAGCGCCGAACCTTCACGCCGAGGGGCGTCCCCTGAGCGCTGACGGCGTCCACACATTCGTAAAACGTCTTGTCCCCGCCGGCGATGCGGATCTGCGCCATTTCGTCGGCGGAAAAGCCGCCGATCGGCGAGAGCATGACCGTCATCAGCGGCATGTCCTGACGGTAGTTGTCGACGATGCGGATCAAATCCAGCACCCATTCGATTTCTGGCGTGCTGAAATAAGACGCGCCCCCTTCGTAATAGGCTGGGATGCCTTTGTCTGAGAGCATCTGTGCGATCTGCTCCCCTCGGCCGTCTCCCGTGCTGCGCATCAAAATCGCGATGTCCCGGTAGCGCAGATTTCGGGTCTCGCCGGTCTTCGCAATGGTGATCGGGTGCCCCACTGATCTATCGATCTGGTCGGCGATCCACGCGCCCTCTCTTTCGAGGCGATCCCCGCTCGGCGCTTCAAAAATTCGAACGACCGTCGGCGTCGCCGGTCCTGCACTTTCCGCGCCCTGCACCAAGCGGGCCTTGTCGTCGTAGGCGATCTGACCGAATGTGGGACTCATGATCCTTTCGAACAGCGCGTTGACGCTGTCGACGACACCCTTGTCGGAGCGGAAATTTTTACCGAGGGTGATCAATTGGTTGATCCCGCCGCCATCGGTGGCGTAGGCGTTGTATTTATCGATAAAAATCGACGGGTCAGCCTGACGGAAGCGGTAAATGCTCTGCTTCACGTCGCCGACCATGAAATAATTGTCCGGCCGCAGAATCTGCGCGATGATCCCCTCCTGAAGGGCGTTGGTATCCTGATACTCGTCGACAAAAACCGCCTCGTAATTTTCCTGAAAGGTCTTTGCGATGTTCGGCTCCTTTAAGATCCTGTAAGCGTACCGGTCGACGTCGGCGAAATCGAGAAGGCCCCGCTCTCTTTTAAGGGCGGTGAATCGATCCTCGACAGCTTTCGTCAGCGCGATGAGATCTGTCATCACCTCGGCCATGGCCTCAACCTCGGCCTGTTCATCCTCCGGATCCTGGGCGAGATCCGCCTGAAGGCCTTTTTTAACAATGTCCTTGGCGCGGTTCCGATGGGCCTTGACCCGGTCGCTGTCCTCCTTATTCTTGCGGCTGCCCTTGTAACGGTCGTAATCCGCGGCCATCAGCGCTGCCCGGAAGGTCGACCAGTCCTCAGTATCGAGTGTCCTGTGGACACCCTCAATCATCGCCTTTTCTGCTTTCAGCTGGGCTTCGGTCTTCACGAAATCCGCGTCGCCCTCAATGATGCTGAGCCCCTGGTCAAGCTCCGCCTCGGCGGCCGACAAATCCTCTGCACATTTGGACGCGAGCACCTTGTACCATTTGGAGTGCTCAAAATCGCTGCCGCTTTGCTTTAAATCCGCAATGGCGTCCCGGCACCACGCCTCGGGATCGGGCAAGGCGTTTAAAAAATGCCGCAGCCGTTCGACCTGATCCTTGAGCCCCTGATCGCTGCGCGCCGTAGTGTAACAGTCGACCAATCGGCTGAAGGCCGTCCCGCCGTCCTCAGGAATCTGCTGGTAGGCCGCCTCGAACACCTCGTCCTGCGCCTGAGTGTAGAGCATCGTAAGCTCAGTGGCGTCGCCGATGCGATAGTCCGGGTCCACGTCCACCTCCTGAAAATATTCCCGAACGACCCGGGAGCAGAAGGCGTCAAAGGTGTCGATGGACGCGGTCGGCAGAATCTGCATCTGCTCGACCAGCCAGTGCACCCGCTCCCGATCCTGCGGGTCCGTCTGCCGCAGGCTCTCGGTGAACGCCGCGGTCAGCCGCTCCTTCATTTCTCCGGCTGCCGCCCGGGTGAAGGTCAAAATCAGCAGGGAATCGACGGGGATCTGTTCGTCGACGACCATCCGCCGGATGCGCTCGATTAAAAGCGCCGTCTTGCCCGATCCGGCCGCCGCCGAAACCAGCAGATTTTTGTGGCGGGTGGCAATCGCCTTTTCCTGTTCAGTCGTCCATTTCATGCTGCTCCTCCTCTATCCTTTCCAGCAATTCCGCCTGATTCATATCCTCGAGCCGCCTAAAAATGCGCGGATCAATTTCTCTGGCAAAGCCGCAGATTTCTCTGCAGCCGCAATTCTTACAAGCTGTTTCATCCTTTACCATATAAGGGTTCGGCGCGATCTCACCGGACAGAATCGCCCGGGCCGTGTCCCGGTAATTCTGCTGATTCTTCCACAAAATCGCGGCCATCCCCTCGGGCGCGTAACGGTAATCCGACGTTTTCCTGCCGACGGTGAAAATATTCGAGGCGCCGTCAGTTTCGCTGTCCAATGCCGAGATAACGGCCTGATTGTCGAGGAAAATCCCGCTCATCTGGAATTTCTTTTCCACATCCTTCCGGGCCTGCTCTTCGGATTCGCCGGTGACGTTCGTGATCGGGTCGGCCACGTGGAAGTAGAATCCCGCCGCGGCCTCCGCATCCTCGTGCCGGCTGCGGCCGTAGCGCACCGCCGCCTCGAGATAGCCGAGGAGCTGCGGCGACAGGCCGTAATAAATGTCGGCCGGTTTGACGGCGTCGCTGCCGGTTTTGTAGTCGATGACCTTGTAATAGCTCACGCCGTCCCGGGTCATGCGGTCGAGGCGGTCGATGCTGCCTTGAATGACGACGGGCTTGGCCAATCCCTCCGAATCGAGGGTGTACGCAAAGGGGTGTTCGCTGTCCACCACCTCGAAGCGGCCCTTTTGAAGGTGTTCGGCGAGCATGCCCATCGTGCGCCGGCCCATCCGCCTGAGCTTGCGCCCCTGATAGTGGAAGGCCGCGCTGCTGTTGAAGACCGCGCCGTGAATTCGAGACAGGATGTCACTTAAAATGCGGTCGGTCATGCGGTCCCGTTCGTCGGCACTCAGCGCCTCGAGCCGTGTCCCCGACGCGTTCAGTTCTTTAAAGAAGGCATCGATCATCCGGTGCATGACGTTGCCGATATCCGGCAGCGTCACCTCAAAGGGCTCCCGCGGCACCGGCCGCAGCTCCGCGCTTAAGAAGTAGCGCCACGCGCAGGCGCTGTACGTCCGGCAGTCCGTCGCGCTGAGCACCAGCTTCGGGCCGATGAGCTGGTCGGCGATGCCGTCGTCCAGCGCGAAGAACGACGGCGCGAGCGCCGCCACTGCCTTGACGTCCGCCGCCGCGTCAAATCGCTTTGCCACAGCCCGCGCGCGAGGCGCGCTGCCGCTGACCTGAGACCGAGCGATGTTTTCCGTCCCCTCAAAGCCCGTGACCCAGTCCCAAGACTGCTCCGGATCGAAAAACAGCGCTGAGTGGACCTGCATTTTCGGAAAGACATTTAAGATCTGCGTCACTAGCCGCGAGCGCCGCAGCGCCTTGCCGTCCTCCCCTTTCATGCCGTAATAAATGATGAGTTTTTCTGTGACCGACGCGATCTGGAGGTAAAGGGTGTACTGGTTCTGGACCTGGGTGTAGCGCCTGTCGTTGTGCAGATCCAGCCCAGCCGCAGCCATTTCCCGCCGTTCCCGTTCCGAGAGAATCGGAAACTGGCTGGCGTCCGGCGGCAGCAGCCCTTCGTTGGCGCCGATGACGATCATCACCTTTTTGCCAAGATGGCGGCTTCTGAACGGGTCGGTCACATCGACGACGTCCGGGTCCTCGGGCAGAATCCCGATGTCGTAGGTGTCGATGCCGTTTTTAAACACCTGCATGAAGGCCGCAAGGGTACAGGGCTCGTCGGACAGCGCCGCGTCGATCTGCGTGAACACCGTCATCAGGATATTCCAGATCTGATTAGCCGTCGACGCCTTTTCAAAGTCCTGATCGGACACCGCGGCCGCGGCTGCCGCGTCGAGGGTTGTCTGGACGTCAAGGCCTTCTAAAAAGGCGAGGGCCGCCGCAATGCGCTGCCGATAAGTTTTCGCGTCCTTCATCCTTTTCTCGAGGTCGACGAGGGGCGCCGTGATTGTTTCGCGAATGGCGTTGAGCTCCGCGATCGGCCGCGGCATATCCGGCGCGTCCTTTTCAAAGGGCGTGAGCCACCGGCTGTGATCAATCCCGATGACGACAGCGTAATTTTCCAGATCCATCATGTCCGCCGCGTCGACCGGCGAAAAGGGCGACTTGCCGAAGGCCATGACGTCCCGCGTGTCGAAGTGCCGGTCCACCACCTCAAAGGCCGCAATCAGGCAGTCCACCAGTGGCTGTCCGATCAGTGATTTCGGCGCGTCGACAAAGCAAGGAATGTCGTAAAAGCTCAAGACGCGGCGGATCGTGCCGCCCATCGTCTCGGGACTGCCGACGAGAATGCCGATATCCTCGTAATGCAGGCCCTCGTCCCGGGTCAGCGCGACAATTTGCCGTGCCGCCTCCTCGGACTCATGCCACAAATCGCTGCACTCCACGATTTGGATGTGTGCCGGCACCTCACCGGAGGATTCAGGGATCGCGGCGAAGCACTGGTCCTCGAGCAGCGCCAAGTCCTTTGCGGCCGGCTGGACCTTTGGCGCGCCGCCGAACAGCTGCACGGCCAATTCGCCGGCGTCAATCACAGCCACCTCCTGTCCCGCGTCCTTCGCCATCGCAATCATCCGGCGCTTGGTCTGTTCGGCGATTTCGAAAATCGCGCCGTCGCTGCCGTTGTCGACGTCGTCGGTGATCAGCGTCATCGTGACCTCCGGCGCCGTAGCGATGAGCTGGCCGACGATGTTGAAGTCCGCCTCGGAGAAGGTGTGAAAGCCGTCGAGATAAACGCATGTCTCGGCGATCCTTTTCGACTGTCCGACGGCCCCAGCCACCAGCGCCGCCCGGTCTGCCTCGTCGAAGCGCTCGTCTCCGAGCAGTCCCTCGTAGGCGGTTAAAATCGTTTTTATATCGGAGAGCTTTCGGCTCAGCAGCCGGTCGGGATCAACCTTGTCCATCGCCGCGTCGAGATCTGCCGCGCCCAGCTGGCTGTCCTTGAACTCGCCGATAAAGTCCGCTATTTTTTTCTGAAAGCCTGCCTGAGATGCGCTCTTCTGGTAGACGCGTAAATCCTGGCCGCAGCCGAGGACCGCCCGAGTCAGCAGCATCTGTCTACCGTGCTCGTCGACAGCCTGTCCTTTGGGCTGCCCCACCTCTTCGAATACGCGGGCGGCCAGCCGCTTGAGGCTGAGCACGTCGACACCGATCAGCCCTTTCAGCCCGCCTTCGCGGATCAATGCCTGCTCCGCGCCGAGGGTGAACTGCTCCGGCACGATGAGCAGCATGGCGTGTCCGCCTTTCTTTAATCGGTCGGCGATTTCCCGATCGATCAACTGAGTCATCGTCGGGCGCGTTTTGTCGTATCGTCCTGCAATTAATCGCAACATTTTGACTTTTCCTCTTAAATATTTCTTGATTTTTATGTGATAAGTGATAGAATATATTCTACCATTAATTTAGAAATTTGAATGTTCAGAACATTTTTTTATCTTTTATTTCTATTTTTTATCTTTTATTTTATGATGAAAAGGCTTTACATTTTCCTTAAGATATTCTATAATACTGGATGTGAAGGGATTCGCAATGATCTCGCGGCAGGAGATTTGGGAGAATTCTCCTGCCGCTCAGACAATGCAATTCTATTATCATAATTTAATATTTTAAGGGGGATGGACAATGGTTCCTTATTTATCCGAATTTATCGGCACGATCATGCTCGTCGTCTTAGGGGACGGCATCTGCGCTGCCAACACACTTAATCATTCAAACTTCCAGGGCTCAGGTCCTATTTATGTAATCCTCGGCTGGGGTCTTGCAGTTGGCTTGCCGGCTATGGCTTTCGGCGCACAGTCTGGCGCTCACTTCAACCCATCCGTTACCATCGCTTTAGCTGTTATCGGCGGCTTTGACTGGGCAATGGTTCCTGGCTACATCATCTGCCAGATTCTCGGCGGTATCGTCGGTGGTATCCTCGTATACCTCTTCTACAAACCGCAGTTTGATGCATCAACTGACATGAACAACGCAACGTTAAGAGGAATCTTCTGCACTGCTGGCGCAATTGACAACAAGGGCGCAAACGCATTCTCAGAATTCTTCGCAACGATCTTCCTGCTGTTCTTCATCAAGACTATTCCAGCAACAGTCGGTGCAGCTGGCGCTTCCGCATTTGTTGTTGCATTAATCATCATGGTCATCGGTTTTGCACTTGGTGCAACCACAGGGTTCTCTATGAACGCTGCCCGTGACTGGGGCCCGCGTATTGCTTACGCAATCTGCCCAATCAAACCAAACGATCAGAAGGATGCTAACTGGGGCTATATGTGGATCTCCGGTATCATGCCAATCTTAGGCGGTATCGTTGGCGCTCTGCTCGGCAACATGGTTGTTGGCTGGCTCTAAGCTAAAGTTTAGTTCACCTACGAACTGATCACAAACGTTATTTATAATTATCATTTTATTGCGACCTTTCACAAGGCTGTCTCGAAAGAGGCAGCCTTTCTTTTTTGTGAGAATACAATCATTTGAAGCAGATAAAAAAGCCGACTTGCGTCGGCTATAAAATAAGGAAAAGAAATGAAATGTCCGAAGACAAGCTTCGAACAATGACGGAACGAATTATAACAAATTCCTTTTTGAATTGCAACTATTCTCTAGGATTTCTTAACAGTTTTTTTAATCCCTTCTGCACCGCCGCACAAAATTCCTGCGGCGTCCGCGTCTGCCACCAAAACGGCGCAATCACCTCGCAGGAAAGCGTGTGCCAATCCATGCGGTCCAGCGTCTGAAGGATTGAGGAAAGGGGCAGAAAACCTTCCCCCGGGATCCAGTGCCGATCGACGGTCTTGTCGTTGTCCGAAAAGTGCAGCGCTTTGAGCCGATCGGGGTAAGCCGCGATCAAGCGGCCGCTGCCGCAGCCCAGCATGTAATCGTGGGACGTGTCGTAGCAGTAGCCGAAATGGGGCGTCTGGATGCGGTCGAGGAGTTCGTACAGCAGAAACTGCCGCGTAACGTTTTCCACCGCGACGTCGACCCCGTACCGCTCGCCGGCTGCCGCCAGCTCCGAGAAAAAGGCGTACCCGTTCTCAAAGGTGTAATTCCCCAGCTCCATGTCCACCGTGTGTACCACCACAGCCGGCACGTCGAAATCCGCCGCATCTTTTAGAATCCGAACGAGAAAGTCGAGAAGCTCTCGGTTTTCTTCCAAGGACCGCTCCCAGATTTGACTGTAGCCGATGAAGGGCGCGTGGAAATTCGTAATTGAAAGGCCGGCGTCCCGCACCAGCTTTGGGAAATCGTACCGGGATATGAAATGCGGTGCCTCTTCATCTTCCCAAGAGAGCATCACCCCGTCGAAGCCGGCGTCGGCGATGGCCGCGATCCGCTCGGAAAAGGGCATAAAATAACCGAACCACGAGAACATGCTCGTGGTCCAGTTTTGGTTGTGTTGATCTGTAATCATTTTTTAATGCTTGAGGTTCAAGATCCCCGGCGCGAAAGGCGGGAAGATTACGCCTTGTTCGGTGATGATCGCCGAGACATTGTCGTGGGGTGTCACGTCGAAGGCCGGATTTTCAAAGTTAATGCCGTCTGGCGCCGTCTGGACGCCAGCGAAATGGCCGACTTCCGACGGGTCGCGCTGTTCAATCGTGATGTCCTTGCCCGAGAACATCGAAAAATCGATCGTCGAGGTTGGGGCCGCGACGTAGAACGGAATGTGGTGAGCTTTGGCCAGCACCGAAACCGAAAATGTCCCAATTTTGTTGGCCACGTCGCCGTTGCGGGTGATGCGGTCTGCCCCGACAACGACGCAGTCGATCTTGCCTTGATGCATCATCCAGCCGGCCATATTGTCGGTAATCAGCGTAACTGGGATGTTATCCTTGTGCAGTTCGTAGGCCGTGAGCCGTGCGCCCTGGAGCAGCGGCCGGGTTTCGTCGGCGTAGACCTGAATGTCCTTGCCCGCTTCCTGGGCTGCGCGGATGACGCCGAGGGCTGTGCCGTAATCAGCCGTCGCCAGCGCCCCCGCGTTGCAGTGAGTCAGAATCGTGCTGCCCGGCTTAATCAACGCCGCGCCGGCTTTTCCCATCGCTTTGCACATCGCGATATCTTCTTCGCAAATCGCGTCCGCTTCTGCCTTGAGCTTTTCGCTCATCGCCTTCGGGTCGGCGTCCGGTTCGGCCTTGAAGACGCCGGACATCCGATCGATGGCCCAGAACAGATTCACAGCTGTCGGGCGGGTGCCCCGGAGCAGGTCGCAGGCTTCCTGCATCTTTTGCTGATAGGCTTCGGCGTCGAGGCCTTCAAATTCTTTGGACGCCAAATACACCGCGTAGCCGGCAGTGACGCCGATGGCTGGCGCGCCGCGGACGACCATTGTCACGATGGCGTCGGCCACTTCGCGGTAGTCAGTGTAGCCGCGCACAATTTCCTGCGTCGGCAATAATGTCTGGTCGATGAGCTTTAACTCACCGTCTTCGAAATAAACCGGTCTCATGCTTCACTTCCAATCCGTGCAATCAGTCTGAAGATCAAAGTCTTCATTTCTTCGGTGTTTTCGTTGAGCACCTGGACGACCATTTCGTTGGTAACCGGCGGAATGTCCGGCTTATCCTTCAGGCCGGCGTCGTAGTCGGTGACCAACGCGATGTTGACGAGAGGAATATTCTTTTCCTGGCAGAGGTAGGCTTCCGGGTACTGGGTCATGTTGACGAGATCGCCGCCGATCATGCCGAAGTAGCGGCTTTCCGCCTTCGTCGAGAAGCGCGGCCCGTTGATGACGACCGTTGTCCCGCCGTCGTGCATGACGTGGCCCATTTTCTGCCCTTCTTCCAGCGCGAACTGACGCAGCTTTTCGTCGTAGGGATCGGCGGAGCTCAAATGTTCGACAGTCGGACTTTCAAAGAAGGTGTCCTTCCGGCCGGAGGTCATGTTGATGTACTGGTCGGTAACGACAAAATCGCCCGGCGCGTATTCCTTGCGGAGCGAGCCGACGCAGTTCGCTGAAATGATCGATTTGACGCCCAGCTGTGCCATCGCGTCGACGTTGGCGCGGTAATTGACTTCAGCCGGTGAATAGATGTGTTTTTTGCCGTGGCGCGGCATGAACGCGACCTTAACGCCGTTGACGTCGAGCAGGCTGATGGCTTCCGACGGTTTGCCGTAAGGTGTGTCTGCGTCCACGCGGCGGTATTCTTCTCCCAGTTCGTAAAGGCCAGAGCCTCCGAACACGCCAATATCTGCTGAATAATACATTGTTCAATCCTCCTGTATATCGTAATTGCCTTTAAATACAAAAGTGACGGCGCTCACACACCGCCACTCCTTATCAATAATTTTTCTTCTTCCGCCAGTCGCCGTGCTGGAAGCCGTCGCCCGCGTCGGGGTCGCGTTTAAAGCCCAGCCATTTGTAGCGGGTATCGTCGTCCCCCTTCAAATCGTTGGGATCCACTTCCTCTGCTGCCGGCGCACTCTGGGCCTCCGGTTCGGCAGGCGCTTCAGCCGCGTCGGGGCCGGACTGTGGTCTTGGATTGTCCGGATCGCGCTTGAAGCCGAGCCATTTGTAGCGGGTGTCGTCGTCCCCTTTCAGATCGTTGGGATCCATCGGTTCTTCCGGCTCCGGTTCCGGCGCGCTTTGCGTGTAAACCGGTTCCATCGGCTGCTGTTCAAAGGCCGCTTCCACATCCGGGACCATTTCGACGATTTCTTCGTATTCCGGTTCCGGCTCGGAGACGACCGTCTGTGCGATTTTCAGTGCGGCGCCGAGCACATCGTTCACGCTGCCCCGCTTCGGCAGGGTCGCGTCGGCCGAAGGCTGCCGTTTCACCCGGCGCACGACTTTCTTCATCTTCGGGCGCTGCGGGGCCGGCTGTGCCGACTGCGGTCTGGCCGCGCTCTGTCTGAGATTCTGAACCACCTGTTCCGAGATCGAGGCCTTTTCGGGCACCGGTTCCAATTCCGGTTCACGCTCCGGCTCTTGAGGTCTTGCCGCCTGAATCTGGCGGTGGCGCGTTTCGTCGACCTGCTGCTGAGGCACGTGGGCAAAGGTGGTGCCGCCCTTGCTGCCCGGCGCGGTGTGGCTCTTTTTCTGCATCTTCGCCGCCGCGCTTTTGAGGGTTTCCGTGGCTAACATCACCACCTGATCGTCGGTCGCGTCGGGGATTTCCCGGCGGATGGCCTCGGCTAGGCTGCTCCGGAGCATCGCCATCCGGTCGAACTGAAGATTGCCGCCATCGGCGCTTTCCGGCTCAGGTGTGACAGGCGCTGCCGAGCGGGCTGGCGCTTCGGGTTCAGGTTCCGGTTCCTTTTTCGTAAACTTCGGAATCGGCCGTTCGCGCATGATTTCATCTGCTTCTTCGACGGACCGTTTGAAGCCGAGCCATTTGTATTTCGGCTGGCCGTTTTCGTCGAGGTCCTCGCTGTTTTCCGCCTGCGGCTGGTCAGCAGCCGGCGCTTCGTCGGCCGGTTCATCGCGCTGCGTCCAGGGGTGTGCCTGAGCGGCTGCCGCTTCGGCCATCATCTTTTCCTCTTCAGCCGCGGCCCGGGCCATGGCTTCTTCCCGTTCTTCGCGGATCCGCGCTTCCTCGGCCTGGTGTTCCAGCCAGCTGTCGACGCGCTTCGCCTTCGGCGCATCTTCGCCGCCGAGAATCGTCTGCCCGGCCTTGAGGTAGGATTTCTGTGCGTCTGGGAAGTAGCTGCGCAGCTGGACCATCGGGATTTTTTCGTTGGTCATCACGCCCATCAGGCACGCGATTTTTTCCGGCAGGTGGGTGTCGGTCGGCCAGTTGAGCATCATCCCCACCTCGAATTTCGCGATGGAGTCGGTGTCGAGCCCCAGGGCTTCCATCGAAAAGCGCATCAGCTCGGTGTGGCGGCAACGCTTGTGTTCCTGCTTCGCGCAGCCGACGCCGGCTGCGACACAGATGTTGCAGTTGCCGGGGCGCAGGGTCATCACGTTCGGATAATCCTTTTCGATTTCCAACAGATCCCGCCAGCTTTCAGTGTTCATCCGCTCCTTGACTTCTTCGACGTAATTCCGCGTCCGGACCGTGCCGGTGATCCGCTGCTTGTGTTCCTTCGGAACGGCGTATTCCCGGCCAATCACGTAAAGGTACTTGAACTGTCCGAGCAGCAGCTTTTCGTCAAACCCGAATTCGGGGCACGACCAGAACTTGTTGTACTTCGGGCACCTCAGGCACTTCCCTCTAGCCTTTCGGAGAGAAAAATATTCATCGATGATATGATCCATCAAGAGCGGACCTGATGAAAAATTGTGAGTATATTCCATACGTCTCTCCTTTACTTAAATTGATCTCTCTAAGTTTCTGTATTCTCTACATTAAAATACAGTTTATTATACCCCATTGCGTCAAGTCGATTCACCACAAGATTTTGCCTGATTAGAGTAAAGAAACTCCACGATTCGCGGGAGATCGTCCGCATTTTTTGTCCTGTTCCTATTCTAACTCAAATTTATAATAATTGATAAAAAAAGAGTGATTTTTTAACATTTAAAGGCTATAATATAAGCGATGTTTACAGAAAACTGATCAATAAAATATCATTGTACGATAGCTGAAAGGAGTTATGTGAATGGAATATTCTGTAGAAGTCAAAAACATGTGTCCGGTGGCCAGCAACGCCAACCACGGACCTGCACCTATTCCTGAAGAAGGGCAATGGGTCAAGGCAAAAGAAATTAAAGACATTTCCGGTTTGACCCACGGTGTCGGCTGGTGTGCCCCGCAGCAGGGTGCCTGCAAGCTGACTTTAAACGTCAAGGAAGGCATCATTCAGGAAGCTCTGGTCGAAACCATTGGCTGCTCTGGGATGACCCACTCCGCCGCTATGGCGTCTGAAATTCTTCCAGGGAAAACCATTCTTGAAGCGTTGAACACAGACTTGGTCTGCGACGCCATCAACACAGCCATGCGCGAATTATTCCTGCAGATTGTTTACGGCCGTACCCAGACCGCGTTCTCCGAAAACGGGATGCCTGTCGGCGCTGGCCTCGAAGACTTGGGCAAAGGCCTTCGTTCACAGGTCGGGACCATGTACGGCACCCTGCCGAAGGGACCGCGCTACCTCGAAATGGCTGAAGGCTACGTCACCAAGCTGGCACTGAACGACAAAGACGAAATCATCGGCTATGCTTATGTCAATCTCGGCGTCATGATGGAAAACATCAAAAAGGGCGTCGATCCGAAGGAAGCCTTGGAAAAAGCTTCCGGCCAGTACGGGCGTTTCGATGATGCGGCGAAATACATCGACCCGCGTGAAGAATAAGGAGGTTTGACATGGCGTTATTTGAAAATTACGAAAGAAGAATCGATAAAATCAACAAGGTCTTAGCAGAAAACGGCATCGCTTCTCTGGAAGAAGCTAAGCAGATCTGCGACGACAAGGGCGTTGACGTCGCCGGCATCGTCCGCGGCGTTCAGACCATTTGCTTTGAAAACGCATGCTGGGCCTACACCATGGGCGCTGCGCTGGCTTTCAAACGCGGCGTCAAAACCGCTAAAGAGGCCGCTGCCGTCATCGGCGAAGGGCTCCAGGCCTTCACGATTCCGGGCTCTGTCGCTGAACAGCGCAAGGTCGGTCTCGGCCACGGCAACCTCGGCGCAATGCTCCTCGACGAAAAAACCGACTGCTTCGCTTTCTTAGCCGGCCACGAATCCTTCGCTGCCGCTGAAGGCGCTATCGGGATCGCCCGTTCAGCCAACAAGGTCCGCAAAAAACCGCTGCGCGTTATCTTAAATGGTCTCGGCAAGGACGCTGCCTTAATCATTTCCAGAATTAACGGCTTCACCTACGTCAAGACCGATTACGACTACTTCACCGGCGAACTCAAGGAAGTCTCCCGCACTGCCTATTCTGACGGTGAAAGAGCCGCTGTCAACTGCTACGGCGCCAACGACGTCCGCGAAGGCGTCGCGATCATGCACAAGGAAGGCGTCGACGTTTCCATCACCGGAAACTCCACTAACCCGACCCGCTTCCAGCATCCAGTTGCCGGCACCTACAAAAAGGAATGCATCGAACAGGGCAAGAAGTACTTCTCAGTCGCATCTGGCGGCGGCACCGGCCGTACCCTGCACCCAGACAACATGGCTGCCGGTCCGGCTTCCTACGGGATGACCGATACAATGGGCCGTATGCACTCTGACGCTCAGTTCGCAGGTTCTTCCTCCGTTCCGGCTCACGTCGAAATGATGGGCCTGATCGGTATGGGCAACAACCCGATGGTCGGCGCTACAGTTGCTGTCTCGGTTGCGATCGAAGAAGCTCAGAAGAACGCGTAAGCCAAAACATTCACAAAAAAACTACCTGTTTGTTTATCCTTTTTACTCAGAATCCTGAGAATGGGGATTCATCCAGTTATGCATTCATGGATGCCAATTCTGTATATTACAGATGGCGTCCATTTTTTTGTCCATTGCGCTTAATCTGGATCACAATTATAACACCGTAATCATGTAGATAACATAGGCAATAATAGACAGCAGCATCGATAAGGTGCTCGCCGCTGCTGTTACTTTCAAGTCGCAGCCGAGCTCTTCTGCGTAGATCATTGTTGGCGATGCAATCGGCGACAATACTGCGATTGTCATGATTCGCTGATAATCCTGCGGCAGCGGCATAAATTGAATAACGACAATAAAACCAATCGCGATGGCAATGCGTACAGCAAATATGCGCATAACTGGCCGCAATACAGTCGACAGCCCATCAAATTCGATTTGCGTACCGATCATAAACATAATCAAAAAAATATTCGCTGGTGCGATGAGGCTGACGATGTCGTAAATCGGCTTCGGCACGGCCATCTCAACGATAGACAAAATCATCAACACAACGTATACCATAAAGGGAATACTGTGATAGAGCTTACGCAGAATTTCGATAAAATTCAAGCAGCTGCCATCACTGATTTTGGATTCGACGATGGCAAGATCTCCACCGAGGCACATAATGCAGTTGCCGATATCAAACATGCCGAGATAGCTTGTCGCTGCCAGAGGGAAAAAACTCTGACTAAACGGAATTGCAAAGTTGCCGATATTATAACCGGAGCAGCACAACATATTGTTGCCTCGTGCCAATTTCGCAGACTTTCCGGAAACGATGTCTCCTAAAATCAAACCGATCGTCGACATCGTAAAACCAATCACGAGTGCAAAGAGCATCAACATATTAAAATGTACGCCCGAAAAACCGTAAATTAATGAACATGGCAATGTGAAAGTCATAATAACTTTGCCAAATATTTTACCATCTTCTTTAGTCACAATTCCGAATTTTTGGCTGAAATAGCCCAAGGCGATAATCACCACAAATCCAATTGCTTTTATGATCACTGTATACATGATGTGTCTCCTTCCTGCGCGTGATGTTTACTATTTTCGTTTAAGTGCAAAAATAGCCGCCTCCAAAATGGAAGCGGCAGTAAGAGGATGAAATAATGTAATAACGATTGATTGATTTATTTATTTAAACATTGGCTTGCTGATAATGAGACGCTGAATTTCGTTCGTACCTTCATAAATCTGCGTAATTTTCGCATCACGGAACATACGTTCGATGTTTTGCTCTCTCATATACCCGGCGCCACCCATGTTTTGGATACATTCTGTGGTCACTTTCATGGCCAAATTTGTGCAAATGAGTTTTGCCTTGGATGCAGCGACTGAGAAATCTGCCCCATTCTGCTGCAGCCATACGCCTTTATAAAGAAGCAGTCTGGCCATTTCTATTTCACTTTGGAGGTCGGCCATTTTAAAAGCTAAGTATTGATTGGTGTATAAAGGTCGGCCAAACTGCTTTCTTTCCTTCATATAATCTCGGCAGATATCGAATGCGCCTTGAGCAAGTCCAAGACCTTGTGCTGCAACAGAAAGCCTGCCTGCATTGAGCGCTGTCAATGCGTATCTAAATCCATTGAATTCTTCACCGATCATGCGATCTTTTGGAATTCTCGCGTCTTCAAAAATAATTTCTGCAACTTTTGCGCTGCGGATCCCACATTTATTCTCGATATGACCAATGGACACCCCCGGTGTTTCCTTTAAATCGACGAGAAATGCGGAAAGCCCTTTGGAACCGCGAGATAAATCTGTGTTCGCAATAAGCATGCAGTAATCCGCGACCGCGCTATTCGTGATGTAACGTTTCTTGCCATTGACAACATATGTGTCGCCATCGAGTACTGCTGTCGTTTTGGCTGCACCCGCATCCGAACCAGCGTCTGGTTCGGTCAAAGCGAAACACCCCAGCGCATCGCCTTCAAACATTCGCGGCATCACATGCTGTTTCTGTGCTTCACTGCCAAAAAGATTGATCCCCGTTGTAAAAGTCGAAGAAATCGCGTAGGCAATCCCGAACGCGGAATCAACTTTGCATAATTCTTCAACAACGAGAATGAATGAAAGGTAGTCAAGGCCTTGGCCTCCATACGCTTTCGGAAACTGCAGTCCAATGAGGCCTTCATTACCGAGTTTCTTCAAAATATCCATTGGAAAGACTTCCGTCATATCACGTTCTTGAGCGCCCGGCGCAAGTTCTCGTTGTGCGAAAGCCCGTGCTTTTTGTTGAATGGCTTTCTGTTGCTCCGTTAAACTAAAATCCATAATCTTTTCCTTATCTTTTTATGTTAATGCAATCGGTCTCGTAAACATCGCGGTTGCGCCGCGAATTTTTGCCGGTAGACAAATAAAACAAAATTCATACTTTTGATCTTTGGCCAAAGCGTTAAGCGTGACATATTCCATAATGTGAACGCCCTGCTGAATTAACAAATAGTGGTGTACTGGGTTTGGATGATGTGGAACAGACGAATGACCATCTTTGTCGTGACCGTCAATATCGCCATTGTCATCACCGATAACAACCGCACCGCATTCTTCGACAAGATACCGTGCCGCACTGATCCCCACACCAGCAGTGCCACACATGGCGTCTGGCCATTTTGCACCCAAACGCATAAATACAGCGTCTCCAGGTCGAAGTGTAATATTTTCCCAATCTGCACAGCCTTCGCAGTCCTCTGCGCTGATGATATAATCGTCAGGCATCTGCTCTTTTCCTTTGTAGCTTGCGATGTCAAGCAAGATCCCTCGCGTAATAATGGGTGGAATCGTTTCGGCACCGCATCGCATTGATCCAAAATCGTGGCCGTATGCTTTTTCGGGAAAACCATTATAAATATGATTATCCTCACCCGCAGAGAAATGACAGAGCGAATCGATATGTGTGCCAATGTGTAGCGGCGAAATGAGCATTTCCGTGTTGAGTCCCATATTATATTGCGGCGCATTACTATCCGAATCAAAAATGCCGCCTGGTGCGTAAAAACTGTATGCATTGTTTATATTGGCACTCTGCATACGCTGTCTTCCCGATGGCGTCGCGTAAGTCACCATTTCAAAACCACAATGTCCCTGCCACATGTTCATGCCTTTGAATCGCTCTGTTTCAAGGTCGTACACTTGACCTTCTTTGACAAGTGAAAGTGCATGAATTACGGTTTCTGGATTTGTAATTTGATTCAACGCGCCGACTTCATCGTCCAAACCATATTTGCCCCACGCATTTTCCTGAAGCCATGACATATCATGATAATCTTTTTTCATGTTGACCTCTTTTCTTTTCGCAGATACGATCTATTCCCGCATTTTACCAGCAACACCGACGTTTTCACCATCAAGATCGTGAAAGAAGAACACGATTCTTCCTGGGTTGAGATCAGTCGTATTTATAAGCAGATTCGTAATCTCTGAAGTAATCGTGTGCTTCGCCGACTGGTTTCTTTCGGATGTCTTTGACCAGGTAATGGTAAACACTGCCGCATCTTCTCTAACGTTTTCTTTCGGCAGATCCCGAATCAAGACATTTACCACGTCTTTCGGTGCATGAATCGCGCCGCTTACAATATCGGTGACTTTATCAATAAACGAACGTTTCTCTGACGGCGTTTTTTCTACCGTCCAGTCAATTTTAATAATAGGCATTTTTTCAATCCTTTCTAACTATCACCGATACCACTTCTCACCGCTATAGTTTCATAGGCTCAGCCGCCGAAAATCGCATGTAGAACGAATGTAACAACGATGATTGTGAATGCCGGCGGGTCAATATGAGAGCGGACATGATCAAATTGATTGAAGATATTTTCAACAAACAATCCAATGATCGCGCACGCACCACCTGTAATTGTGCCAACAATGATGTTGCCCGAAAGCACTGCTGCCATAGCCGCTGGCAGAAGAATATGGTGACAAACAAAATACGCCGAACCTGTCTGTGCAAAGACAAGACCAACGCCTGCGATTCCAAAACACAGAACCGGATAACTGCTGACGTCTACACCCTGATGCATCAGTGAAATACCAACACCGCTGGTAACAAGCCCATAAGCGCAGCCAAGAAGAATCGTATAACTCGCACTCTTAGCATCTGGCATAATTTTATGTTCACCTTTTTCAAAATCACCAAATAACCCCTGTCGCGCAATAAAAAGACGAACAATAATCGCTGAAGTGATTAAAGACAAAGACGGTGGATCCGACGCAACATAAGCAATCCAGCTTCCATCAAGATGTAAAGTAATTTGGAAAAAATATTTAAGTAAAATCCCGATGACGCCGAAGATACCACCGACAAGTAGTGTCCCCGGATCTTTTAGGCCATTCAACGGAACGGCAACATTCGCGCCATGATCGTGAATGCCTTTACGTGCAGCGTAGGCCGCAGCGGCAACACCACTAGCAAAAATAACGTGAGGTCCTAAAAACGCGCCAAACGTGATGTTACCAATTGAGACATCGGGCAAACCGGCCATCGACAGTACCCCACCTGCGATGGCCAGCACCGACGTGATGACAAAGGCCGGCAGTGCGCCAACCGCTGCGCCAAAAACGCCGCCCCCAAATGCACCAACGACTTGAAACAAATCCATGATATTACCCTCCTGAGAAAATAGTGTCACTTTATAAGTGAAATATGAGGTGTACACTACTCACATGTATAGGATATCATTTGATTGATTGTTTGTATAATACTATTGATTTCATAGTTTCAATAGGGAATGACCTATGTGTTTTCGACTTGATAATACGCCTTCACATATTGTATAAACGCCTCTGTTGCGTTTGACATGGTTCTGCCTTTGAGATAAGCAATCGCCAAATGCATGGGAAGTGCATCAATTCCATCAACCTGCAAATAGGCAAGTTCATCTTTCTGTGGAAAGCTTTTGATCATATATTCCGGTATAAATGCCAAATCTGGATTAATTGTAATTGTATTTAATATGGCGTGCATGCTGGTCATCGAAATGATATTTTCCGGGATAAATTGCTCTCTCATAAAAAATTCATCCGACATCTGCCGCACAATAAACGCCTTACTCAAGAGGCAAAATCGTTCGTCGCGAATATCGTCGCGACTCACTGCAACCGGATGTTCCGGTGAATTCGCCCTTCCTCTAACCAAAGGATGATCTTTGTGACAGATTAGATAAATATTTTCATCTTTCAGCTGAATGTATTCCAGTGTACGGTAGCGTTTTTGATCATTGATATAAATCAGCGCACAATCGATCAAATAATCGATGAGCTGTTTTTCGAGCGTCGGTGATGCATCGTCTTTGATATTAAAATTGATGTGTTTGTTTTCCCGCATAAAGGGTGAAACCAATTTAGGTAATAAGAAAGACTGCATCTGAAGCGGCACTCCCAATTTAATCACGCCGTCAATGTCATTTTTAAGGCTATCGATTGCGCGTTCAAATTGCTTTTCTAATTCCATAGATTTTTGGACATAATCCAAATAAATTTCGCCGGCCTTCGTCAGCGTCAACGGTGACGTCGACCGGTCGAAAAGCCTTGCGCCGATAGATTCTTCCAAACGGTTGATGTATTGGGTCATCGACGGCTGCGAGATGAAATTTTTTTGAGCCGCTTTCGTAATGTTTCCCAGCTCGTAAACTGTCAAAAAATATTCAAATTTTCTGTTATCCATCCCGCTATACCCCACTTTTATTGGTATTCGAATATGCCGCGATTTAATATTATATCGCCATTTTCCGCATTAAGGAAACGGAAATACGCCACATTTTCTGAGATTTTCCAGATCTGAATTTTAACAGCTGTATCTGGATAAAGTACCGCCGTCATTTGTGCTGCCATGCGACGTGCGCGTTCCGGTTCTCCTGGAATAAGCTTCGCAACAAGATGCCGACAACAGAATCCAAACGAACAAAGCCCCTGCATAAACGGCTTTTCAAACCCCATCTTTTTTGCATATTCTGGATCAACGTGTACGAGGTTCGTGTCGCCGGTCAAGCGATACAAAAGATTTTGAACGGGTGAGATAATATCGTTCATTTCAAAATCCGGGGCACGCTCTGGAATCATAACCGAACTTTTCGGCATAGGACGCCCACCGAAGCCACCTGCTTCGTGAAAAAATGTCGTCGAAAAATTGGTGCAGATATCTCGACCGGCCTCATCGCGTACGACACATTTTGTTTTAACAACAGCGCCCTTTCCTTCACCCCGATCATAAACATCCGTTATTTCGTCCTGCCACTGAAATGTTCCTTTAATCGGGTCAATTGGACGATGAAAGATGATTTCATGATCCATATTGAGGAAAGAAATTGTCGGTTTAATCAATTCATCTGCAAACATAGACGCCGGCCTCGGCATCCATTGGCGGGGCCGCACATTCACGGTCCCCCAATATGGAATAGTGCCGAAAGTTGGTAAAGCTTTTAGATTTTTCTCGTAAGTGTACATCAGATCATCCGAGCCTGCACCGACAGCAAGCGCATATAGCGCGACATCGCGCCAATTATATTCAAGTGTGCGCGGCTCCATTTTTAATCCAATCAATTTTTTATCGAGATTTTGAATGATCATCTGCTTTTTTCCTTATTTCTGCGCAAGTTGTTTGTAGTAATCGCGCCGGCGTTTCGCATCCGCTTCGGTTTTATTAAACAATTCTTCAGCCTGATCTGGGAAGACTTTCATCAAAGAAGCGAAACGCACTTCGTTCATGAGAAATGCCCGGAAATCACCTGTCGGTTCTTTGGAATCGAGTGTGAACGGGTTGGCTCCTTGGTCTGCGAGCGCCGGATTGTAGCGATACAATGACCAATATCCGCAATCAACCGCACGTTTTGCTTCTGTCTGGCTCGTTGCCATACCGCCATGTTTTATGCCGTGGTTAATGCACGGGCAGTATGCGATAACAATAGACGGGCCTGGATACGCTTCGGCTTCTTTAAGTGCCTTGATGGCTTGAGATTTGTCTGAGCCAATACAGATTTGCGCGACATAAATGTAGCCATAAGACATGAACATACGACCCAAATCTTTCTTCCGTGTACGCTTGCCGCCTGCCGCGAATTTTGCAACTGCCGCTGTCGGTGTCGACTTCGACGCCTGACCTCCAGTATTCGAATACACTTCTGTGTCGAGCACGAGTGCATTAATATTTTCACCCGCTGCAAGCGCATGATCGAGTCCACCGTAGCCAATATCATATGACCAACCGTCGCCGCCAATGAGCCATTGCGAACGCTTTGTAAAGCAGTCACGATTTTCGTAAAGATCTGTAAGAATCGGATCCTGATCTTTCACAGGTTCAAGTGCAGCAGAAAGTTTTTCAGCACGTTCCCGTGTGCCTTCGGTTTCGTTCTGATGATCCAGCCAATCCTTCAGTGCTTCACGCAAATCATCTAAGATATCAAGATCGAGTGCGCGTTTTGCCTGTGAGGCCATTTCTTTCTGCAGCTGTTTTGTTCCAAGGAACATGCCGAGGCCAAATTCTGCTGTGTCTTCAAACAGCGATGAGTTCCAAGCCGGACCATGGCCTTTTTGGTCAGTCGTATACGGAGCAGACGGAACCGATCCTGAAAAAACATGTGCACAGCCAGCGGAGTTCGCCACCATCATACGGTCGCCGAATAGCTGAGTCAAAAGTTTAATGTACGGCGTTTCGCCGCAGCCCGCGCAGGCACCGGAGAACTCGAACAGCGGTTTTTCAAACTGGCTGCCTTTGACCGTGAATTTATCAAAAGGATTGGCTTTTTCTGGCAGATTCACTGCGTAATCCCAGATCGGCACCTGCGCCGCTTCGTCAGACAGCAGCCGCATGTCGAGCGCTTTTTCCTTTGCCGGGCAAACCGCAACGCAGTTGCCGCAGCCCGTACAATCGAGCGTTGACACGTTAATGCGGTACGAATATTCCTTTGCACCGCGCGCTGGGACAGTTTCGTAACCTTCCGGAGCGGATGCTTCTTCCGCCGCCGTCGTCAATGTCGGACGAATGCAGCCGTGTGGACAGACGAAAGCGCACTGGTTGCACTGGATACATTTTGACGCGTCCCAATGTGGCACCGTGATCGCAACGCCGCGTTTTTCGTAAGCCGAGGAGCCAACCGGATACGTCCCGTCTTCCATCGGAATCATGCGGCTCACCGGGATATCGTCGCCCTTGAGGCCATTGACCGGTTCAAGGAAAGTCTTGATATAATCCGGCACGTCTTTGTCGTCATCCTTTTTCGGCGCATCCGTTGCGTCCTTCCAGGCCACCGGCACGTCGACTTTGTGCAGCTTTTCAATCCCCGCGTCGATCGCGTCGCAGTTCATCGCGACGACGTCGTCGCCCTTTTTGCCGTAGGTCACGGCGACGGAATCTTTCAGATATTTCACCGCGTCGTCGATCGGAATGATGTCCGCCAGTTTGAAGAACGCGGACTGCATGATCATATTCGTGCGGTTGCCGAGTCCGATTTCCTTCGCGATATCCACTGCGTCGATCGTATAGAACTGGATGTCGTTCTTCGCAATATACTGCTTCATCTTTGCTGGAATGTTCGCTTCGAGTTCGTCATCATTCCAAATTGTATTAAGCAAGAAGATAGCGCCAGGTTTAAGGCCTTCAAGCAAATCATATTTATCGACGTAGGACTGCTGCGAACATGAAATATAATCTGCGTTATCAATTAAATACGTAGATCGGATCGGTGTGTCCCCAAAACGCAAATGTGATACCGTAACACCACCAGATTTTTTTGAATCGTAAGCAAAATACGCTTGAGCGAATTTATCTGTGTTGTCGCCAATAATCTTGACCGCACTCTTATTTGCGCCGACTGTTCCGTCAGAGCCAAGCCCCCAGAATTTGCAAGCCGTCGTACCTGGATGTGCAATTTCAAAAGGTGCAGCGGCTGGCAGGCTCGTGCCGTTCATATCATCGATGATACCCACTGTGAAATGATCCTTAGGTTCATCCTGTTTCATATTTTCAAACACATCGAAAATATGCTGCGGGCGGATGTCCTTGCCGCCGATACCGATGCGCCCACCGACGATCTGCGGTTCGTTGTCGCGGCCGTAAAACGCTGTTTTTACGTCCATATAAAGCGGTTCAGATTGTGCGTTAATTTCTTTGACACGATCAAGTACTGTGATTTTTCTAACCGTTCCCGGAATCGCTTTAAAGAAATATTTGAGCGAGAACGGTCGGTACAAGTGGACGACCACGACGCCGACTTTTTCGCCCTTGGCGTTTAACTTGTCAACAACTTCTTCGATGGTCTGGGTCATTGAACCCATTGCAATGATCACACGGTCCGCGTCCGGCGCGCCATAATAATTAAACGGATGATACTCGCGGCCAGTCAATTTCGTAATTTCCGACATGTAATGATCGACGACATCTGGCAATTCGTCCCAATAACGGTTGATCACTTCACGCTGCTGAAAGTGAATGTCCGCATTTTGCACAGTACCACGTACACATGGGTGATCCGGATTAAGTGCATTGCGGCGGAAGCGGTTCACCGCATCCATATCGACAAGATCTTTCAGTTCGTCGTATTCCAACACTTCTATTTTTTGAATTTCATGGGATGTGCGGAAGCCATCAAAGAAATGCATGAAAGGCACGCGTCCTTTGATTGCCGCCAAGTGCGCGACCGCACCAAGATCCATAACTTGCTGAACACTCGCAGAACTAAGTAATGCGAAGCCTGTACTTCTCGTCGCCAGTACGTCAGAATGATCACAGAAAATACCAAGACCATTTGATGCAACCAAACGTGACGCTACGTGGAAAACACCTGGGAGCAATTCTCCTGCAATTTTAAACATGTTTGGAATCATCAACATCAAACCCTGTGACGACGTATAAGTACTTGTCAATGCCCCCGCCTGCAGCGAGCCATGAACAGCGCCCGACGCACCGCCTTCGGACTGCATTTCAATCACTTCCACTTTTTCACCAAAAATGTTTTTCTTCCCGGCGGCAGCCCATTCATCAACGTGCTGTGCCATATCAGATGACGGTGTGATCGGATAGATTGCTGCAACATCCGTGAAAGCATACGACGCATACGCGGCGGCAGTATTGCCATCCATTGACTTTTGTCTGCATTTACTCATAATAATTCCTCCTCATTAACTAAAAAGACAGATAACTTTATCATTGTGAGATCGTCCTTAACTGTTTTCATCATAACACCGCAACTATGCCTTAGCTAATACTAAGCATCCCATGTTTGCTATAGGTCTAGAGCTATGTACTTTTTTTTAAAAAATGGCCGGTTCTAAAAAGGAACACGGCCATTTTGAAGGAACGCATTAATTATTTCGTAGATGTGTTGTTTGGATCCATGTGTTGATTAATGGTTTCCGGATCTTCATTCAACAAATCAGATTCCATATCTGTCGCTTCAAGTTTAAAGATAACTGTACGAAGACCATCATTACAGCCGACAACACACATATCTTTTTGATTGCACCATCCGCCTTTTCCGTAGATATAGCCACCATGCTGGGAAATCGACAGAACATAGTCTTTCATGCAATGCCACGCATTGTCACATAGACCTGACGGTTTCTGCCAGCCATTTGAATAGAATACCTGTCCTGGTTGATGCATAAAGCACGGTCCAATACCTTCGGTACCGTATTCCTTAGCTAAATCTTCATAGAAATTGCGTCTGATCACACTGATCTTTACCTTGTGTAATTTATCGTCACTCATGCTGTTACCTCCTTCATGTTTGTCGTATTGTGCGATTACAAAATGTTTAATAATTAATCTTCAAATTGTTTTGGATCATATTCCCCATATTTGATTCCGCTTCTGATTACTTTGTATGCACTCGGGCGAATATCCTTGATCATATTCAAGGTCCAGAATCCCATATTTCTTGCGTAAGAAATCTTCTTTTTCACGTCGCCAAGTTCAGCCACGCAGATACCTTCTTCGCCTTCAGCTGTATCAGCAAGTACATAACCCTGTGGATCCATGATACGCGCATGGCCAAAGCCGAAGCTTGTCGCCCCTTCTGCCGTAAATGCATTAGAGGTGACAACAAAAACACCATTTTCGCAAGCACGTGCTTTGTTGAAGAAATCGTACATCCGATATGCCAAATCTGTTTCGTGATCCGCTGTTTCAGGATCATAGTAAGGCCACTGAACCCCGCAGCAAATAATTTCTGCTCCCATCAGCGTCATTTCGCGAGCTGGTTCAGGAAAGTCCAGGTCATAGCAGATCATCAAGCCGATTTTCCCAATCGCTGTATCAAAAACACTGTATTCTTCACCTTTGTAGTAGACACCCAATTCGTCATTCGGCTGAACTTTGCGATATCTGCCGATATACCCTTCTGGGCCGACAAGAATCAAAGAGTTGTAAATAATATCATAATAATCTTTGTTCCGTTCCGTAACACCTGTCACAATATAAATATCGTATTCCTTGGCAAGATCGATGACTTTATTGATGTATTCGCCTTTGTTCGGCCCATCACAAACTTCTGCATTGTCGTGAATGCGGTGCAATTCATCGAGATCTGCCATACTGAATGCAGACGGATAACCGTGAAGTGTGCCTTCCGGAATGTTGATTAATTTCGCACCTTGATCTGCCGCTTCTTTAACATATTTTTTTATCAACTCAAAATTTTTTGCCGGATCCTGATAACTTCTTGTTGCGCAGCTTGCTACCTTCATTGAAAATTACCCCCTAGTTTTTAATTGTAAATAGCGAAACATTGTTCTTTCGAAGTTTTTGATTTTTGTGTCAGTTGACCAGACGCTAGGAGGCCTCCCATTCGTGCACGTTATGTTTACCGCCTGATCAAAAAGAAAATGCTCAGGTTTTGAAAACATTTTCTTTTGTTTTTGACAATTTTATTTTATCAGATGAAATTTCATTTGGCCAATATCTTTGAAACCATTGGTTTAATAGGTTTAAATCTATGGTTGTTATAAAATTCATTGACAGTGTCAAAGTAAAAGAATGATTTTATTCCACTTCACAGATACAGGTCACCTGACTGGAATCAACGTCTTTGATACGATACGGCGCGTTGATGAAGCGAATGATCTTCGGATTTTTTGGCAGTTCTGACAAATGCATATCTTCGATGCCGGGAATGAATTTGCCGTCATAGAAGCCGAGAATGTGCTGATGGCAGTCCTGCGGAGATTCATCTGGCGGGCATTTGTCGGACGGTGATCCGATGGCGAGGAAGTCAAAGCCGATCCCCTTGATGTTTGGGAAAGTCTTGAGGTAATCTCCCGCGTTCGGTGCAATCCAAGAGCCGTGATTTTGATACATATCCGGGTCAGTGGAACGGTATTTTTCAATGCCAGTGCGAATCAATACGAAAGAAACTTTTGAGAGTGTATTCGCAAAAGGTTCAAGATCTTCTCGATGAATCCCTTCGTCTAAATCTTTTGGAATTTCAAGTAACGCAACGTCTTTGTGATAAAAATAATCAATGGGTAAGTCGTTAATGCGCTTCCCGTCTTTCACAAAGTGACGTGGCCCATCCATATGTGTGCCAAAATGATTCGGTAAAATCGTTTCGTAAGTGCAGTACGGAAAATCATCGGTGATTTCTGTAACCTGCGAAATGACAGCTCTCGGTTCCCCCGGCCAAGTGCGATCCTGGGGATCCAATAAATGTGACAGAAAATAAAGCATAATATAACCTCCTTATCCTATTCGATTCTAATAACCTCCATGCTATTAATCGTCAATAGGATTTTCTCTGTGTTCAGAATAGCATACTCTTTATAGCATGAAAAATATCATTTGCCCCATGCTATTCATAATTCTTATCCTATGTTTTGTGGTACAATATATATAACAATTGTATTATACAATCTGAAAACAACCGCAACCAGTACGCACTTTGAAGTACGTAGATGACGCGAAAGTAAGTATATAGAGGGGAACAAGATGAAAAAATACGGCGAATTGACAGCGAAAGAGCGCCGCGTCCTCGACTGCGAAGCGCGGGAATGCCTGTCAAAATCGGGCTTTGGTTACACGATGTCGTTGATCGGCGGCAAATACAAAATGGTCATCCTCTACACACTGAAACAATTCGGCACGATCCGCTTCAATGCACTGCAGCGGTATATCGGCGGAATTCCTTACAAAACGCTCAGCGCCAACCTCAAGGAACTCGCTCAGGATGGGCTCATCATGCGCAAAGAATATCCGGAAATTCCACCCCACGTCGAATACGCGCTGACGCCACTCGGCCAGTCGTTGATGCCGATGCTCAGCGATTTGTGCGCTTGGGGCTATGACCATAATCCCAATTCTATCGACGTTAAGATTCTGAAAAAAAAACATAAGGTCAATTAAAAAACGCACCGATGATTTCAATCGATGCGTCTTGAGAGGAAGAGAAATGACCATTATCACGTTTTACTTTAAGAGTGCACGCGAAATGATGAGTTTCTGTATTTCTGATGTACCTTCATAAATTGGAATGATGCGTACATCGCGATACATACGTTCTAGTGGATAATCCCGCATGTAGCCGTACCCGCCGTGGATCTGCAAAGCTTTATCCACCACCGCGACCGCCGTTTCCGACGCGAAGTATTTCGCCATGGCCGCTTCTGTCGTGGCGCGTTCTCCGCGGTCGAGGCTTGCCGCCGCCTGATAGACCAGCGCTTTGGCCGCGGCGGTTTTCGTCGCCATGTCAGCTAAATACCACTGAAGCCCTTGGAGCTTCGCAATCGGTTTGCCAAACTGAACGCGGGTTTTCATGTAATCGGCGGATAAATCAATGGCTTCTTCTGCGAGGCCGATCGCCTGCGCAGCCATGCCAATGCGCCCGGCGTCGAGAGCTTCCATGAAATAATTAAAGCCCTTTCCGGGTTCCCCGACAATTTTGTCTTTACTGACGCGGCAGTCTTCTAGAAAAATTTCGCTGACATCTGCCGCGCGGATGCCCATTTTCTCTTCTCGACGGCCAAGTTTCATCCCAGGATTATCCCGATCGACGACAAACGCGGTCAAGCCTTTCGTTCCTTTTTCCGGTTCAGTCAGCGCAAGCAATGTGACAAATGCTCCTTCGTGCGGTCCAAAATTTGAAATAAAGCATTTGCTGCCATTGATGATATAATCGTCTCCGTCTGCAACAGCTGTCGTTCTGACTGCTGAGGAGTCGGAGCCAGCTTGCGGTTCTGTCAAGGCGAAGGCCGCGACACCACCTTCCGCTGCTATTGGTAAGTAATGTTCTTTGAGTGCATCTGAACCGTGTTTTAAAATCGCGGTGTAAGCCATGTTGTGTACAGAGACGAGCTCAGCAACCGCTGCATCTTTTTTCGCAATTTCTTCAACAACGATCGCTTTTTCTGTAGAACCAAAACCGAGTCCACCGTATTCTTCTGGAATGCCGATACTCATTAACCCTATTTCAGCCATTTCCTGAATCAATTCGGTGTCAATGGCCTCTACTTCATCGCGATCTGCTGCACTGGGCGCAAGCACTTTTCCCGCAAATTCCGCAACAAGTGTGCGGATTTCTTCTTGTTCTTCCGTCAGTCGTACTAGCATGTTCAACCTCCAACTATTCATAATAAGAATGCTATATTTGACAATTCAAATATAGCATTCTTTTTATCTTATGAAAAATACCATTGGCTTAATGCTATTCATAGTTTATGACTTATGGCTAATTAATTGAACTGATTAATCGACCGTTCAATAATATCGTTTTGTAATTCTCGCGGTAATTGTCCAAAACGCGCGGTATAAGCTGCCACGCGCACAATCAGTTCCGGATATTTTTCTGGATGTTTCTGCGCATCGATGAGTTTTTTGGTATCCATCACATTAAATTGCATGTGAAAGCCGTCAAGCTTCGTAAAATACGTATCGAGCAATGTAATAAATGCTGCGCGCGTCTGCGGATTTTGCATTGTCGACGCAGTGAATTTCATATTAAGTAAATTCCCATCATTGGTGATCGCCTGATCGATTTTAGCTACCGATTGAATGACGGCTGTCGGTCCGTTCTGGCAGACCCCCTGTGTCGGCGACATCCCATCAGAAAGTGGTCTGCACGCATTTCTGCCGTCTGGCAGTGCACCGACTTTTTCGCCAAGTCCCACATGCGCCGAAACAGAAGCAATTGACGGGCAGTACGGGGTACCACGCCAGTTGGTGTAACTGCTTTGATCGTCGCAGTACAATTTGACGACCTGCGCCGCAATATTATCAACGTAATCATTATCATTGCCGTATTTGGGCGCGTCGTTGATCAGCATATCCTGAATAGGTGCGTATTCGCCTTTAAAATCAGCTTTCAATGCCGCAATCAGTGTATCCATATCGATACGTTCTTCTTCATAAACGAGTTTTTTAATGGCAGCCAAAGAATCTGCAATCGTTCCCGTGGCGACAAGTTCCACACCCGGACAGTTGTAGATTGCGCCGCCTTCCCACGGGCCTTTGCCCCGTGCGATACAGTCGTCGACGAGCAGGCTGCAGTAAATCTGCGGATTGCATTCACGGTGGGCTTTTTCGATGACATTGGTGATAATGATGCTGATTTTGTCAAGGTATTTCATCTGCGCTTCAAACGCATGATATAATTCATCGTAGGTCTTGAAGGTGCGCGGATCGCCAGTTTTGAGGCCAACCTGTTTACCTGTATTGGGATCGACGCCATTGTTAAGTGTCAATTCAAGTACCTTGCCACCGTTGAAGAAACCGCCCATGTTGTTATTACCCCAGAATTTTCCTGTGGGGCCGGTTGCAATACAGCCGACGTCGACAATCGTCGGCCAATCTGCAGGGTTGGTAATGCCGCGGTTGATGGCCTGCTTCTTGATCGCTTCGTAACCGAAAAATTTCGGTTTCATCGTTACGGGCAGATCGTCGCAAGCCAATTCCATGACTTCTGGATCGATATTTTCGTGATACATAATCGCAACGTCCGGCTGCGGAATTGCAAGGTCCTTATCAATTTTGAGCATCATCTTCGTCAGTTCGTTTGACGCGTCGGTTACGCCGTCGGCGAGCACGCCACCGATAGTCGGCTGCTGAGAAATCGGATGCCCTGCCCAAACTTTAACTGAGCTGCTGGTCAAAAAATACAGCATTTCATTGAAATTGAACCATAAACATTCCAGATAATGACGTACTTCTTCTGATTCTGCTGTATTATAATATGGCATGAACAATTGATCGAGCCGCCCTGCAGAAATTCCTGCGCCGCCGGCTACATCGTAATACACTAAAACGTGTGCAAACCAGAACGCTTGAATCGCTTCGTAGATATTTTCCACCGGATAACGCAAAGCACGGCTGCAAGTTTTAGCAATTTTTTCGAGTTCTTTTTTTCGAATTGGATCGTTTTCCGTTTCGGCCATTTCAGCTGCTTTGTCTGCATAGCGTTGTGCAAAAGCCATCGCGCCGTCACAGCAGATCAGTGCCGCTTCGTAATAATCACGTTTATCAAGATTTTTCGGAATCGATAAATCAAGTGCATTTTTTCGCGCCTGAATGTCTTCCTTGATTGCAAGCATACCACGGTCGAGGATACGCGAATAATCTGGCGGAAAGTTGCCGCTGCCCGTTGTGATGTAGCCGGAGCTGACGACACCCGCGTCAATCACATCTTTTGCTTCCTTCGGCAGATTATTCATAACGACATCCTGCACGGATTTGCCGTCCCACCAAGGCAGAATTTCACGCAGCGTCTTTTTATCTTCATCACTGATGATATACTTATCGCCTTCGCGCGTACCAAAATCGTCAAGTTCGTCTATAATCGTCCGCCAGCACATGTCCGGCAGCGGATTGATTGCGAAAGGCTCTGCTGAAAAATTTCCCACGACGAGCTGCCAGTCTTCAATAACGACTGGCATTTGCGTCGCCAAGGCGTAAAATCCATGGGCGCGCCGAATACACATCGGTTCGTTTTCGTGTGCCTTCATCGCTTCCGTGAGAATCACTGCCCGATCAATACAAAGCTTTGTGTTGCCGAGTTTCTTAAAAAATGTTTCCCGATCCAATCGATCAACTGGTCTTTGTGCCATCATAATATAATTCCCCTTCCTTTTTATGTTGATTTTTTACCATAAGTTTTCACCCGAATGCCGCGGTCCGAAAAAAACATGGCGACTTCTGCCACGCGTTCAGACGATGGTACTTTGACATTTGACAAGCGATATTCGCGATCCAACTGCCTGTATTTTGACATACCGTATCGGTGGTACGGCAAAATGTACAACGCCGTATATTGCGGCAAATCTTTAATCATCCGCGCCATCGCATCCATGTTTTCTACGCTGTTATTAATCCCTGGAATCATTGGATAGCGAATTGCCACTGGGACATTCATTGAACTGATGAGACGCAAATTCGATAAAATCTGAAAGTTATCCACACCTGTTATTTTTTTGTGGGTCTCCGAATCCATGTGTTTCACATCAAAATATACCTCGTCGAACAGCGGAACAACTTGATTTACGACCGTCTCTGATGCATATCCCGACGTATCGAGAATTAAATGGACGCCTTGTGTTTTCAGCTGTGCTGCCGCTTCAGCAATGATCTCCGCATACATAAGCGGCTCGCCGCCTGAAAACGTTACACCGCCTCCATTACGATAGAATACTGCGTCCTTCATCGCCTCTCTGACGATTTCGTCCACTGTCATTTTCGTGCCGACTTTCTCCCACTTTTCACCCCCAGCGAGCTGAGCAATTTTCATCTTTTCCATTGTCGTCTTCTGGCTTTCTGGATTTGAACACCACCAACAGCGCAGCGGGCAGCCCTTAAAAAAAACGGTCGTTCGAATGCCTGGGCCATCCTGTAGACTAAATCGCTGTATGCGGACGATATTGGCTATTTTCGCCTGATCTGTGCCCATGACCGCTACCTCCTCCAACATCTTATTATTGTTTTTAAACTATCATGTTCAGCGAAATGTGTAAAATATTTTCTTTTCTATAAGGTGCATAGGATATACGTTATGATAATCTACTGATTTAAGATCCAAAGGAAATATAATTTATTCTCTTTTATGCACAGCAAAATAAGTATCGATCTTCCGAAGGGACTTTAATTATGGAAACCAATTATATAGAGAAATCGATAAGAAAATTTTAGGCAAAGCAATACAAAAATGGATGCCGCCTGTACAATGCAGACTGACATCCATAGGTTAATAACTAATTTAATATATGTATCCATGATTCTGGAGACGTATCAACCACAGCAGTTTTTTTATTGCAGTTATTTTTATTTACCACCCCAGCACATCCTGAATGTCCGTGATAGTCGGCATCGACGGAATCCCACCGTGTTTTTCAACGCAGAGGCCCGCCACGATGTTCGCGAATCTCAAAATCCGTTTGCCGTTGTCGTTGTTGATTTTCTCAATCCCCTGGTTGGCCAGCTGGAACAAAATCGCGCCGCAGAAAGCGTCGCCCGCGCCAGTGGTGTCCACCGCGTAGACGTTCATCCCCGGCTGAAACACTGAGACGTCCTTGGTGCGCAGCATTGAGCCGTCGCCGCCCAGCGTGATGAACACGCATTTGACACCCTGAGCCAGCAGCGCTTCAGCCGCCGCTTCCGGCTTCGCTTCCCCTGTCAGAAGCACGCATTCCTCTTCGGAGAGTTTCATGATGTCCACCTTCGGCACGACCGAACGCATCTGTTCAATGGCCGTCGCCTCATCCGGCCACAATGGCGCGCGGTAGTTCGGGTCGTAGGACACGAGCACGCCGGCCTTTTTCGCTTCTTCAATGGCGTACAGCGTCGCGCTGCGGGCCGGTTCGTCCGTCAGTGAGAGAGAGCCAAAATGGAAAATACTGGCGTTTTGGATCAGCTCGACGTTAACTTCTTCCTTGGTCAGCTGAGTATCGGCGCCGGGCTTTCTCGCGAAGGAAAAGCTGCGGTCACCGTTTTCGTCCAAATCGACAAAGGCCATCGTCGTCGTGTAGTTCGGGTCGAGAATCAGGCCGCTGGTGTCGATGGCCAGGTTGTTCATCACGTCGCGGATGTAGCGGCCCTGAATGTCGTCGCCGACCTTGCCGATAAAGGCCGTCGAACCGCAGAGGCGGTCGATGGCGGTCAGCACGTTCGCCGGCGCCCCGCCGGGATTCTGCGCGAATATCGTCGCGCCGTATTCGCTTTTCCCGACAGGCAGAAAATCTATCAGCGCTTCTCCCAGCGCTGTCACATCATACTTCAATGTCATTCTCCTCTTCATCGTAAATTTGGTTGGCCGGCATCGGGCGCATTTCCCAGGCGTAAATGTCGGCGCCCTCACAGCCAAAGGTCACGTCGAGGCTGTGGTCCGCCTCGAAGTCTTCGTAATACCGCGTCGTGAACACCGTTTCTCCGTCGTTCAGGTAAATTTCCAGAATCGACCGATCCACCAGTATTTTCGCGTTGCGCACGCCGTCGACCCGCGCGAGCCGTTCGCCGCGGCCACAGCCGGTCTGCGCGTCAAGGGTCAGGCGGACGATGCAGCCGTTGTAGCTCACACACACGCCCGAACCGATCTGAATCTGCCAGCCCGTGTCCGGATCAGCAAAGGCGATTTCGATATCCCCGGAGGCGTCCGGCAGGGTCAGTGTGCCTTCGGCGTCCGGCCGGCTCGGGTGCGTCCGCAGGCGTTTAAGCCCGGAAATCGGCTTCTGCACGATTTTATCGCCCTTTTTAAACAAAACCCTCGGCACGGTCAGGCAGTTTTCCCAGCCGCGCTGATCGGTGGGATTGCCGTAGGGCTTGTCCGGCAAACCGGCCCAGCCGATCATGATCCGACGGCCGCGGTCGTCGACAAAGCTCTGGGGCGCGTAGAAATCAAAGCCCATGTCCCATTCGTGGAAGGATCTAAAGACCTGCTTGCCTCTAAGCTCGCCGCCAAGCAGGCAGTAGCCCGACTGGTGGTTGTTCTGGAAGCGGAAATCCTCCGCCTCGAGCCCCTGGGGGCAGAAGGACAGCACGGGCTGCCCGTCCAATTCAAAATAATCAGGACATTCCCACATGTAGCCAAAAGGCTCACCGGTCTTTTCGATTTTAAGCAGCCGCCAGCTGACGCCGTCGAGGCTTTCGTAAAAGAGCACCGCGCCGCTGTCGTCGTTCATCCGCGCGCCGAGCACCATGTAGTATTGGTCGTCTTCCTTCCAAACCTTCGGGTCTCTGACGTGGCGGGTGCAGTCTTTCGGATAGTCCTTGGTGCCGAACAGCAGGTGCTTATCGCTGTAGGTGTCCCCGTTGGCGTCGGTTTTGACTAAAATCGTGTTGCTCAGGCGGCCGTCGTGAATGTAATCGTAATCTCCCGGCTCCTTGATATTGCCGGTGTAATACAAATCGATAGTCCCGTCGTCCTCGACAAAGGCACTGCCCGAATAGCAGCCGTCCCGGTCCAGCGTTTCCGGCCAAAACGGCACGCCCTTAAAGGACAGATTAATCAGATCCGGTCCGGCGTAATGCCCCCAGGTCCGGGCCATGCGCCCGTCGGGCGCCGGCGTATTGGGCGCGTATTGAAAATAGACGTGATAGATGCCGTCTGCCTCGCAGAGACCGTTGGGGTCGTTGAGCCATCCGTCCGGCGGCATCAGATGATACGCCAGACGCCAATTATCCTTTTTCATTTGCTGTCCCCCTTTTCCGAGACGCTTGCGCCGGCACCTATTCGATTTCGATGACCGGTTCGCCCGGTTCCACCGGACCGGTCTTAACCGCTTTGACGCTCTTGAACTGGTCGCCGTTGGTGACGATTACCGGCGTATCCATGTGATATCCCGCCTTTTCGATGGCCGGAATGTCAAATTCCAAGAGTTCCTGTCCGCGGGTGATGGTGTCGCCCGATTCGGCCAGCGCCTTGAAGTGTTCGCCCTTCAAATTGACCGTGTCGATGCCGACGTGAATCAGCACTTCGACGCCGTCTTCGGACACGAGACCCAGCGCGTGTTTGGTATCGAACATCATCGTCAGGGTGCCGTCAAAAGGCGCGTAAATTTTGCCTTCTTCCGGAATGATGGCCATGCCCGGTCCGAGGAGCTCAGCCGCAAAGGTTTCGTCGTGAATTTCCGACGACGGCACAGCCGTCCCTTTCACCGGCGCGTAGACGACTTTCAGCTTGCCGTCTTCTTCGACGTCCCCTTCCTTGTCGAGGATTTCAGCTTCCATTTCTTTCGCTGAGCCGGCCAGTTCCGGTTCAGGATCGCGGTAAATCACAAAGGAAATGCCAAAAGCCACCGCGAAGGCCACCGCCATCATAATCCCGTACTGAATCCAGAAGCCCGGTACAATCAAGAAGCCAAACAGGCCGGTGACGCCGTAGGCCGTCGCGCCGATGCCCATCCAGGAGGCGAGCATCCCGCCGACTGCCCCGCCGATACACCCGGCGATAAAGGGCTTGCGGTAACGGACGTTGACCCCGAAGATCGCCGGTTCGGTGATGCCGAGGAAGGCGGAAAGAGATGCCGGGAAGGCCATTGCTTCCGTTTTCTTGTTCTTGGTCTTAAAGGCCACAGCCATAGCCGCGGCACCCTGAGCAACGTTGGCCGCCGTCGCGACTGGCATCCAGATATTCAAATGGGCGACGCTGCCGAGCATTTGGGCTTCGATCATGTTGTACATGTGGTGGAAGCCCGCGACCACCGTGAATGCGTAGACGAAGCCGATGATGAGCCCGCCGATACCGAGGGGCATCCGAATCAGCGCGGTGGCGCCGGTGAGGATCCAGCCTTCTACTGTCGAGAAGATCGGTCCGATGACGATGAAGGTCAAAAGTCCGGTGACCAATACCGTCACCAGCGGCGTGACAAAGAGGTCGATCATTTCCGGCACGACCTTGTGGAGCCGTTTTTCCAAGAAACACATAAACCAGATCGCGATGATGACCGGAATGACGTGGCCCTGATAGCCGACGTTTTTCACGGTGTAGCTGCCGATTTTAAGCAGCGCGTGAATTTCCGGGTTGGCGACCATTTTGCCGCCTTTGAGCACCGTCTGAGACCAGGCGTTGACCAGGCTCGGGTGAATCATCACGAAGCCGATAACAGCCGCGAGGAATTGGTTGCCGCCGAATTTCTTCGCCGCGGAAATCGCGATCAAAATCGGCAGCATGGTCAGCGCGGCACCGGCCATCATGTTGATGATCGTGTACCAGCCGCTGTCCGCCAGTGCCGGGTTGATCTGGGTGAGCCCGCCGAGGAGCCCGTTTAAAAGCCCGGAGGCGACGATGGCCGGAATGATCGGGACGAAAATATCCCCTAACGTTTTAATCGCCCGCATGAACCAGTTCTGCTTGTCGGCGGCCGCCGCCTTGACGTCGTCCTTCGTGCCTTCCGAAGCCCCGGAGAGCGCGATGAACTCGTCGTAAACCTTGTTGACGGCACCGGTCCCGATAATAATCTGAATCTGACCGGAGGCCTCGAACGCCCCTTTAACGCCATCTACATTTTCAACGCCCGCTTTGTCAAGCTTGCTGTTGTCCGCAATGACCAGTCTGAGCCGTGTCGCGCAGTGCGCTGCGGACACGATGTTGTCCGGACCGCCGATGTGGTCCAGAACCCCTTGTGCAGTTGCCTTGTAATCCATAATATCCTCTCTTTACATGAACACAATATTCACTTGATATTATTTATTATAATAATTCTTCTTTTTTATGTAAATGTTTAAAATCATGATTTTGAAATAAGTTTCTGATTCCGCTGTCTTGATTTTTTTTTGTGATACAATTGCTTTATTCTTAAAAAAATATTATTTCATTGGAGTTTATATGCAAATTATTATTGTCGGCTGCGGCAAAGTCGGCTTTGCCTTGGCCGCAAAACTTTCAAATGAAGATCACAATATCACGGTGATCGACACAAACGCTGAGCGCTTAGAGCACCTGACGGACCTTTACGACGTCATGGGGATTTGTGGAAACGGCACGGATTATCAGATCCTCGAAAGGGCGGATATCCAAAACGCAGATATTCTGATCGCAGTCACCTACAGCGACGAAGTCAACCTGCTGTGCTGTGTACTGGCTAAACGCGCGTCGTCCTGCCGGACCATCGCGCGGGTGCGCAACCCCATTTATTCTACCGGCCGGGACTACATCCGAAGAGAACTGGGCCTGGCCATGACGATCAATCCGGAACACGCGGCGGCGCGCGAAATCATCCGGCTGCTGCGCTTCCCGACGGCCATCGGCATCAACAGCTTCTCCAAGGGACACATCGAGATGTTTCGCTTCCGGGTGCCGGACCATTCCCCGCTGATCGGTCAAGCCATTAAAGACGCCAAGATTTTGCAGACCGACGGGCTGATCTGCATCGCTGAACACGGCGACGACATCATCATCCCCGACGGGAATTACGTCGTCTCGAAAAACGACAAGCTCTCCGTGATTTTGAGCCCGAAAAACGCGTTGAAATTCATCAGCGACGTTGGCTTAAAAACCGACACCGTCCGCAACACGATGATCATCGGCTGCGGCGAAATGGGCTATTACCTCGCAAAGATGCTGCTCAACATGGGCATCAAGGTCAAAATCATCGAACGCAGCCGCGAACGGTGCGAAATGCTGGCCGAACATCTGCACAAGGCGCAGATCATCTGCGGCGACGGCTCTGACGAAGACCTGCTGCGCGAGGAAGGCCTCGAGGAAATGGATTCCCTCGTCGCCTGCACCGGCATCGACGAAGAAAACATCATCCTGTCTCTCTACGCGAAGGACAAAGTCCGCCAGAAGGTCGTCACCAAAATCAGCCGTCTGGAATTCAACGACGTCGTCCGCAGCCTCGACCTGGATTCGGTGATCAACCCGAAGACGATCACGACCGAAACCATCCTGCAGTACGTCCGGGCCATGGCCAACTCCTACGACAGCAACGTGGAAACCCTGTACAAAATCATGGACGACCGCGTCGAAGCGCTGGAATTCACCATTCGCCGCAATTCGCCGATCACGCATGTGCCTTTTGAGGATCTCCACTTCAAGAAAAACACATTGGTCGCCGGGATCTACCGAAAGAATCAGCTCATCATCCCCGACGGGCAGTCCTACTTTATACCGGGGGATTCAGTCATCGTCGTCACCACGAATACCGGCTTTGACGAAATCGGCGACATTCTGGAAACGCGGGTGCGCCCATGAACCGCTCGATGATTCGCTACGTCACCAGCTGGATCCTCCGAATTGAGGGGTTGCTGCTCTGCTCCTCAATCGTCATCGGTCTGATCTACCGCGAATTTGCTGTGCTGCCGGCGTATTTGATCGTCATCGCCGGCTGCGAGGGGATCGGCTTTTTGCTTTCCAAGCAGCCCGGCGACAACCGCATTTATCAAAAGAGCGGCTACATCACCGTCGCACTGGCGTGGATCGTCATGTCGGCCGTCGGCGCGCTGCCCTTCGTCCTGACCGGCGAGATTCCCAATTATATCGACGCCCTCTTTGAAATCGTCAGCGGTTTCACGACGACGGGGTCGTCGATTCTCACAAACGTCGAGGCCATGAGCCACGCGAATCTGTTCTGGCGCAGCTTCTCCCACTGGATTGGCGGGATGGGCGTCCTCGTCTTCATCCTGATGTTCATCCCGATGAAGGGCGGCTCCCAGATGAATTTGATGCGGGCGGAAAGTCCGGGCCCGGATGTGTCCAAATTCGTGCCCCGGGTGCACAACACCGCCTCGATCCTCTACAAGATCTACATCGGCATGACCATTGGCCAGATCGTCTGTCTGTTGATCGCGCGGATGCCCTGGTTCGACACCCTGTGCATCACCTTCGGCTCCGCCGGGACCGGGGGCTTCGGCATTTTGAACTCCAGCTGCGCCAGCTACACGCCGGTTCAGCAGTGGATCATCACGATCGCGATGATCGCCTTCGGCGTGAACTTCAGCTTCTATTTCCTGCTGCTGTACCGCCACCCGAAGGAAGCCTTCAAAATGGAAGAAGTCCGGGCTTACATCCTCATCATCCTCGCGTCCATCGCGCTGATTACGGTCCAGATCTTCACCCGCACCGATCTCTACCACCATCTCAGCGACGCCGTGCGCGACGCGGCATTCCAGGTCGGCTCGATCATCACGACGACCGGGTTCTCGACGACGGATTTCAACCGCTGGCCGTCGTTCTCCAAATGGATTCTGGTGCTTTTGATGATCTGCGGCGCCTGCGCCGGCAGTACCGGCGGCGGCATGAAGGTCTCGCGCATCCTGGTTCTGCTCAAAACTTTGAAGAAAGAGCTGCTCCAGATCGTCCATCCCCGGTCGGTCCGGAAGGTCATGCTCGACGGCGAAACCGTCGAACACACGGTGCTGCGCTCGATCAACGTCTTCACGGCCGTGTATTTTCTGATTTTCGGCCTAAGCGTCTTGATCATCAGTCTGGACGGCTTCTCGATGGAGACCAACTTCACAGCGGTGGCCGCGACACTGAACAACATCGGCCCGGGATTGGCCGGTGTCGGGCCGGCGTCAAATTTCTCGGCCTACAGCCCAATTAGCAAATTGATTCTCACTTTTGATATGCTGGCCGGCCGTCTGGAAATCTTCCCGATGCTGCTGCTCTTTGTCCCGAGCATTTGGCAGAAATCCTAAAACAAAATTATAAAAGCCATTGATCTGAAATATCTTTCAAATCAATGGCTTTTGTGATGCTTTATTTCTTTTTCTTTTGTTTGCAGATGCGTTCTCTGACGCGGTCAAATACCTCTGACGCCGAGTATCGAACATCTGATCTAGCGGCTGCTGCGTCCGCTTCGTCGAGCTTGATTTCAATACATTTCGAATCATTTTCTATTGTTTTCATTGAACGTTTTCCTTTTTATTTCTATTATATCCTAACTATCCTTCTTTTATGACATCTTAATCAAAATTCTCGAAATTTGCATTACAAGAATTCTAATCTCGTCTATCAGCTTGAATTTTCAGCCAATTGTCTAAGAACCGCATCTGTTCTTCAGTGTGGAACCAATGCTCACCACCTGGCATGACCGTGAGCTCTGCACAGTGACGTTCAGCAAATGCGGATACGGTTTCCCAATCGGTCATATTGTCATGTTCGCTATATAGTATTTTAGTTGGAACACGCCACAGAATTAGATGCGCTCTCACATAACAAAGATACTTCCAAGACAGCCTCTCTCCGAATTCTGTGGCAACCTCCTGTTTTTCCGCAAGCTCCCGTTCCGTTACATTTGCGCATCGCATCATATTGCCGATCATATTTTCCATATCCACAAAAGGTGCATGAGACATTGTCGACCGTGGTCTTAACCGTGTACGCTTTTGTGAGTCGATCTACAATTAATGCCATGTCAGCTCCTCCGTCATGATTAATAATGAAAAACGACGAATCGGCAGGCTTCGCAGCAATGAGCCTCAATATGGACCCTGTGTCCGAGCCTTAACTGTGTGATTTCGACAAAGCCGTCTGATCTATCTGCTTTTTCAAATACACCTGGAACTTCATTTGCAAAACTGAAAGCGCCATCTTTACTGGCAAATAAATAACCGGAACGCATTTCTTTTCCGCATTTTGGACATTTCATCGCGATGACCTCCTATTACATTCCAATCATTACCCTCGAAATTTCCATCACGGCAATTTTCATCACAATCTCGCAGGACATCACGTTAAACCAAATGCGGCGCATGTGCTGTGTTTTAGCAATCGGCGTCGCGATGGCCGCGATAAGAATCAGAGCCGCGCCGACACAGCCGACGACAGTCGGGAAGCTGAGCAGGGGAAACACACCCGGCGCGCAGCTGCCGTCGACCGCATGCTGAATCGTCTTGTCGAGGCCATCCCGCGCCGCTGCAAAACAGCAAACGACCAGTCCGTAAATCAGAAGAAAAAGACTTCTTCGTCCCCAATATTGAATATTCGTTCGGTTGTAAACGGAATAACTAATAAATCCAAGTAACACTAAAATCATCACCATCGTCACGGTCGTGACGACATTTCCAATATAAAGCTTCATATTCCCCCTCCTATTGCTGCGCGATGGCCCAATCGAGCACTTTGTTTAAATTTTCAGCCTTCACGCGCTCGCCGTCGCGCATCATCATTTCCAGCATGTCGTCCTCCTCAGGGGTCCGCTCGGCCTTCTTCGCGAGCGCCTTCCCTACGGTTTTAACCATCATCTGCATCATTACTTTGTACGCGCCGTGAAGCTTTTTGATGTCAAAATTACCCTGAAGGGTAAACAACGGCGCTTGCGCCGGAATTTTATTTTTTGCTCTGACTTCCCGAACCTGCGTGCCGGTCTGCCCCATCCCAACGGCGCACACCGCCGATACGTCGTAATTTCTGGCCGCCTCCGCGTAACCCATAATTTTCCCGGCTCTGATCCATCCGAGATAAAGGACCGCCGTTCCCGGTTTAACGGCCGCTCTCGCTTTCTTCAAGCTGTACGCGGGCACAGCCAAACGCGCCGACAGCATTTCCGCATATTTTTGTGTGCTTCCCGTATTGGACGTGTAAACAATGGCTTTCATTTTAAATTCTCCTCAATTTGACAAATAAAAAAACGCAATACGAATCATTTTACAATTCGCACTGCGTCTTGGCGTCTGGCATTTCAACAATTTGAACGACCTGAAAATTCTTGGCGTCGATCAAGCTCTCTTTTTTGCATTTGGGACAGAACAGCGGAAAATGCTTAAGCACCGTGTCCTCTCGCAGCTGTACCCGGGTTTTCTGTCCGCAGTGTGGGCAATACACCCACTTTTTCCGAATGTGTTTATCTGGCATCACACGCCTTCTCCTTCAGTTTCGCCTGAAGCTTCACCGAAAACCGTTCGACATGCCGCTCGACCCTCGTTACAATGTCGTCTTTGTCCGCGGCTCCGTCGTAAAGGCTGTACATCAGGAAAATCGGCCCGTAAAATTCCAGCGCAAGCTGTTCAGCTTCTGCCGCATCGTTCGTGAATCCCTTGAAGATCTCCGCCATATACGCGACGGGCTCACTGGCCAAATAGTGCTGATAAAGCTTTGCCATTTTCGGGTCCCGGTATTGTTCCAACGTCAGCATTTTCCGAAAACGGCTCGGAAAAGCCTCCTCAGTCCAATGCCGAAACTGCGCTTTCGTGAACGCCGCGATTTTGCTGAGCTCTGCCGTCTGATAGCCTTTAACCACATCTGTCATGCTGCCTTCCGGCATCGCGTATTGCTTCACCCTCTGCTGATCCATCTGATTCATTTTTTTGACAATACAATCGAGAATTTCCTGTTTTCCTGCGTAATGTTTGTACAGTGCGGCTTTGGTCACGCCAAGCCGTGCAGCGATGTCGTTCATCGACGTGCCCAGATACCCTTTCTTCGCAAACAACACGAGCGCCTCCTCTAAAATCCTGTCCTTCGTACTTTTCTCTTGGCACTTCATTCTATCCTCCTGTTGTTCTTAAATACCGCCGAATAAAAAAGCAGCACTTAAAATCAATTCGTGAAATTAAGCACTGCGTCTTCGCGTCTGTCTCGTACGAGTTACCTTTTGGTTACCTCTATTATAGTGACCGGACGGTTACGTGTCAAGGGATATTTTGAGCGCAAAAAAACCGAGACCTTGCATAGCAAGATCCCGGTGAGGGTTATCAAAGAGAAAGGGAACGTGACCCGATCTTAAAGCATGGAGAGGTAACGGTCGCCGGTATCCGGCAGCAGGGCGACGATGGTCTTGCCCTTGTTTTCTGGGCGTTTCGCCAGCTGGATCGCGGTCCAGACTGCAGCACCAGAGGAAATCCCAGTCAGGATGCCTTCTTTTTTAGCGACGGCACGGGTGGTGTCGAAAGCGTCTTCGTTGGTGACGGTGACGATTTCGTCGTAAATGTCCGTGTTCAGGGTATCCGGTACAAATCCGGCGCCAATGCCCTGGATTTTGTGCGGACCGCCGTGGCCTTCAGACAACACAGGCGAGCCGGCCGGTTCAACCGCGACGATTTTGACGTCCGGTTTCTGGGATTTCAGGTATTCACCTACGCCGGTCAGGGTGCCGCCGGTGCCGATGCCTGCGACGAAAATATCAACTTCGCCGTCGGTATCCTTCCAGATTTCTGGACCGGTGGTTTCACGGTGTGCCTTCGGGTTAGCCGGGTTGACAAACTGTCCCGGTACAAAGCTGCCCGGTGTCTGTTCGTGCAGTTCGTTGGCCTTTTCGATAGCGCCCTTCATCCCTTTTGCGCCGTCAGTCAAGACGACTTCCGCGCCGTAGAGCTTTAACAGGTTGCGGCGTTCGACGGACATGGTTTCCGGCATTGTCAGGATGACTTTGTAGCCCTTGGATGCGCCGACTGCGGCCAGACCGATCCCGGTATTGCCGGAAGTCGGTTCGATGATGGTCGCGCCCGGTTTGAGCTGACCTTTTTCTTCCGCGTCGTTAATCATCGCCAGCGCGATCCGGTCTTTGACCGAACCTGCTGGATTGAAGTATTCCAATTTCACGACGACTTTAGCGTCGAGGTTTTCTGCTTCTTCTACGTGAGTTAATTCGAAAAGCGGCGTGTTGCCGACTAAATCTGATAAATTCTGATAAATCTTTGCCATTTTATGCTTACCTCCGAAATATGAATCCAATGCGTTTATTATTGAATCGCCTTAAATGCGGTATCTAATGCGTCGATCAAATCGTCGACATTTTCAATCCCGATGGAGAGACGGATGGTGTTCGGCTTGATGCCCTGATCCAACAGTTCTGCTTCGTTGAGCTGTGAGTGGGTTGTGGATGCCGGATGGATGACCAGGGATTTGACGTCAGCGACGTTAGCCAGCAGTGAGAAAATCGGCAGGTTGTCGATGAAGTCCATTGCGGTCTGCGCGTCCCCTTTGATTTCAAAGGTGAAGATTGAACCGCCGCCGTTCGGGAAGTATTTGTTGTAGAGCTTGTGGCTCGGTTCGCTTTCGAGAGACGGATGGTGCACCGCTTCGACCTGCGGATGGTTGTTCAGGTATTCGACGACCTTCAGCGCGTTCTGAACGTGGCGTTCGACACGCAGTGACAGGGTTTCAAGTCCCTGCAGGAAGAGGAAAGCGTGGAACGGTGAGAGCGTAGCGCCCTGATCTCTCAACAGAATCGCGCGGATATAAGTCGCGAAGGCTGCCGGGCCGGCTGCGTCAGCAAAGCTGATGCCGTGGTAGGACGGGTCTGGTTCAGAAATCCACGGATAACGTCCGCTGGCTTTCCAGTCAAAGGTACCGCCGTCAACCAGGACGCCGCCGATTGCGGTGCCGTGGCCGCCGATGAATTTTGTGGCAGAGTGGACGACAATGTCTGCGCCGTATTCAATCGGTCTGACCAGATACGGGGTCGCAAAGGTGTTGTCGATGACCAATGGCAGACCGTGCTTGTGTGCGATTTCCGCCCATTTTTCGATGTCGACGATGTTAGAGTTCGGGTTGCCGAGGGTTTCAGCGTAGAGCGCCTGGGTGTTTTCGTCGATTGCCGCTTCGATGGCGTCGAAATCATCAGGTTCGACCCATTTGCCGGTCACGCCGAAATGCGGCAGGGTGTGTTCGAGCAGGTTGTAGGTCCCGCCGTAAACTGTCTTCGCTGAGACGATGTTCTGTCCCTGATGGGCCAGGGCTTCGATGACGTAAGTGATGGCTGCTGAACCGGAAGCGGTGGCCAATGCCGCCGAGCCGCCTTCGAGGGCTGCGACACGTTTTTCAAAAACGTCGACGGTGGAGTTAGTCAGTCTGCCGTAGATGTTGCCGGCATCTCTTAAGCCGAAGCGGTCAGCCGCGTGCTTGGAGTTGTGGAAAACGTAAGAAGTCGTCGCGTAAATTGGAACCGCTCTAGAATCGGTAACCGGATCCGCCTGTTCCTGTCCAACGTGTAACTGCAGTGTTTCAAATTTATAAGCCATTTTAATTTCTCACTTTCTTTTATTCTATTACTAAATTTACTTGTTTACTATTTATTTTATTGCCGTCTGACTATCTTATTTTATTTGGAAATTGATTAGCGGCAACACATTCGCCCGCCTGTGTTTTGCTTGAGTACGTGTCGAATCCAGTCACTCTGACACGTACAGGCCGTTCCGTAAACTCTGTTCAATTCGGCACCTCCTGAATTATTATTAAACATAGGGTTTAAATATGTTATGGGTATATATTAAACCTATTTGATTACTATGTCAAGGCCAAAATAAAAAAATCAACTCTTTTTTTAAAGAGCTGATTTTTTGAATTTTATTTCTATCTGCCGCCGGCTTTGCCGGGAACGGCCGTCCGGGTAAAAACATAAGTCGTTTCATCTGACCGCTCGGGATCGTAGCGGTAGCCGCTGACCTCAAAAGCCTTCAGCGCCTCAGGCGATTCCGCTCGGGTTTCGGCGAGGAAGCGCACCATTTCTCCCCGCGCCATTTTGACGTAAACCCCTTTTTGCACCACGCGGCCGCCCTGCAATTCGCCAAAGACACAGGTGATCATGCGGTCCCCCGGCTGAAGGTAGGGCGCGACGCTTTTGCTGTATTCCTTGGAGGCCAGGTTGATCAGCACGCGGCTGTCGTCCATCACGTCCTGATAGAGCCGGCTGCCCCAAAAATCGTACAGATTCCGGCTGCCGTCCACCGCGGCCTTGGCCTGCATCTCGAGCCGGTAGGGCGTCACACCGTCCATCGGCTTCAGCACGCCGTAAAAACCGGACAGAATCCGAAGGTGGGCCTGGACGTAATCGTATTGGCTGCTTTCAAAAACCGTCGGCGCCATGTACTGGTATTGAATGCCGTCGAAGGCCAAAAGCGCCGGTGTCAGATTGCATCGCAGATCCATCGTCTCCAGACGGCGGTGGTTCTGCTCGGCGATGGCGTCGCTGCAGGCCCAGAGCTTTTGCTGTGCCTCGAAGCTTAAGCCCTGCATCCACTTCATCAGAATTTCGGTTCGATCGAGAAAAACCGGCAGCGCCGCGGCGGGCGGCGCGTCGGGATCGCGAATCATCTGCTTCGCGGGTGAAATGATGATGCGCATAAGAACTTACGCCTGATTGAGCAGCGCGTCGTAGAGCCGCAAGTCTTCGTCCTTAAAGACGTTGAAGACGACTTTTTTGACGCTGGTCTGCGGGTGGGCGTCCAGCCAATCTTTTACAGTCGAAACCGCAATTTCCGCGGCCTTGTCCTGCGGGAATCGGAACACCCCCGTCGAGATGCAGCAGAAGGCGATCGAATCGAGATCGGCGTCGTCCACCGCCTCAAGGCAGCTGCGGTAGCAGCTTGCGAGGGCATCGACATCTCCTTGGGTCAGTTCGTCCTCGACGATCGGGCCGACGGTATGGATCACGCACTGGCACGGCAGGTTGTAGGCCGGGGTGACCTTAGCCTGGCCGGTGGGCTCAGGCCCGTCTTGGCCCGCCATCAGAGCGGCGCAGGCGTTACGCAGCTGCATGCCCGCCGCCGAGTGGATGGCGTTGTCGATACAGCTGTGGCCCGGCACAAAGCAGCCGAGCATCTGAGAATTGGCCGCGTTCACAATGGCGCCAACCTTGAGCCGAGTGATGTCCCCCTGCCAGAGGGCGAGGCGGCTGTCTGTCCGGCTGACCGGCAGCGCCGCCCCGTCCACGACGCCCTTGTCTTCAAGGAAGGATTTCAAAATAGCGTCCTGGAGATTTTCGACAATCACCGAAAGCGGCCGAGGCGGGCGGACGTTCATCAGTGCCCGCATCAACGCCCGCTGACCGGCTTCGTCGCTGCTGTAGGCCGACGGGTCGACCGGCGGCGTCGGCGTTTCACCGAGCAGCATCTGGTTCAGCATTTTGATCTGGGCTAAACGGTTCATATCGGTTTCTCTCGATCAGACCTTGAGTTCGACGGTTTCAGTGTCGATGTGGTCACGGTTGGCGTCGAGCACCGGCTGTACTTCTCCTTCGAGGAATTCGCTGACCTGCTGCGGCGCGCGGCCGATGTACAATTCCGGATTCAAAATCGCCGGCACGTCTTCGGCCTTGATGCCGAAGGAGCCGTCGGCGACGATGCGGTCCATCAAATCGTTGGGCTTACCTTCTTCCTTCACCTGAGCGCCGGCCTGCATTGAGAGCTGACGGATCTTTTCGTGGAGGTCCTGACGGTCGCCGCCGTGCTTGACCCCTTCCATGATGATGTTTTCCGTCGCCATGAAGGGCAGTTCGTTCATAATGTGCTGGTGTATGACCTTCGGGTAGACCACGAGGCCGCTGCAGACGTTGTTGGCGATGCCGATGATCGCGTCGACGGCGAGGAAGGCTTCCGGAATGGAGATGCGCTTGTTCGCCGAGTCGTCGAGGGTGCGTTCAAACCACTGGGTCGCCTGGGTGATCGCCGGGTTCAAGCTGTCGACCATCACGTAACGGGCCAGCGAGCAGATGCGTTCACAGCGCATCGGGTTTCGTTTGTAAGCCATCGCCGACGAACCGATCTGCGATTTTTCGAAGGGTTCTTCCACTTCCTTCAGGTGCTGCAGCAGGCGGATGTCCGTCGCGAATTTGGACAAACTCTGCGCGATGCCGGAGAGTACCGCGAGAATGCGGGCGTCGAGCTTGCGCGGGTAGGTCTGGCCGGTTACAGCGAAGGTCTTGTCAAAGCCCATTTTTTCAGCGACTCTTTCGTCGAGGGCTTTGACCTTGTCGCTGTCATTTTCGAACAAATCCATGAAGCTGGCCTGGGTGCCGGTCGTGCCCTTGGCGCCGCGCAGGCGGATCGTCGAAAGCAGGTATTCCAAGTCAGCGTAATCCATCAGCAGATCCTGAATCCAGAGGGTGGCGCGCTTGCCGACGGTGGTCAGTTGGGCCGGCTGGAAGTGGGTGAAGCCGAGGGTCGGCAGCGATTTGTACGCATCGGCGAATTTTGCCATCTTCGCGATCAGGTTGACGAGGATGCGCTTGGTGTGGCGCAGCCCTTCAGTGTACTGAATGATGTCGGTGTTGTCGCCGACGTAAGCCGAGGTCGCACCCAAATGGATGATGCCCTTGGCCTTCGGGCACTGATCGCCGTAGGTGTGCACGTGGGCCATGACGTCGTGGCGCAGCTTCTTTTCGTATTTGGCCGCCAAATCGTAGTCGATGTCGTAAATCTTCGACTTCAGCTCGTCGATTTGTTCGTCGGTGATGTCGAGGCCGAGTTCCTGTTCGGTTTCGGCCAGCGCGACCCACAATTTTCGCCAAGTGGAGAATTTAAAGTCTGCCGAAAAAATCTTGCAGATTTCCGGCGAGGCGTAGCGCTCAATCAATGGATTTTCGTAAACTTCTTTGCTCATGATACACTCCTTTATTTTGCTTCGGTGCCGAAAATACGGTCGCCCGCGTCTCCAAGCCCCGGAATAATGTATTTATCCTTGTCAAGATGATCGTCGATCGCACAGCAGAAAATCGGAATGTCCGGGTAGGCGCTGCTGATGCGGGCGATGCCCTCCGGCGCTGTGATGATCGCCGCAATCACAATATCCTTGCAGCCCTTTTCCTTCAGCTTTTCAACCGTGTATTCGATCGAGCCGCCCGTCGCCAGCATCGGGTCGATAATGATGCATTTCTGGGCGCGGATATCGTTGGGGAAATTTTCGTAATAGGAAATTGGCGCGTGGGTCGTTTCGTCCCGTTTCACCCCAATGTTGAGAATCTGCACGTCGGGGTACACTTTGGTAAAGCCCGGGATCATCCCGACGCCGGCTCTGAGAATCGGCACAATGGCCATTTTCTTCGAGGTATCGATGCGCTTCTGAACGGTTTTGCGCATCGGCGTCTGAATCTCGACGTCCTTCATCGGCAGCGTCCGGCCGATTTCGTAGGCCAGAAACCCACTGATTTCCTTCACGATTTCCCGGAATTTCCGGGTATTGGTCTTCTTCATCCGAAGGACCGTCAGCCGATCGGTCACCAATGGGTTATCAATCAAATGGACATTAGCTGGAATTTCAAATGACATGGCTTCCTCCCTTGCTTAAGCAATTTTTAAACGCAGCTTTCCCTACATTATAAACCCTGAAGGCTTTAGTTTTCATCGAAAATTTCGTAAACCCGCTCGATATGCCGGGCGCGCCCCGTTCCCTCGTCGACGTCGATCAGCACGCCGTTGAGCTGCCAGGGCATCTGGCGCTCAATTTCGTAGCGCACCGGCATCTTCGTCGTCAGCTGTTCGATAATGATCTCGGCCTTGACACCGAGAATGCCGTTGAGGGGCCCAGTCATCCCCAGATCGGTGATGAAGGCCGTTCCCTTCGGCAGCACCCGGGCGTCCGCAGTCTGGACGTGCGTGTGGGTGCCAACCACGGCCGAAGCCTTACCGTCGAGGTAAAAACCCATCGCGATTTTTTCGCTCGTCGTCTCGGCGTGGAAATCGACGAGCAGGACGTCGCTGTTCGCCACAAGCTCCGGCACCACCCGTTCCGCCGCCGTAAAGGGCGAATCCAGGTTGTCCATAAAGGACTGTCCGGACATGTTCAGCACAGCAATGCGCACGCCGTCGTGGTCGTAAATGTGCGATCCCTGCCCCGGCGTCTTCGGCGGGTAATTAATCGGCCGAACGATGCGGTCATACTGGTCGATATAGTCGCGGGTTTCCCGCTGCTTCCACACGTGGTTGCCCATGGTCAGCACGTCAATCGGCGCGGCGAGCAGCTGCTTCGCGTTCTTTTCCGTTAGGCCGTTGCCGCCCGAGGCGTTTTCACCGTTGGCGACGACAAAATCGGCGCCGAGCTTCTTTCTAATCGATGGCAGATATTCCCGAACAATCTGGCGCCCTGGCCGTCCGACAATATCGCCGAGCATTAATATTTTCATGTCATTGACCTCAATGTCTTCTAAAATTCATAAAAAAAGGAAGGTGAGTAACCTTCCTTTCTGATTATTTTGCGTAATCAACAGCCCTGGTTTCTCGGATCAAATTGACTTTAACGTTTCCGGGATATTCCATTTCCGTTTCGATTTTCTTGGCAATGTCTCTAGCGAGCAGCGGCAGGCCCTTGTCGTCGACATCTTCCGGCGCGACCATCACGCGGACCTCACGGCCAGCCTGAATCGCGTAGGATTTTTCGACACCGTCGAAGGAGTTGGCGATCTTTTCCAGATCTTCGAGGCGCTGGACGTAGGAACCGAGGGTTTCTCGTCTTGCGCCGGGACGGGCCGCAGAAATCGCGTCAGCCGCCTGGATCAGCACTGCTTCGATGGTCTGCGGTTCGACGTCGTTGTGGTGGGCTTCAACCGCGTGAATCACGGCCTTGTTTTCTTTGTGCTTCTTCAGCACGTTCACGCCGATTTCGACGTGGTTGCCTTCCACTTCGTGGTCGATGGCCTTGCCGATGTCGTGGAGCAGCCCCGCGCGCTTCGCGATTTTTACGTTGGCGCCGAGCTCAGCTGCCATCATCCCGGCCAGATAAGAGACCTCAATGGAGTGCTTGAGCACGTTCTGTCCGTAGCTCGTGCGGTATTTCAAGCGTCCAAGGAGCTTGATGATTTCAGGGTGCACGTTGTGAATGCCCGTGTCAAAACAGGCCTGTTCACCCGTTTCCTTGATTTCGTTGTCCAGTTCCTTGCGGCACTTGTTGACGACTTCTTCGATGCGCGCCGGGTGGATGCGCCCGTCGACGATCAGTCGTTCCAGCGCCATCCGCGCGACTTCACGGCGGACCGGATCAAATCCGGAGAGGACAACCGCTTCCGGCGTGTCGTCGATGATCAGGTCGATTCCCGTCATCTTTTCGAGGGCGCGGATGTTCCGGCCTTCGCGGCCGATGATGCGCCCCTTCATTTCGTCGTTGGGCAGGTTAACGACCGAAATCGTCGATTCCGCGACGTGGTCAGCAGCGTAGCGCTGAATGGACTGCGCCACGATTTCGCTGGCGCGTTTGTCGGCGTTTTCCTTCGCCTCGTCCTCAATTTTCTTGTAGAGCACAGCGGCGTCGGCCCGAGCTTCCCGGCCGACCTCGTCCATCAGGGTTTCCTTGGCTTCTTCCTTGGTCATTCCCGAAACCTTTTCGAGCTCGGCAATCTTTTCATCCATCATGCCCGCCAGCTTTTTCTGCTTCTGGTCGAGTTCCCGGCTGCGGCGGTCCAGTTTTTCCCGCGTTTTGTCGAGGTTGGATGTTTTGCGGTCGAGATTTTCTTCTTTGTTCATCAGGCGCGTTTCCATTTTCTGGAGCTCGCTCCGACGATCGCGGTTTTCTTTTTCGATCGCGTCTTTAATCGACATCGCTTCTTCTTTTGCGTTGAAGAGCATTTCTTTTTTCTGATGTTCAGCGTCTTTTTTCGCGTCGTCGATGATCGCGGCAGCGCGGTCCTTGGCGGCCCCGATCTGACGGTCTGACACTGTTTTGTTTATCAGATATCCGGCAAAAAATGCAACGATGATGCAAATTGCCAGTATAATTGTCAGCATCTTTTTCACCTCCTGTTATGAATTTTTTGTAAAGATTTTTAGACATTTATCTTTTTTATTTTACCCTTAATAGACACGAACGTCAACAAATTGAGAGCCGATTCTTCATGAGATTTAAACCATTACAGATGACCTTAATTTTTATTTTTGTTAGGGAACACTTCATTGACGCTTAACCGTATTGTAATTTTCTGTTAATCTGATACAATATGAAAACAGATTTTGAAAAAACATAATTTTGAAAGAAGATGTAAATTTTGAAAACACTATTTGCAAAATACTGCCACAACGATCATGCTCTGGGCATCTTTTTCATCGTTTGTTCTGCTTTCTGTTTTTCGCTGATGAGCCTGTTCATCAAACAGGCCGGCCATCTTCCGACCTTCGAGAAGGCGCTGTTTAGAAATCTCGTCGCCCTCATCGTCGCGACGATCATGCTGGCCAGAACCGAGGAAGGCTTTCGGGTGAAAAAAGGCAGCGGTTTCGGCCTGCTCATGCGCGCGCTCTGCGGCACGCTTGGGCTGCTCTGCAATTTCTACGCCATCGACCGTCTCGGTCTGGCGGACGCCAACATCCTGAACAAAATGGCGCCTTTTTTCGCGATGATCGTCTCGGCCTTCATCATCGGGGAAAAGCCCAACCACATCGAAGTGCTCTGTGTCATCCTCGCCTTCGTCGGCGCCGTCTTCGTCATCAAGCCCTCCGCCGGCTTTGCGGCGAGCTTCCCAGCCTTCATGGGCCTGCTCGGCGGTCTCGGCGCCGGCACCGCTTACGCCTTTGTGCGCAAGCTCGGCCTTCAGGGGGAACGTGGCCCGGTGATCGTCTTCGCCTTCTCGCTGTTTTCAGTGCTGCTCTGTCTGCCCTTCACGATTCTCCATTTCAAACCGATGACGGCTCGTCAGTTTCTCTGCCTGATCGTCGGCGGAACGGCGGCAGCCGGCGGCCAGCTCACGGTCACCGCAGCGTACACCCACGCACCGGCGATGGAAATTTCTGTCTTTGACTACACCCAGGTGCTGTTCGCGACGATGTGGGGGCTGTTCTTCTTTGGCGAAATCCCCGACGTCTGGAGCTTCGTCGGCTACGCCTTCATCATCGGCACGGCGCTGTTCAAATGGTATTACAACCTGCATTTAAAAAAGGCTTAACGTCATGAACCAACTGATCGCCTTTTATCACCTGACCGCCGCCTCCGGGCCGTGGTGGCAGGCGGCGCTGATCAACACGCTGCTGGTGCCGCTCTTTATCGCGGTGCTCGGGCTCGGGATCCGGCTCATCTGCCAGACGCTGATCTGGCTTTTGAGCTTGATCGTTCGTCCCACCGCCGCGTTGATTTTTGCCAATTACCTGACTTATCCCGGCGTCGTCCACCACGAATTGGCCCACGCGCTTTTGGCATGGCTGCTCGGCGCCAAGGTCCAGCGCATCACGCTGAAGCCCACGCCGGGCGCCCTCGGCTCCGTCAATTTCCTGCCCCGGGGCGGACGCGTCCGCCAGTCCCTGCAGCTGACGCTGTCTTCCATCGCGCCGGTGCTCCTCGGCATCGTCACCCTCTACTTGATCGGCCGCTACCTCTGGCCGGTCTGCACCATGATCGGGCTCCGCGTCCTCGTCGGCTACCTGGCCCTCAGCATTTTCCTGCACATGGACTTAAGCGGACAGGACATCCGAGTGGCGCTCAACGGCCTGCCTGTGTGCTTAATGATTTTGTTTATTATTTTTGCTTTTTGGCGCGTCGATTTAATTGACGGCCTGCACTTCGTATTGATTCACGCCTGGCAGTAATGCCCGGCGTTTTTTTGTACGCAATGATTTACTTTACGCGTCCAGCGCGTGGGTCTCGACGGTAAATTTGCGGACGAACAATTTGTCGCCGCCGAACTCCCGTTCGTCGTCGGGCTCATCCGCCGGGATGCCAGCCCGTTCCTTGGCCTTGGCCACGGCCTGTTCCGCCGATGCAAAGCTCCCGTCTGGCATGACAAAGCTGGTCCTGAGTCCCTTTTCGACTACGACGCCTTCTTTTTTCGGATCGATTTCAGAGAGCGCCCACACGTCCTCGACGTCCATCACAATGTCGACTTTCGCCGTGATCTGATTGAGCTCTTCCGTTTCGATCTGCAGAAACCGCGGATCTTCGGACGCCGCCGCGATCGCCGTTTTCACAATTTCCCGGGAAATATCCAGCGCTGTCGGCCGAAAGCCACCGGCCCAGCCCCGAACCTCACCGCTCTTGTAAAGCGTGACGAAGACGCCTGACGCCTCGACCGAATCGGTCATCCGCGCCACGTCGTCGGGATAATCTGCTTTGTACTTTTCGAGGAAAAGTTCCGAATCGAGCTGAGCGTTTTCCCGAACCCATTTTTCGACAGCGGCCATCGCAAGCCCGACGTAGGGATCTGCGCCGCTGAGTACCTTTCGGTGCGCCGCCGTGCGTTTCCGATCGATCTGTGCGAGCAGACTTTCGTAGGTCGGGTCGTCCCGGTCTAAATCGTAATCGAGGCGGCCGACACCGGTCAGCCCTTCTTTTCCCAAATCGTGCCACCTCGTGTAAATGCCGTCGGTCGCGCCAGCGGCCATGATATCCGCAGCCAAATCACCGCTTTCCGCCGGCTTTTCCAAAAGGGCCATCAGACCAGCTGTATCTTGACCTTCGAGCGCCTCTAAAAATCCGCCGGCCTGCCGCTGGTCAGCCGCCACAGCGATCATCACATCCCGGTCGCCCGACTCGATGGCCTGGCGCAGAATCCGCCCGGCTCGGTACAGCGTCGTATGGTCGACGCCGCCGACATTGACCACCACGCTTTCGTGATCGGGATAGACCCGGTCAATTGCCGTCACCGCCGCGTTGAGAGGCTGGGGAATCACCGGCGTGATGGCGTAGCGTTCGGCCTCGGTGTCGTTGATGAACACCGCGTCGACGCCCGACTCGTTGAGCCGGTCGTGAAAATCGTTCATCAGATTGAGGTCACCCGTCATCTGAAGCCAGCGGTCGCCGCACTTGCCCATCAGCCCCGGCTGGTAGAGCACCGCCAGCGCGTCAGTAAAGCTCGGTTCACCCTGGCTGAGGTAGACGATCGTCTTCGGCGCCGTCTTGGCAACGCTCAGCGCCAAATCGCGGACCGCCCGATCCCACTCTGGATGGGTGTCTGCCAATTCTGCAATGTCCGAATTTTTAAACCGTGGAAAAAATGCAATGCCTTTTAAATACATGTTGTTCCGCCTTTTCTGATTTTTATATTTTTCAAAGTATTCTATGGTAGTATATTATTTAAATAATTGCAATATCCAATTTTTGAGAAAGGAACCTCAAAATGTCTGAAAAATTAACCCATTATTACTGCGCGCAGCATCTCGCGCACGAGCTCGATGCCCAGTCGCCCCTCGGGATCGCAGTCGATTCCCATCCCGACGCCTTTTACCTCGGCGCGGAAGGGCCGGATTTCTTCTTTTTTGATTTGATCCCCTCGCCGGGGCACCCTTCCCATATGAAATACGGCAGTCTGATTCACAGCCACGACATCGACGCCTTTTTCCATCAGGGTTTATTTTACACCCTGAAGCTTCAGGATCCCTTTGAACGGGACACCTGCCTCGCTTATTTGATGGGCTTCTCGGTTCATCACGAGCTCGACGGCAAAACCCACCCGTTTATCTATTACCACACCGGCCAGTACCAGCACGACAAGGCCACGCGGGTCTTCGCCTACATCCACACCTACTACGAGGTGCTTCTGGATACGGCCTATCTGCAGTACGAACGGGGTGAGCTTGCGACAGACTTCAACTTCAAACGGCTGTTCCGCATTTCCAACGAGGAAGCCAAAATTATTGGCCGCTTAATGGAAAATATCTTCACTGTCGTGTTCGACAAGCCCCTCGACGTCTTCGATTTCATGCGGGCGGTCAAGGCGGCCCACGCCGTCGCCGGCATGACCAGCGACCCGACAAACCGCAAGCGCAACGTCCTGCGTCACATCGAAAAGCTGGCGCATCAGGAACTGCTCGTCAGCCGGGAATTCTACCCGCCCTACACCAACGAGCCCGTCGTCTTGAACATGGACCACCACGCCTGGCAGCATCCGGTCACCGGCGAAACCTCGACGGCGTCCTACACCGACCTCTTTAACGAAGCGGTCGAACGGTCGAAGGCCGACGCGGATTTCATCGCCGCCGCCCTCGACGATCCTGACACCCTGACGCGGGAAGGCGTCCACGCTGTCTACGGCAACCGGTCTTACCTGACCGACCTCGATTTAGACCGCGACCAGACGATGACCCATTTCGACATCATCTTCCTCAAACACCCGTCCCTTTTAAAAGGTTTTTAAGTGAAGGCCTTGTAAGAAAAAATCACAAAAAGAAAAGCGTCTCATTTGATTTTAACCAAACCAAATGGGACGTTTTTTTATTGATCATTTTCAAAGGCTTCGTCGTCGGCCAGGAGCACGAGCATATCGTCTTCTGTCAGCTTGATGTGGCGCAGCGCCGCGCGGCCCGCCCGTTCGGAGTCGTGATTTTCGATGCCCGCGATGATTTCGTTGTGCTGGCCCGGCAGCGGCTTTTTCATCGCGATCCGTCTGACGTATTCGACGCGGAAACGGAGCATCTGCTCGCGAAGGGTGTGAATCATATTTTGAAGGCGCGTGTTGCCTGAGGACTGATAAAAGGCCTCGTGGAACAAAATATCGTTGTCAATAATGCCAGGACCGTCATTTTTTTCAACGCAGTCCTCGAATTTCTGGTTGCTGCGCTTCATTTTGTCGAGATCCGCTTCGGTAGCCCGCTGCGCGGCGAGCTCAGCCACGAGCGCTTCGAGGGCGCCGCGGATTTCCATCATCTCCCGCAGGTCCGTAATCGACATCGGCGTGACGTAGGCGCCCTTGCGCGGGACCATCTTGACCAGTCCTTCGAGCTCCAGCTTCCGAATCGATTCCCGCACCGGCGTCCGGGAGACGCCGAGCTCATTGGCGAGCTTGACTTCCATCAGCCGTTCCCCGGGTTTTAAATCACCGTGAACGATCGCGCTGCGGATCGTTTCGAAGACCACTTCCCGCAGTGGTTTGCAGGAATTTGTATCCATTTTAAGTGTCGTATGTTTTTTTGATGTTGCTTCCATATCTGCCTTATTTTCTTCTCTTTAACATTCAAATTCCAGCGGTAAATACAATATTCTGACCGGTTTCAAAAGCGGGGGCGGCCTGACGGGCAGCCTCGGCAGTTTTAAAGTAGCCGATCATCGTCGATCCACTGCCGCTCATTCTGGCCATCCAGGCGCCGGCGCTCCGCATCTTTTCCCCGATGGCCACCACCTCTGGGTATTTTTTGAAAACGACCTTTTCGAAATTGTTGGCGCACTCATCCGCCATAGCCCCAAAATCACCGGACGCAATCGCCGCGAGCAGCGCGCGGTCGTCAAAGGGCACGTGCTGCTGGGCGCGGTCCATCGCCGCAAAGGCCGCAGGCGTCGCCACAGGAATCGGCGGCTTGACGCCGAGGACGCCAAAGGACGGAAACGAAGCGATCGGCGCGATCTGTTCGCCGATGCCCGTGACCACGGCCGGTGTGTTGAACAGACAATAGGGCACGTCCGCGCCGATTTTGACGGCGATCTGGATCATCTCGTCCAGACTCAAGGACAAATGCCACAATTGGTTGAGCCCGCGGATGACCGCCGCGGCGTCGGCCGAGCCGCCGGCCAGCCCCGCCTGCATCGGAATATGTTTAGACAGCTGAATCGCCGCGCCAGCGCCCACGCCGCAGGTGCGCTGCATCAATTCCGCTGTCTTGACGATCAAATTGTCGGGCCCTGTGGGCACGTTCGGATTGCCGCAGACAAGGGTTGTCGCCGGCGCCGCCTCAAAGGTCAATGTGTCGGCCAGCGTCTTCGCTGAGACGTTGACCATATGCATCAAATGGTAGCCGTCCTCTCGGCGGCCTGTGATGTGCAGGGACATATTGATTTTTGCTGGCGCTTGTTCTCGAATCATACGCTTTTCAACCTTTTCTGAATAATACTGTATACAATTATAGCATTTTAAAAAAAGATTACAAGAATTCTTTTGAGGGCGTTCACACACCCTTTACACTTTCTTTTCAGCCCCGTATCCTTTATAATAAGATTAAGTTATATCATTTATTAACCTAAGGAGATTATCGTGAGTATTTTCTTCCAAAACGATTGGGAAAAGCCGCTGAAGCACGAATTTGCGCAGGATTATTACCAAAATCTGCGCCAGTTTCTGATTCACGAATACAAAACTCGGCGGATTTATCCCAACCCCTACGACATTTTTAACGCCTTCCACTACACGGCGTTTGCGGACACCAAGGTGTGCATCATCGGGCAGGACCCGTACCACGGGCCGCACCAGGCCCACGGGCTCTGTTTTTCCGTTCAGCCCGACGTAGCCATTCCGCCGTCGCTGAGAAACATCTACAAGGAGCTTCACGACGATTTGGGCTGCCCGATTCCCAATCACGGCTGTCTCGTGAATTGGACGAAGGAAGGTGTACTGCTGCTCAACTCGGTGCTGACGGTTCGGGCCGGTCAGCCGGCTTCCCACCGCGGCAAGGGCTGGGAAATTTTCACCGACCACGTCATCGAGATGCTTAACGCCCGGGAAAAGCCAGTGGTCTTCATCCTCTGGGGCGCTTTTGCCCAGTCGAAGATCCCGATGATCACCAACCCCCAGCACATGATTATCAAATCTTCCCACCCGAGCCCGCTCTCTGCAAACCGCGGCTTTTTCGGCAGCCGCCCTTTCTCCAGGACCAACGCCTTTCTAACTCAGGTAGGGCTCGAGCCGGTCAATTGGGAAATTCCGCCGATTGAGGACACCAAGGCCGCCGCAGAATACCTGCGCGCTCACCACCCCGGCCTTTTCGGGAAAAAAGCAGAGGCACAGTCGTCATGACCGCGGTCGAACTCAACATCCTCTGGGCCATCCACCGCGCGCTGTCCTGCCCCGCCCTCGATACCTTTTTTAAGGGGCTCACCCTGCTCGCCAACGGCGGGCGCGTCTGGATCGCCCTCTGTGTGGTGCTGATCCTCTACCCGAAAACGCGAAGAGCCGGCGTCCAAATCGCATTGGCGCTGGCCCTCACGTCCCTTGTCGTCAACCTCGGCATCAAACCCCTGGTCGGACGGACCCGGCCCTACACTGCGGCTCACTTCACGACGATCGTCCCCCACCCCAGCGGGACGTCTTTCCCCTCAGGGCACACCGCCGCGGCATTTGCAACCGCGTGGGCGTTCTTCCTCTGCTTCAAGAAGGCTCACCCCGGATGGTGTGCGTGGGTACTGGTCCTCGCGGGGCTGGTCGGCTTCTCCCGGCTCTATCTATTCGTCCACTACCCGACAGACGTGCTCGCCGGCGCAGGCATCGGCATCGTGATCGCGGCGATTATCTACCGCCTTTTCGTCCGCTCGAACGCCCAGCCGGATACAGGCCGCAAAATTGATCTGCACTGACTGCACTATTTAAATCTATAACCGATTCACCTTTTTGGAGGCCGTTATGAAAATTGAAAAGCGACAAAAACTGGCCGGGCTGATCAGCGTGCTGCTGATGCTGATCAACCTGATCCGCCATTTTCTCTTTCTGGGCCACGCCATTTCGTACCGCGCCCTCTGGGGAACCATGGTCACCAATCTGCCGTCCACCACCGTCGGCGAATGGATTTACGTCGTCTTTTGGGTGATCGCCATCGCCATGACAGTCCAGATGGCCAGGCGGCCTTTCTTGAAACGGCACCGGCGCCGCCTGACCCTCTCCCCGCCGTCGACAGGGCTGTGGATCGGCAATATTCTCGCCGCCGTTCTGGTTTTTCTAAGCGCTGTCGCCTGCTCACGCAGCGACGTCCTGTCCGTCCGCATCGGCTGCGGCCTCATGATGTGGTTCAATTTTCTCGTCGAGGTTTATTTCCTCTACATCAGCGTGCTCAGAAAAAAGAAAGGAGAAAAAATCCTTCGAAAACGCCGACAGCATCGTTGAAACGCGTTTCACTCCCTTGAAATCTGCGGGCCTTGCGCTATAATTAATGACGATAAGATTTAAATACAGAATGGAATGAATTGGAGGAATATGATGTCTACAGGTATACTTATTGTTTCGCACAGCGAAAAGCTCGCACAGGGCCTTGTCGATTTGGTCAGCGAAATGGGAAATGAAAATGTCATCATCCGTCAAGCCGGCGGTACATCGGACGGACGTCTCGGCACCGACGCGGTTCGCATTCAAGAAGCCCTCGAAAGCAGTGATTTTGAAAACTGTAAATCGATTTTGATTTACTGCGATCTCGGCAGCTCAATCATCAGCTCCGAAATGGCGATCGATATGATCGACGACGACGCCCTGACGGAAAAAATTCACCTGGTGGACTGTCCTCTCGTCGAAGGTGCCTTCACCGGTGTGGTTCAGGCTTCAGTGACCGACGATGTCGACGAAATCATCGACGTCTCCAAAAAGGCACGGGACATGCATAAAGGCGACGAAGCGTAATTCCCAACAACAAAAAAGGATCAGGATCTCAGCCTGGAGCTGAGAGCTGATCCTTTTTTATTTTTGCAAAAAGCAATTGCCGACAATAAAAAAGCGATCGGCCTATCCGATCGCGTTCATCTCATTTGAATTGCAAATGGCGGAGAGGGAGGGATTCGAACCCTCGATACGTTTATATACGTATACACGCTTTCCAGGCGTGCTCCTTCAACCAGCTCAGACACCTCTCCATCTGTACTGCTCTACGAGCGATTTATTATTCATTTTTGAGACGAATAATATTATATCTAAAGATTTTTATTTTGTCAAGAAAAATTTAACATAAAATCAATCTCTTTGTGTTATGCTTGTACAAATTTCAAGGAAAGGAGCGTCAAAGATGTGGTCTGTTTTTAACACCCTGTCGAGTCTTAAGACCTTTCTGTGCGGATTTGGTGTCTGGACGCCTTTGGCTTTCCTGATCCTGCAGATCGTTCAAGTCGTGGTCGCGCCCATCCCTGGCGGCCCGCTGACCATGCTCGGCGGCATGCTTTTCGGCTGGTGGCAGGGCTTTCTTTTGAGCGCTTTTGGAGAGATTTTCGGCTCGTGCATGGGCTTTTTGATTACACGAAGGGTCGGAGAAGCTTTTGTGAAACGGTTCGACAAAAAAGACTGGTCGAAAAAGCTTTTAAATCTCAACGAAGACAAGCTCGGCACGATCCTCTTCATCGTCTTTATTCTGCCAGGCTTTCCCGACGATATCGCCTGCCTCGCGGCGGGCCTGACACCGATGCCCTTCCCGAAACTTTTGAAGCTCTGCCTGCTCGGACGGCTGCCCGGCTTCCTGCTCAATTCGCTGATCGGCGCCGGCATCATGCTGGACAATCACCTCTTGACCCTCGTCATCCTCGCGGCTTACCTCGCCATCGTGCTCCTCGCCTACCTGCTCTTTCACGGCCGCGCCAAACGGCTCATCGTGCGCCATCAACAAAAGCCTAACAAATGAGGATTTTTCTGTTATACTATAAAGGCAAATTCAAACAGAAAGAGATGACGCCATGAACCATAAAATCGCCCGGTGGTTCTTTTATTTCCTCGGGCTGTTAATCCTGTCCCTCGGCATCGTGCTCAACACAAAATCCCAATTTGGCGTGACGCCGATCATATCTCTAGCCTATTGCTATTCGACGATTAAACACCTGAATTTCGGCAATACGTCCTTCGTGCTCTACTGCATCCTCGCCGTGATCGAATACGTTGTCAAGGGCCGAAATTTCAAGCTCTACGACCTGCTGCAGATTCCGCTGTCGATCATCCTGACCCGGTTCTTTAACCTGTTCGGTGCGGTGCTGCCGGATGTGACCTCGATTCCGGCGCGGATCATCTGCTTGATTCTCGGCATCGCTCTGACTGGCGTCGGCGCGGCGATGAACGTCAACACCCGGCTGGTCCCCAACCCCGGAGACGGCATTGTCCAGGCCTTTGCCGACCGGCTGCACCAGCGCCTCGGCAACGTCAAAAACGTGTTCGATCTCGTCTGCGTCGCCCTGACCTGCCTCATGTCCTACCTAATGACCGGCGGCATCGTCGGCATCGGCGTCGGCACCGTCGCCGCGATGATCGGCGTCGGCCGGTTCATGTGGCTGTACAATCAGTTTTTCAAGGCCCCTCAACTCGCCGCCACGGGCCTCTCAGAATAAGATAATATAAAACAGAAAGGAGCGCCATTTAAGCCAATGAAAATCATTGTCGACTACGACACGACGCCGCGGGACCAGCGCAAAATCTGTGAAACCCTCTCGAAGGAATGTCAGATCCCGACGGAGGGCATCAGCGGTCTCTCGTCGGACGACGACCACTACAAGGAAGACCGCAGGGCGCAGATCGCCGAAATTTTAACCCTGGAGGATATTGTCGTCACCGACGACCTTGAGCTCGCCCAAGATCTGATCGAAAACGCTTTGGCCGTCGTCAGTCCCGAAGGCATCGTCATCACCCAAGCCAACATCAACAACCTGCTCTACGAACGCTACCTCAGAGAAAAGAACCCGCCGAAGGCACTGAGCCGCGAAGCCGCCGCCAGACGCCATCACGACGAAATCGACCGCTTCACGACGATTCTGCTCGATCTGATCGCGCCCCTGGACACCACCTATTACGAATGACAAATCAGCCAAACAAAAAAGTCTGAGCCAATATAACAGCTCAGACTTTTTTAGTGCTTAATTATAACGCGGGGACGTTTAATCCTCGAGTTCTTTGCCGGTTAAAATCCGCGGATCGTTTTCGTGCTTGAAATATTCCCGGGTTTCGGCGACCACGACGCCAGACAGCGCGATCAGCGCAACCAGGTTCGGGAAGGCCATCAGCGCGTTGAAAATATCGGCGATGGTCCAAACCGCTTCGACAGTCATATACGGACCGAAGAAAATGCACAGCACGTAGAGCAGGCGATAAGTCATGACGGCCTTTTTGTTCCGGTTCGACAGGTATTCGAGGCAGCGTTCGCCGTAATAATCCCATCCTAAAATGGTTGTAAAGGCGAAGAAAACCAGACAGAGCATCAGCAGGAAGCTGGAAGCCTGTGCCGGAATCGGCAGCCCCTTTTGGAACGCGCGGATCGTGACGTTGACCCCTTCAAGCCCGACATTCCAAGAGCCAGTCGACACAATCGAAAGCCCCGTCATCGTACAGATGACGATGGTGTCGATGAAGGTCCCGGTCATCGAGACCAGACCCTGCCGCACACAGGACTGGGTCTGCGCAGCAGCCGCCGCAATTGGCGCCGACCCGAGGCCGGATTCGTTAGAGAAAATTCCCCGCGCGATCCCCTTCTGCATTGCGACGATCATTGTGCCGACAGCACCGCCGGCAATAGCGCGGATGCCAAAGGCCGATTCAAAAATTTCAGCTAAAGCCCCTGGCAGCGCGTGGCGATTGATGATCAAAATCGCAAGGGTGCAGGCCACGTACGCGATGGCCATAAAGGGCACCACCACCTGAGAAACACCGGCGATGCGCTTCAAGCCGCCGATGATGACGAGGCCCGCAAATAAGGTGATCAGCAGGCCTGCGATGACCACTGAAAGGGAGTACTGATTGCCGAACAGCGATACGGTGTTGACGTTTTTCGGATCGAAGAAGGTGTTGACCGCCGAGGTAATCCCGTTGATCTGCGTGAACGTCCCGATGCCAAAGAGGCCGACGCCCATGCCGAAGAAAGCAAAAATTTTCGCGAGCCAGCGCCATTTCTGCCCCATCCCGTTTTCGATGTAATAGAACGGGCCGCCCAAAACGTGACCGTCCTTATCGATGGTCCGGTATTTGATGGCCAAGAGCCCTTCGGCGTATTTCGTCGCCATCCCGAAAAACGCGGCGATCCACATCCAGAACAGCGCGCCAGGACCGCCCGAAACGATAGCCGTCGCGACCCCGACGATGTTGCCGGTCCCGATCGTAGCGGAAAGCGCGACGCTCAGCGCACCGAAGCTCGTGACTTCGCCCTCGCCGTCCTCTTCGTTGCGCACCATGAATTTAAGTGCCTTTGGAAGATGAACAAACTGCAGAACGTGTAGCCGAATTGTCAGCATGATGCCGACAAATAGAATCAAAATGATTAACGGCAGTCCCCAGACGATACCGTCAAACCACGTAAGAAATTGATTGAATAAATGAAACATGTGTCCTCCTCTACATGTAAAAATGTGAGAGTCAAGACGAAGTAAAAAAAATTACCTCTGTCCTTTTGCCTGAGAGATCACATCGCATGGATGCTTACACCTTCGGCGTCCTTTTAGGAACTCTCCAGAGTTGCAATCAACATTGCTTTTAAAGCTTAACATAAGCTTAAAGTAATTTCAAGACCGTTTACACATAAAAAAAAGGACCGTCTCCGGTCCCCTTTTGATTGCCATTAATGTTTTTCAGCTGGCACAAAACGCACTGCCGCGAGATTGTGCGGACTTGTCGTTTTGATCTGCAGCGCGTTTTTCAATTCGCCCCCGTCGACACTGCGTTCTTCGATGAGCACACTGCCGTTTTTGCCGACGCAGAGCACGCCGTTGTCCGTATTCATCAAATTGGCTCCGACCGCGTTGTCGATGTTTTTCGTCCGAATCGACGCGACGGCCTTGTTCCTTTCGTCGAGCTTCAGTATCGTGATTTTCCCCGGCTGCGTGATCGTCATCGTGCCGTCTTCCGACACCTGGACGTCGGTCTGGCCCGAGAATTTCTGGCTGCTCTTCAAGCCGAATTCATCGGAATTTCCGCCTAAGGTCCACATCAGCTTGCCCGTTTCGCTGTTGATTTTAACGAGACAATTCGCGTTTTTAAAGGAAAGGATCAAGTTGCCGTCCGTCGGGTCGACGACCATCGCAGACGGATTCAAATAATCCTGAATGTCGTCGCTCGTATAATCGTTGCCGGCGACCGAGTCGCTGTACAGCCGCGCCACATTCGTGCTGTTCCATTCCCAGTTCACGCTCGAGCGTCCGGCGTTCTGCACGATCACCGCGGCGACCGTCGTGTTATCCTTGGCGTCAAGACCCTCTGGCATATTGGCCGCGCGGGTCGGCTTGCGGCGCACCGTAAAGGTGTTGTGGCGCGAGAGCATTTCAAAGGCATTGCCGTCGACCGCTGTTCCCGCCTGTTTCCAGTCGATGCTTTCGCCCTTTTTGTAGGCAGTAATGCCGGCGTCTTCTGTCACAGTCTTGAATTCGTCGTCCATGACAATCCGCTTGCCTGGACGATAGTCCGAAATGCCGAAATTGTCGGCGTCCGGATTGATGACCTGATAGGAGTAATAGGTGCCGCTGTCGGTCTGGTGGCATTTAAAATCGGAAAAGCGCGTCTTGGATTTAGACGACAGCGCCTTGTACCAGATGACATCGCCTTCGTCGTCCAGCGCGTACATGACCGGCCGGTCCGCTTCGGTGACCAGGTACTGCCCGTCCTTGACGCCGCTGCCGATGACGCGCAGCTTGGGCAGGCGCGTCGAGTAGGTTCTAAGCTGGACCGTCCGGCTGTCCTTCACGTTGCTGACTGTAATTTCAATCTGGTTTTCCGATGAAATCGCGTCAACGTCAATGGTTGTGGTGCTGCCAACTTTGACGGTCTTGCCGTTGACCTTGACAGTACCGCCTGGATAGCCCAGCACTTCAAATTCATTGTCGCCCACAGCCAGGGACGGGGCGTTGATCGTCGCGTTGTTTTTCTTCAGTGACACGTCGATGTCGCAGCCGTTTACTTTCAGCTGGAGTGTGTGTTGGCTCAACGGCGTCTCATCCCTCCCGGACATCGCCAGCAGAATGCCGACCACGATAATCATCGCGACCGCCACCACACAGGCTGCGATCAATATTTTTTTATTTCGGTCCATTCCGTCATCCTCTCTTCATTAATGTTTTTATTTTATCAAAAAGTGTATCTGAGTACAAGAATCTTATAACCTGTCCACAACTTGTTGAAAAAGCCTTTCAGAATTGTGCATAAGTGTGGATAAAGCCGCCGTGTCCAGTGTTATCCGTAAAATGACTGTGGATAATTTTGTAAATAAGTGGATAACAATTTGTGCACAAAAAAAGCGGACCCCTGTGGATCCGCTTTTAAAAGCAAAGCTCAAAATCTTTTATGTCTTCTATTTGACTTCTATTTAACTTAAATGGAGAGCACTTGAATCATATCGTACATGGCCTCGTCGAACACCTTCGGCGTATCAATCGCCTGATTGAGAGGAATCACCTGAAATTGCCCGTTTTTCGTCACGACCATCGAGTTGACGTTGCCCTTCATGATCGCCCGCACCGCGTGGAAGCCCATGTAGCTGGCGAGCCGTCTATCGAAATGGCTCGGTGCGCCGCCGCGCTGAATGTAACCCAGGTTCGTGCCCTTGGTTTCGACACCGGTCAGCTCTTGAATCTTCGGGACGTAATCCCGGTAGCTGCCGCAGCCTTCGGCCAACATGATAATGCTGTGCATTTTGCCTCTTTCGTGGCCTTCGATCAGCTTCGCGCAGATATCTTCAAGGGGCACTTCCTTTTCCGGGATGATCAGCGCCTTGGCCCCGCAGGCCAGCCCCGCGTACATCGCGATGTCGCCGCAGTGCCGCCCCATCACCTGGACGATGTTCATCCGGTTGTGGGAGAAAGACGTGTCTCTGATCTTGCTGATCGCGTCGATTGCGGTCGACACCGCCGTGTCGAAGCCGATGGTGTAATCCGTCGCGCCGATATCGTTGTCGATGGTGCCCGGAATCACGACGACGTTGACGCCGAGGTCGCTCAGTGCCTTCGCACCCTTCATCGATCCTTCGCCGCCGATGACAATCAGCGCGTCGAGACCGTAGGCCTTGACTTTTTCGGCCCCGTGTTTGACGCCGGCCGGAGTCTTGAAAAATGCAGAACGGGAGGTCTGCAGCATCGTGCCGCCCCGGTCGATGATGTTGGCCACGCTGCGGCCATTGAGAGGTCTGAATTTTTCTTCGTTCAGCCCGTGAAAACCTTCCTCGATGCCATACACCTGTATGTCGTAGCAGACTGCGGTTCGAACAATGGCACGAATCGCAGCATTCATCCCCGGCGCATCACCGCCGCTGGTCAGAACGCCTATTCTATTCACCGTCATTTTATTTTCTCCTTATTTTCTTTGGCATCCGGCACCGTCAACTTGATGCCACCGATGATGCCTGCCCGATTACCTAAAGTCGCTTTCTTGAAAGCCGTATCTCTCGATGAAGGAAAGGCGTAGCGCTTGTAGGCCCTTTGTAAGGGTGGCATCAGCACATCCGACGCGAGGGAAACGCCGCCGCCGATCACGTAAACCTCTGGATCGATGACGCACGAGATCATCGAGAGGGCCTTACCCAGCTGGTCCATCGCCGCCTCAATGGCCGATACGGCCAGTTCATCGCCGTCCCGCGCACTGTCACAGACCATCTTCGCGTCAAGGGGCGTCATCCTCCTGAGGATGGAATGGGCTTCAGGATGGGCATCTAAGAGGCGTGTTGCCGTGCGGACGATGCCTGTGGCCGAAGCGTACTGCTCCAGACATCCGAAATTGCTGCAGCCACAGGGTTCACTCTCGTGGTCCGACACGTGCAGATGACCGATTTCTCCGGCTGAACCGTACTGTCCGCAGACGATGTGCTTGTTAATAATCACGCCGCCGCCGACACCAGTGCCGAGGGTCACCATTACAAGATTGGCGTACCCTTTGCCGCCGCCCTGCCACATTTCGCCGAGGGCAGCGACGTTGGCGTCATTGCCAACCTGAACCGGGATACCCAGCGCGCGCTCCATAATGCCCTTCACGTCGACATCGCCCCAGCCGAGGTTGGCACAGCCGTGAACCACGCCCTTCTCATCGACCGGGCCGGGAACGCCGACTCCGATGCCTTCAAAATCGGCCGGACGCAGACCCCGCGCGTGAATGCGCTGTTTGATCGCTTCCGAAATGTTGAGTAGAAAGGATTCTGCCGAAAGATCGATTGGGGTTCCGATTTTCCGGGTTTCGAAAAGCCAGCCCGATGTCTTTGCCAGTCCGATTTTAATCGATGTCCCCCCGATATCCACACCGAAAGCGTAAGGTTTCATCTCATTCTCCCTTTTCCCGCCCGGATCCGGGCGTTTTCCTTTATTGTTTACTTAAACTTATTCAGATAATCTCTTCTTCAGAATTTCAGCCTGTTCTTCAAAGCCCGGTTTTCCGAGAAGGGCAAACATATTCTTTTTATACGCTTCGACGCCTGGCTGGTTGAACGGATTAACGCCCAGCAGGTAGCCGCTGACGCCGACTGCGAATTCAAAGAAGTAGAACAGCTGGCCGAGGGAATTTTCATCGCGGGCCGGAATCTTGATCATCAGGTTCGGCACCTGGCCGTCCGTGTGCGCCAGCATCGTGCCCATCATCGCGTTCTTGTTGACAAAGTCCATGTTCTTGTCCGCCAGGAAGTTCAGGCCATCCAGATTTTCCGGATCTGCCTGAATCGTCACGTCGGACATCGGTTTTTCGACGTTGAGCACAGTTTCAAAGATGATGTTGTTGCCATCCTGGACAAATTGTCCGAGAGAGTGCAGGTCGGTCGACAGGTCGTAGGACGCCGGATAGAGGCCCTTGCCGTCTTTGCCTTCCGATTCGCCATACAGCTGTTTCCACCATTCGGAAATGTTGTGCAGCGCCGGTTCGTAGTTCGCGAGGAGTTCAATCTTTCTGCCCTTGTTTCTGAAGATGTTGCGCATCGCGGCGTACTGCATCGCCGGGTTGTCTTCAAAAGGCGTCGTCTTGACCATGTCGCGCATTTCCGCGGCCCCAGCCATTAAAGCGTCGAGATCTGCGCCGGATACGGCGATCGGCAGCAGGCCGACAGCGGTGAGCACGGAGAAGCGGCCGCCAATGTTGTCAGGAATGACAAAGCTTTCGTAGCCTTCTTCGTTGGCTTCGGTTTTCAGCGCGCCGCGGGCCTTGTCCGTCGTCGCGTAGATGCGCTTTGCAGCTTCTTCCTTGCCGTATTTGGCTTCCAGCTTCGCCTTGAAGACGCGGAAGGCGATGGACGGTTCCGTGGTCGTCCCGGACTTGGAGATGATATTGACCGAGAAATCGCGGTCGCCGATTAACGCGATCAAATCGTTAAGGTACGCCCCGCTGATGCTGTTGCCGGCAAAATAAATTTCCGGCGCGTCAACGAGGTCGCGGGGCTGCTGATTGTAGAAATTCGGTTTCAAAAATTCGATGGCCGCTCTGGCGCCAAGGTAGGACCCCCCGATCCCAATGACGACCAGCACGTCGGAATCCTTGCGGATTTTTTCAGCCGCCGCTTTAATGCGGGCGTATTCTTCTTTATCGTAATCCACCGGCAGATCGATCCAGCCGAGGAAGTCGTTGCCGGCTCCGGTGCCTTCGATTAAAGTTTTACGAGCCGTTTCAGCCTGCGCTTTAATTTGTTCCAATTCGTGATCGCGGACAAAATCCTTTACGCGGCTGGCATCAAATTGAATATGTTCCATAATATTTCTCTCCTTGTCTATCTGAAAAATTGATTGATTAAGCATACACTTGTTGATATAAATATTCTAGCAAAATGGCCTTATGGCGTCAATGACCTCAGCACAATTTAGATGAAAAGGTTTTAAAGTTTGCGTAAAAAAAGACACTCTCCCGCTTTGAGGAGCGTGTCAATTGATCTCATGTTTAAAGCGCGTTCTTCACTCTGTCCCAGAAAGAGGAGCCTTTCTGATTGTTTTTGGCCGTCAGGGATTCTCCGAACTTCTTCATCAATTCTTTCTGTCTGCGCGTCAGCTTCTGTGGCGTTTCAACGCGGATGGTGACGTATTGGTCGCCCTTGCCGTAGCCGTTGACGTTCTTGACGCCCTTGCCGCGCATTCTAAATTCCTTGCCGGTCTGGGTGCCTTCCGGAATCTTCATCTTGACCTTGCCGTCGATCGTCGGCACCTCGATGCTGTCGCCCAGAGCCGCCTGCATAAAGGAAATCGGCAATTCGACGTATATATCGTCGCCTCTGCGCTTGAAGATCGGGTCTTTCTGCACGTTGATATAAACCAGAATGTCGCCGCTGGCACCACCGTTGGCGCCGGCATTGCCCTGACCTCTCAGCGGCAGGACGGAATCGTTGTCGACCCCGGCCGGAATCGTGATCTTGATCGTGCGTTCCTTTTCTTCGAGCCCGGTTCCATGGCAGTGTGGACACGGATTGTCGATGATCTGCCCTTCGCCGTGGCATTTGTCGCAGACCACCGTCTGAGCCATCATGCCGAAGGCCGTCTGGCGGCGCATTGTGACCTGGCCGCTGCCGCCGCACTTGTCACAGGTTCTCGGGTGAGAGCCTTCCTGCGCGCCGGAGCCGCCGCAGGCCGAGCAGGTTTCTCGGCGCTTGATCTTAATCTTCTTTTCCGTGCCGAAAACGGCGTCCTTAAAGGACAGCCGCAGGTTGATCCGCATGTCGGAGCCTCTGGACGGGCCGCGTCTGCCGGAGGAGGTTCCGCCACCGCCGCCGAAGCCGCCAAAGCCGCCGCCGAACAAATCTGAGAAGATATCATCAAAGCCGCCGAAGCCGCCAAAACCGGAGCCGCCGCTAAAGCCGCCGAAGCCCTGACCGTCTACGCCGGCGTGACCGAACTGGTCGTAGTTGCGGCGCTTATCTTCATCGCTCAGCACTTCATAGGCTTCGTTGATTTCCTTGAATTTTTCTTCCGCTTCTTTGTTCCCCGGGTTGCGGTCGGGGTGGTATTTCATCGCCAGCTTGCGGAAAGCCTTTTTAATTTCATCAGCGCTGGCGTTTTTGTCGACGCCCAGCACTTTGTAATAATCGCGTTTTTCTTCACTCATTGATAATCACCTCTTTTGGCTTTGCTGTTCAAACTGCACAGCATTATATCATTTTCGCCGGTGTAAAGAAAGGCAGCTCGTGCAAGCTGCCCTTTCTTTTTATCCATTTTTATGCAGATGATTATTTATCGGTGACGTCTTCGTAAGTGGCGTCTTCGACGTTGTCGTCGCCGCCGTTATTGCTGCCGCCCTGCTGCGGTCCGGCCTGTGGACCCGCCTGCGGGCCAGCCTGTGCGCCGCCCTGAGCCTGCTGCTGCGCCTGTGCGTCAGCGTAGAGCTTCTGAGCAATTGGGTAGAGAGATTCGTTCAGCGCATCGGTTGCGGATTTAATCGCGTCGAGATCGTCGCCCTGAGCTTTTTCTCTCAATGTCTTAATCGCGTCTTCAACCTTGGATTTTTCGTCTGCAGTCGCCTTATCGCCGATGTCCTTTAAGGACTGTTCAGCCTGGTATGCAGCCGTATCCGCGTTGTTCTTCGCTTCGATTAATTCTTTTTCTTTCTTATCTTCTTCTGCGTGCTGTTCCGCTTCTTTAACCGCTCTGTCGATATCGGCTTCGCTCATGTTAGAAGTGGATTTGATGACAATGTTCTGTGCCTTGCCAGTGCCCAAATCCTTCGCGGAGACGTTGACGATGCCGTTGGCGTCGATGTCGAAGGTGACTTCAATCTGCGGCACACCGCGGCGTGCAGCCGGGATGCCGGTCAGCTGGAAGCGGCCCAAGGTCTTGTTGTCTCTTGCCATTTCACGTTCGCCTTGAAGGACGTGGATGTCGACAGCGGTCTGGTTGTCCGCTGCGGTCGAGAAGACCTGGCTCTTCTTCGTCGGGATCGTGGTGTTGCGTTCGATCAGTTTAGTGGTCACGCCGCCGAGGGTTTCAATCCCCAGTGAAAGCGGGGTAACGTCGAGCAGCAGCACGTCGTTGACTTCGCCGGCCAAAACGCCGCCCTGGATAGCTGCCCCAACGGCAACACATTCGTCCGGGTTGATGCTCTTGTCCGGTTCTTTGCCGGTGATTTCCTTAACCGCCGCCTGAACTGCCGGGATTCTTGAAGAACCACCGACAAGCAGGACACGGCCGAGTTCTGAGCCGGAGATGCCGGCGTCAGACAATGCCTGGTTGACTGGGCCTCTCGTCGCGTTGACAAGGTCTCTCGTCAATTCATCGAATTTCGCACGGGTCAGATCCATCTGCAGGTGCTTCGGACCGTCGGCCGTTGCGGTGATAAACGGCAGGTTGATTTCAGTTTTCAGCATCGAGGACAATTCGATCTTGGCCTTTTCAGCCGCTTCCTTCAAACGCTGCAGGGCCATCTTGTCCTGTCTCAGGTCGACGCCGTTTTCTTTCTGGAATTCGTCAGCCATCCAATCGATGATCTTCTGGTCGAAGTCATCGCCGCCCAAGTGGTTGTTCCCGGCTGTCGCCTTAACTTCGAAGACGCCGTCGCCGAGTTCGAGGATGGAGACATCGAAGGTGCCGCCGCCCAAGTCGAAGACCATGATCTTCTGGGATTCGCCCTTTTCAAGGCCGTAAGCCAGAGATGCAGCGGTCGGTTCGTTGATGATTCTCTGAACGTCGAGGCCTGCGATACGGCCTGCGTCCTTTGTTGCCTGACGCTGTGCGTCGTTGAAGTACGCCGGCACGGTGATGACGGCTTTTTTCACTTCTTCGCCGAGGTAAGCTTCCGCGTCAGCTTTCAGTTTCTGCAGGATGATCGCTGAAATTTCCTGCGGAGTGTAGGATTTGCCTTCAATAGTGACTTTATAATCTGAACCCATGTGGCGCTTGATCGAGGAAACGGTGCCGTCCGGGTTGGTGATGGCGCCGCGCTTTGCGACCTGACCGACCAAACGTTCGCCGTCTTTGATCTGAACCACTGACGGGGTTGTCCGGCTGCCTTCAGCGTTTGGAATGACAACCGGGTCGCCGCCTTCGAGGACAGCCACACAGGAATTCGTAGTACCTAAGTCGATACCGATGATTTTTTCTTTACTCATAACTCTTTCCTCCTGAGTTTCTCATTTCTAAATTTAAATACGATTTATTTTTGATTGATCCGGACCATTGCCGCCCGAATCACCTTGTCTTTGTACATATACCCTTTTTGGAAAACGTCCAAAACGATCTGGTCGTCCACGTCGTCTTCATTTCCGATAGCGACGCCGTGGTGATATTTCGGATCAAAGGGCTTGCCTTCCGCTTCGATTTCCTGAAGTCCTTCGTCCTGAAGGGTCTTCATCATTTCCTTGTAGACCATTTTGATACCGGTCGCAAGTTCTTCGCTGCCGTCGTCGTTTTCGCTCGCCGCAAGGGCTCTTTCCAAATTGTCGATAATCGGCAACAGCTTCTTCAAGAGCTCTTCGGTGGTGTACGAGGCGATTTCAGCTTTTTCCCGGCTCGTCCGCTTTTTGTAATTGGAAAAGTCAGCCTGGAGCCGCATCAGCTGATCCGTCAGCGCTGCCACTTTGGCGTCACTTGCTTCCTGCTTTTCTGCCGGTTTTTCTTCTTCCGGCTGCTGATCCGTTTCGGCTTCCTGTTTTGTGTCAGTGCCCTTTGGATCTTCCTGCTTCGCCGCTTCCTTTTCCGCTACATCTTCTTGATGCTGCGGTTCGTCGGCTGCGGCCTGCGTTTTGTTTTTTTCTTCCGCCATATTTCCACCTTTGATATTGATTGTTCTATTTCAGCAATTTTACAATGTTGGCGTTCAATTCATCCCGAATGGCGTCGAGAATGGATGAAACCTGCGAATAATTCATCCGCGTCGGTCCGATGACGCCAAACGCGCCCATCGGCACACCCTCTCGCTCGTAGGTCGAGGTGATGATTGAAAATTCCTTCAAATGCTGATTGTCATTTTCGTCACCAATGGTCACGTGAATGACACTGTTGTTATCGTCTTTCCGCTCAGCTCCGTTGATCATCACTTTCGCGAGCAGCGGCTTCGCTTCGACGACATCGACGAGATTTTTGATCTTGTCAATGTTGTTGAATTCCGGATAATTCAGCAGATTCTTGAAGCCGCTCGCCGTCACGTTGGTTTCCGATTCGAGAAGGGCATCCCGAATCATCGGAATCAACTCGTCGAGAAGCTGTCTTTCCGTCGGATTCAGATCGCCGATCTTGTCGATGAGATCCGTACCGAAATCCTGAAAGGCCACATTCTTGAGAATGCTGTTGAGCACGTTGGACATTCTGAGTGCCATCGCGTCGTCCACATCCGAGGACAAGGTCACTTCCAGATTTCGCGCGATCCCTTCGATCGTCACCATGACGACCAGAACACGGTTGCGAATCAGCGGCACAATCTGCAGATGCTTGCAGTTGAAACGCGACACCCGAGGCGCCAGCACCACTGCCGTGTAATTGGTCAGCTGTGACAGGACGTTGGCCGTGTGGTTGACCGCCGTGTCAATTTCCTGACCCGCCTGCAGGTAGCCCCGGTGAATATCCCGGCGCATCGTTTCAGCCAGCTTTTTGAACTGCATGATTTCGTCCACATAATAGCGGTAAGCCTTCTGTGTCGGAATTCTGCCGGATGAGGTATGTGGCTGCATCAGATAACCCATTTCTTCCAAATCAGACATTTCGTTCCGAATCGTCGCCGGACTCACGCCCAAATCGTACCGTCTCGACAATGTTCTCGAGCCGACCGGTTCAGCCGTGTTGATGTAATCTCTGATTACGGCTTCTAGAATTTTTTTCTTTCTCGGCTTTATGATACTCACCACCTTATTTATTAGCACTCTTTTTATTTGAGTGCTAATATCTTGAATATAATATAGCACCGCCTTTTCAAATTGTCAATAACAATTCAGTCTCAATTTTCACTTTTTGAAAATTTTCAGACGTTTTTAAGTTGATGCTTCTTGTCCAATATCCATTCCCTCAGACAAAGGCCATAAACACCTGGTTAGCCAGGTCCAGCCCAAGGGTCGTCAATCGGATTCGCGAACCCTCCCGCTCGAGCAGACCTTCTTCTATTAAGGAATGTATTTCTCCAGCGTAGCGGTTTTCAATGGATTCGCCGAATAACGTCTGGAAATCCCTGTCGTCGACGCCTTTTGTTCTGCGAAGGCCCAAGAACATGTAATCGCCCTCGGCCTCTTTTTTAGAGAGCCGATGCTTTTCATCGCAGGCGGCCGGATTTTGTAAATACGTGTCAAAATCCGCTGTCGTCGTCTTTCTTAGGAAGGCGCCGTCTTCGCCTGGCGCTTTGTTTTCCAAGAATAATGACGCCGCGCCGAGGCCAAATCCGGCGTAGGGGGTTAAATCCCAATACCCGGAATTGTGGCGGCTTAAGTAACCCGGACGGGCAAAATTGGAAATTTCGTACTGTTCAAAGCCATTTTCCGCGAGGCGTTCACAAATATCGTGATACATCGCCCGCTCGGTTCTCTCGTCCGGCAGGGCCAGCCTGCCCTCGCGCTGCCATTTCTCAAAGACGGTTCCCGGCTCGACGATTAAGCTGTAGCAGGAAATGTGGCGCACCGGTGCGAAATGGGAAAGCTTGTCGATCGTCTGGTCCACATCCTCGAGAGTCTGCCCCGGCAGGCCGAAGATCAAATCGGCGGAGATGTTGTCATAGCCGGCGGCCGCCGCGTCGCGGAGGGTCTTTTCCGCTTCGTCCGCGGTGTGCAGCCGGCCGATGGTCTTGAGCAGCTCGTCATTAAAGCTCTGTACGCCCACTGACAGCCGATTGAAGCCGAGCCTTCTATAATAGTAAAGCTTTTTTTCGTCCACCGTTTTCGGGTTGACCTCGATGGTTTTCTCAAAGGCCGCCCTTTGAAAGTCAAAGCCGAATTTTTCTTCTAAAGCGCCGATCGTATCAGAAAGCAGGGACGACGGCACCGCTGACGGCGTGCCGCCGCCGAAATAAACCGACCGAATGGGCAGCGCACCGCTGTAGGGAAAGGCCGCGATCTCTCTTTTGAGCGCCTCGAAATACTGTTTGACGCGGTTCAAATCATGTTCCGGCCAGGAAACGAAATCGCAGTACCGGCATTTTGACCGGCAGAACGGGATGTGAATGTAAATTTCCAGCGCGTGATCCATATTTTTTCGCCTCTTCTGTAAAAATTTGTATTTTTATCCATTATTTTCGCAATTTTATAATATTCTCTTGATTTTATTTTAACTTGCTTTATAATTAAAGATAAAATAAATAATTCCTTAAGGAAGGAGATTTTTTCTGTCATGAAAAAGAAAATACTCGCATTTGCATTAACGCTTGCGCTCGTAAGCGTCGCAGGACTGGCTGCCGGCTGTGGCTCTAAACAATCTGACCCGCTGTCGGACGGCGTTTTAAAGATCGGGACAAACGCTGAATACACCCCGATGGAATACAAGAACAAAGACAACAAGATCGTTGGCTTCGATATCGACTTGGGTAAAGCCATCGCGAAGAAGCTCAAGGTCAAGGCTTCCTATAAAGACACCGACTTTGACGGCATTTTCAACGGTTTGAATTCCGGCCAGTACGACTGCATCATCTCCGGTGTCAGCAACACCACTGCCCGTCAGAAATCCTTCGCAATGAGCGATTCCTACCTCGGCAACGGGATCGTCATCGTCTCCAGAGCAAGTGTCACCCCGGCTACAAAGACCGAAGACCTCAACGGCCAGAAGGTTGGTGTTCAGCTCGGCACCACCGCTGACGACTCCGCGAAAAACTTGAGAAAAGATGGCAACACGATGAACCTGAAGGAATTCGACTCGATGGTCGACGCGTTTACCGCTCTCCAGGGCGGCCAGATCAGCTACATCATGACCGACAAACCAGTTGCAGACTTCTACACCGCTCAGAAGCCAGACGTCTACAAGACCACTTCTGACGAACTCTCCAACGAACCGATCGCCATTGTCTGCCGCAAGAGCGACAAAAAACTGCGCGACAAGATCAACAAAGCCCTCGACGAAATTAAGAAAGACGGCACCTTCGGCAAGCTGACTAAGAAATGGTTCGGCGAAGATTTAACAAATGCGAAGATTGACGACGTCACCAAGACCGTTAACTAAGCAAAGCAAAATCGCCCGCATCCTCAGGATACAGGCGATTTTTTTATGCCGCAAATTATTTATTAAACAGCTTAACGAATAAAATGGGTGTATTGACCGGTTTCGATTTCAGGTTCCTTGACGCCAGCCTTTTTCGCGGCCTCGACGGATTTTAAAAACCACGCCATATTTCGGCCAAGGTTGCGCATGGTCTGCAGCCCTTCTTCATCCTTTTCGACGTGTTTGGGCGTAAAGCCGTGAACCTCGTTCCAATAACTCGAGCAGACGATGAACATGTTCGCGAGGCCGTAATATTTGTTCATCTGATCGAGGGCCGCCACATCCCCTGCTCGGCGACAGGACGCGACCGAGGCGACCGGCTTGTGCGTGAAAATATCGGAGCCGGCGTTCATATTGGAATAAAACACCCGATCCATGAAGGCGCTCATCTGCCCGGCCGACGATGCGTAATAGGTCGGCGAGCCGAACACAAAGCCGTCGTAAAATTTCGCGATGTTCGAGAATTGATTCACCACATCATCAAAAATACATTTCTTGTTTTTCAGGCACATATTACAGGCGATACAACCGCGAATCGGGTCGTTTTCAATCCAAAAGATATCCGCTTCGACGCCTTCCTGCTCCAGCGTCTTTTTGATCTCCTGAAGCGCGCGGTCGGTACAGCCGTGCTGATGCGGGCTGCCATTGACGAGTAAGACTTTCATCGTTTCTTCCCCTTCTCTATGAAATAATATAACTATTTTTATTTTACGGCCTCTATATCTGCTTGTAAATGTAAAATTATGGGTTCTGAGGACAGATTATGCGGTGGTCCTTGTCCATCCTGACGTGCACGTCGGCGAGCCGCTCGGCCAGCTCGCGGTTATGGGTTGAAATGATGATCAGCTTCCCCGTCGACTTTAACGACGCGATAAAATCCGCAATCCATTGCTGACCGTCCTCATCGAGACCGCTCAACGGCTCGTCAAGCATCAGAATCGGCGGGTCCATCGCAAGCACTGCACCGAGGGCCACCCGTTTCTTTTCACCACCGCTTAAATTGTAGGGCGTGCGCTTTCTCAGCGGCTCAAGTTTTAATAAACGGATGTATTTTTCCACCCGCTCCCGGATTTCGTCTTCGGGCAGGCCGAGCTGAAAAAGGCCAAAGGCAATTTCGTCCTCGACGTTTTTACAGAAAAGCTGCACCTCAGAATTCTGGAAGACGTAGCCAATTTTCGCGTGAAAAGCCTTGGCAAAGGCGTCGTCTCGGAGGCGCTTCTCTGTAATTTCCTCGCCGTCCAATAAATACCGCCCGCCGGTCGGAAAGGCCAGGCCGTTTAGGATCCGAAACAGCGTGGACTTGCCGCAGCCGTTAGGCCCCTCGAGGCAGTAGCAGTTTCCCATTTCAAAACTATAGGTGATGTCCCGGAGCGCCGGGATTTCCTGATAATCGTAATCGATGTGTTCGAGCTGAATCATATTGTCTCCTTTTTATTTCGTCATCACAAATAGCGCGATCATCGCGGCGTAGACCCCGAGAAACAAGACGTCCTGCCAGGTGAATCGGTGGCGGTGGTAGCTTCTGTACTGCCCGTCAAAGCAGCGGCAGGCCATCGCCTCCGACGTCGCCTCAGCCATCTGCCGTGATTTCAAAAACGTCGTACCGAGAATGCCGTCCACCTTCGCGTTTTTCCAATTGGTTTTGCCGACGCTTCTGAGCATGACCGCCTCCAGCAGTTTGTCGCTGTAATCGCCGAGGATCATCAGAAAACGCATTGTCATGTCGAGAATCAGGACGAAGACCGCCATCCCTTTTGTGACGCTGAAGGCCTCGGTGACCTCGCGCCAGTCGAGGCTTTCGTTCATCACCGCGAGCACCAGCACCGATTCACACACCTTCATCGTCACCGTGAGCATGGTCCGCGGGTGGCCGAAGAAAACGGCGGGCAGCATGATCAGCGCCGTAAAGATTACCGGCAGGATCAAGGCCTTTAAAACCCTAAGGATGCGCTCAGGCGGCATCAGGGCAAGCCTGAGCAGCTCGACGGCGATGACGGTGATGACGTAAACAGCGTTTTGCGAGATGGCGCAGAGCAGAATACAGAGCACCGCCGCACCGACCCTCAGAGCCGGCGCGACGGGGCTGGGCTTTCGTCCGGCGTTCTCACGGTCGTTTTTCAAAAGCCGGCCGGTTAATTCCATGACTTTTAGATTCAGTCTCATATTTTAATTCGAATGTCTTTCTAGGGTTTCCTTTTTTTGATCGCGGCTCACGCGTGACTGGTTTTCGAGCGGCCGCCCGCCGCGTAACCGATCAGCCTAAAGATAATGATCAGCAGCGCGACACCGATCACGGCAGAAAGGATATAACCGAACCATTCAGGCAGTCCAGAGAACGAGTAATCCGGCAGCAGCGCGCTGTAATCGAAACCGTGCACCATGCCTTTTGGCGTGTAGCCGACGCCAGTCGCGGCAATTTCGTCCGCGCCCCATTCTCCCCAAGCGGTCCCCGCGGCGAGCAGCCCAAGGGGCGTGGCCACGATTAAAACGGCCAAAAGCACCTTGAGGGGGTTGGACGATTTGGATTCCGCCGTACTGACACTCAGCTCCGGCGCAGCCTTTCGAACAAAGGCTAAAATGGCGACGGTAAAAACGACCTCAGCCAGCCCAAACACCGTAAGATGCCCGATCATCATGGCCGGAATAGAGACATTTAGACCGTAAGGGCAGTACAAAGCGCTGCCCGCAGCGTCTCTGAACAGCATCGGCTGAATGCCGAATTCAATGGCCGCGCAGAGGGCCGCCACGTTGATGCCGAGGTAACTGCCGACCCCAGCGCCAATGTATTCCCGAGTGTCTTTCTGATGACCGCCGGCAATGAGCTTATAAACCGCGTAACCGACGAAAGGCAGGACAAAAGCCATATTAAAACAGTTCGCGCCGAAAGCCAGGATCCCGCCGTCCCCGAAAATCAGCGCCTGCAAAAGCAAGGCGACACTCACCGACAGACAGGCCGCGTAGGGCCCCAAAAGGATCGCGATCAGCGAGCCGCCGACAGCGTGGCCGGTGGATCCCCCTGGAATCGGCACGTTGAACATCATCGCCAGAAAGGAAAAGGCCGCGGCAACGCCCATCATCGGGATTTTGGCCTTAGGCATGTTTTTTTTAATTTTATTGATCGACACCGCCCACACCGGCACCATCGCGGCCGCCATGACGCCGCAGGTCTGCGGGCTGAGATAATTATCAGGGATGTGCACCTAAATCCTCCTCTTGTTTAAGATTCACGCATTTCAGTATAACAAAAGAACAAAATAAGTTATAATTTTATTGATAAAATGTAAAAATTTCGAAAAAGGAGAGACGATTATGAATATTCTTGTGATCGACGGACAGGGCGGCCAGATCGGCGCCCGCCTCATTTCAGCACTGAGCAGCCAAACCGAGGGGCACACCGTCATTGCCGTCGGCACCAACAGCATCGCCACCCAGGCCATGATCAAGGCAGGCGCGGACCGGGGCGCGACCGGCGAAAACCCCGCCGTCGTCCTGGCGGCGCGCGCCGACATCATCGCCGGCCCCCTCGGCATCATCGCGGCCAACGCCCTGCTCGGCGAAATCACCCCGAAAATCGCGATGGCGGTCTCCGAGAGCCGAGCCGAAAAAGTGTTGATTCCGGTAAACCGCTGCGGCATTCAAATCGCGGGCGCGTCCCACCAGTCCATGAAAGAGGATATCCTCGACGCGGCCCGCATCATTGCCGGGCTGATCAGCCGATAAAAAGGCCGCAAAGATCGTCTTGATCTTTGCGGCCTTCCTGGCTCTTTTGAAACCGCGTATTCGTACGCGGTCTCTGCGCTTCCTGCGCCTTTAATTTTATGCTTTTGTGTCAGCTTATTTGGCTTCTGCCACCGCGCGGGCAGACTGAATCAAATAAGAGATGGACGTCGCACCTGGATCCTGATGACCGATGGAGCGTTCGCCCAAATATCTCGCGCGGCCCTTTGTCGCGATAATGCCTTTGGTGTATTCCACACCCTTCCAGGCAGCGTCTTCCGCGTCTGCGAAAGCGTCCGCGACGGATTTGCCGTCTGCAATCGCCTTGTCGTAGGCTTCCTTCGCCGGGCAGATCGCGTCGAGCATGGTCTTTTCACCTGTGGTCGATTTGCCGGCTTTTTCGATGCTCGCAATGGCGGCACCGATCATTTCACTGATATCTTCCGGGCTCAGTTCTTCCTTGCCCTTCGCTTTGGCACTGGCTTTCACAAAGGCCATGCCGTACAGCGGACCGGAGGCGCCGCCGACCTTTGACATCAGCGTCATCCCAACGGTTTTGACAATATCTGTGATGGTTTTGTCCTGGACACCTGGGATCTTTTCCATGACGGCCTTCATCCCACGGTTCATGTTGATGCCGTGGTCGCCGTCGCCAATGGCCTGGTCGAGATCCGTCAATTCCTGATGATGTTCTTCGATGCGTTTATCGAATTCTTCAATGAATTTCAATACATCTTCTTTTGTTGCTGCCATAAGAATTCCTCTTTTCGTCAATTGATTTTAAAAAGAATTGACAGGCACGAAGGCCTGTCAATTTCCTTTATTTCATTATACTATTAACGCGACGATTAGTCCTGAGTGAATGCGATGGTGTCAGCCGGTGCATTCAGCAGTTCTTTCATTTCGTCGTCGAGTTTCAGCAGAGAAATGGAAGCACCTGCCATATCGATGGAGGTCATGATGTTGCCGACAAAGGTCTTTGCAACTTTGATGCCTTTTTCGGTCAGTACGTCGTGAACGCGTTTGTTCATCAGGTAGAGTTCCATTAACGGCGTTGCGCCGGAGCCGTTGACCATAACAGCCACTTCAGAGCCATCGTAATCGACGTCGTCGCCTAAGATGTGGCTTAACAATTCATCGACAATCGCGTTCGCCGGTTTCAAAGGTTCGCGGCTGATCCCCGGTTCGCCGTGGATCCCGATCCCGATTTCCATTTCATCGTCTGCCAGTTCGAACCCTGGTTTGCCAGCTGCCGGAATGGTTGACGGTTTGAGTGCGGCACCCATGGTTCTTGTATTGGCGATGACTTTTTCTGCGACAGCTTTAACTTCAGCTAAGCTTGCGCCAGCTTCAGCCTTTGCGCCGGCAATCTTGTGAACAAAGATCGTGCCTGCAACACCGCGGCGGTCTTCTTTGTTGTCGACTGCAACGTCATCGTTGGTGATGACTTCTTCAACTTCGATATCGTCTGCCATATCTGCAGCCATTTCGAAGTTCATGACATCGCCTGAATAATTCTTAACGACCATCAAGACGCCCTTGCCTGCATCTGCTGCGTTAATGGCTTCGAGAATCTGGTCTGGTGCTGGTGAGGTATAGATTGCGCCAGGAACAGCTGCGTCCAACATCCCCTTGCCGACGAAGCCAGCGTGTGACGGTTCGTGGCCGGAGCCGCCGCCTGAGATAATGGCAACTTTTCCTTCTTTTTTCTGTTTTCTAACGATAACGTCTGTTCCTTCTAAGCGTTCGACCTTATCAGGATAGGCATCGCACATACCTTCGAGCATTTCGTTTTCGACATCTTCAACAGCGTTAATAAATTTTTTCATTTCGATTAACCCTCCTCAAGAGTAGATCATTTAATGGTTTTATTATAGCATGAAAACTATTAAATAAAAATAAATTTTAATCAAATTCTATGGTATGAAAACGTTGAAATTTTCCCGCTGTGGCTTTCTTCTTTAATAATAGGCGACGATTTACTTCGTGAAAAATGCAATGCGGTGGAGCACGTCCCGATCGCAGGCGTACGGAACTTTTTTAAGCTTATCCGGTTTGCCGGCCAGCACCTCGACCGCGTACTCGAGGTCAGCGTCAGACAGTTTTTCGCTGCCGCAGAGGGCTTCGTAAAAGCTTTGGTAATCATCGACCGAATCAAAGCCCGCCAAAGCAAGGGCTTCTTCCCGATCCGCCGCGTCAGCTTCTGCGAGATACCCGGCCTGGAAATAGCCGACAGCTTTGCCGTGGGGCATGTGCTGATTGTAGGTCACCGGATAGGAAAGGCCGTGGGGCACGGTCGTGCCGACCTGCGCGATGGACATGCCGGCCAGACTCGACGCGTTCATTAAATTAGCGTAGTCTTCGTCAGTGGCTTCCCGTTCACCGAGGAGCACCGCCTTGCTCCGTTTCCAGACCCGCAGGCCTTCCGCCACGCACATGTGGGTGTAATCGTCAGCGTCAATATTAATGAGCGACTCCCACAAATGGGCCAGCGCGTCGATCGCCGTGTTGTGCAGCACAGATGCCGGCGCGGTCCTTAAGTATTTGCCGTCGCTGAGTGCGTAATCCGCGAAAATTTTGTGCGGGATCGAGCCCTTCGTCTTTTCGGCGTGAATCGTCAGCACCGAAACCGGGGTCACCTCTGACCCGGTGCCGCAGGTCGTCGGTACTTCGACGATCGGCAGGGTCGAACTGTCAGCTCCCTTCTGATAGAGATAGCTGCGGTCCTTGTCCTTGTGCTTGATCATCAGCGCGATGGCCTTCGCCGCGTCGAGGGGAGAGCCGCCGCCGATGCCGATAACAAAATCGACGCCGTTTTCGACGCCAAAGTCCCTGGCCTTCATAACGGTTTCAATCGACGGATTCTGTTCCACTTCGTCAAAAAGCACATGGCCGATCTTTTCAGCGTCCAAAGCCCGGCACACGTCATCGTATGAGCCGTTGGCCTTTGCGGAATGCTTCCCCGTCACAATCAGCGCGCGACTGCCCAGCGCGGCCATTTCACCACGATGGGCCATGACGCAGTCCGGCTCCTGGAATAGTCTCGTCGGCATAAAAAACTTCATCGCTGTTCCTCCTACCTATAATGAATGATCTTTATATTTAGATTTATTTTCTGCCTATAGTTTAGCATAAATCATAAAACGCTGGGTGAACAAAGTTTTAAACTTGTTGTTTTATTGTGTTTTATGTCAAAATACACAAAATCTTTACTGAAAGTTAATGAAAATTTATTTCGACATTTTTTAGTGTAAACCCTTTACACAAAAAATAAATTATGCTATTATGAACACATCGAAGAGATGTAATCAATTCAACAATCATTAACAGAATAGAAGCTGGAGAACATGGAGAAGCGTAGAACACAAACAACTTAATCGTTGCAGTAAAAAGCTATTTATGTTCTTTTTTTGTGTCGTCAATTTCATGACAGGCGCAGTCACATTGATTTAATTGCACTGCAGAGCGGTGTATTAAATAAAAACATTTATAAACGAGGGGGTTTATATTATGGCAAAATATGTTTTGGCTTGCGACGCTGGTACAACCAGTTCTCGTGCCGTTCTGTTTAATCACGACGGTGAAATCGTTTCGGTTGCACAGCACGAATTCCCGCAGATTTATCCGCATCCAGGCTGGGTAGAACATGACCCAATGCAGATCTGGGCTACACAGAACGCTGTTTGTGCTGAAGCAATGGCGAAAGTCAACGCAACAGCTGAAGACGTCGCCGCAATCGGGATCACCAACCAACGTGAAACCACAATCGTTTGGGACCGCAAGACTGGCGAACCTGTTTACAACGCGATCGTATGGCAGTGCCGTCGTACCGCTAGCTACGCAGACCGCTTCAACGCAATCCCAGGATTTGCTGATTACGTACAGAAAAACACCGGGTTAATCCTCGACCCGTATTTCTCATCTACAAAACTGTTATGGATCCTCGACCATGTCGATGGCGTCCGCGAAAGAGCTGAAAAAGGCGAACTCGCATTTGGGACTGTCGACTGCTGGCTGCTCTGGAAATTAACCGAAGGCCGTGTACACGCAACAGACTACTCAAACGCATCCAGAACCATGCTGTTCAACATCAACACATTGGAATGGGATGACAAACTGTGCGAAACCTTCGAATGCCCGAAATCATTGTTACCGAAGGTTCAGCCTTCATCAAGCAAATTCGGTGTCACCACATTGTTCGGCGGCGGCGAAATCCCAATCACCGGTATCGCAGGTGACCAGCAGTCCGCTCTGTTCGGCCAAGCTTGCTTCAAACCAGGTATGGCAAAGAACACCTACGGCACTGGCTGCTTCATGCTGATGAACACTGGCGAAAAACCGGTTAAATCTGAAAACGGCCTGTTGACCACCATCGCTTGGGGCATCAACGGAAAAGTCAACTACGCACTCGAAGGTTCTATCTTCGTCGCAGGTGCTGCAATCCAGTGGCTGCGTGACGAACTCCGCATGGTCGATACTTCACCAGACTCCGAACACTTCGCTAAGAAAGTTGCCGATACCAACGGCGTTTACGTTGTTCCTGCCTTCACAGGCCTCGGCGCACCGCGCTGGGATCCGTACGCACGCGGCTGCATTGTCGGCTTGACCCGTGGCGCTAACAAGAACCACATCATCCGCGCGACCCTCGAATCTCTCGCATATCAGACAAGAGATATCCTCGACGCGATGGAAAAAGACTCCGGTATCGCACTGCAGTCTCTGAAAGTTGACGGCGGCGCTTCCAACAACAACTTCTTAATGCAGTTCCAGGCTGATATCCTCGGCTGCCCGGTAGACCGTCCGTCAGTTGTTGAAACCACAGCTGAAGGTGCTTCTTACCTCGCAGGTCTGGAAGTTGGCTTCTGGGATGACTTACAAGATGTTGTCGATCACTGGCAGATCGACCGTACCTTCGAACCGATGATGGATGCTGAAACCCGTGCAAAACTGTACAAGGGCTGGACAAAAGCTGTCGGCCGTTCACAGCACTGGGTCGATCCTGACGAAGTCGAAGAATAAGTCAACACTTCATTTTAGAACTTCATTTCAATTTTGTTTTATACTCTCCGACGATCGCGTGTCGTCGGAGAGTTATGTCGTGAGTTGATCACGTTTGTCTTTTCAAACAGAAGGGGGGATCAATGTCCACAAAAAAATGTCTGCACTTATTGGAGAAAAACCCAATTATCGCGGCGATCCGCGATCCAAAGGACATTTATGACGCTGTCGCCTCTCCCTGCCAAATTGTCTTTCTTCTGACAGGCAATATTTACAATCTCAAAACAATGATTGACTACATCAATGTCGCTGGCAAATACGCTTTCGTGCATTTGGATCTTCTGAAGGGCTACGGACAAGATCACTACTTTGTCAAATACCTAAAGGAAGAGCTTCACCCTACCGGTATCATTTCAACGCGGAATTCGTTAATTACCATCGCTAAGCGTGAAAATTTGATGACCATTCAACGTTTATTTCTTCTTGACTCATCAGCAATGGATGTCACCATCAACGCTGCTAGGAAAATTAAGCCCGACGCAGTCGAAGTACTCCCCGGTCTGGTTTCCAAGGTCATCCGCAAGGTCAACGCGGAATTATCCATTCCGATCATTACCGGCGGATTCATTGAAACGGAAGAAGAAGTAAAGAGCTGTATAGAAGCAGGTTCGATTTCTTCCAGTACCTCTTACAAGCCATTGTGGGATAAATTTGATGCAGTAAAAATTTTTCGAGAAAATTTTGTCAAAGAACCCGATTCTATGTTAAAATAAAGACAAACATAATTAAAACTAAATGAAATATGGCAATGGAGAGCCGCACAACTAGAATGATGTCATGACTGTGTCATCATTTTCTTGCTTGTGTGGTTTTTTATTTGTATAAATTTATCATTCATCAAGGAGGATTTTATTATGTATGATATCGCTATAATAGGTGCCGGTATCGCCGGATCCTACGTAGCACGGGAGCTCTCCCGTTATCAGCTGAACGTCGTTTTACTTGACGGCGAAAATGATGTCGCCAACCAGATCACAAAAGCGAACTCCGCTATTGTCCACGCTGGCTACGATGCAGTCCCAGGCAAGAAAAAGGGCCTGTTCAACGCACCTGGCAACATCATGTACGAAAAAGTCTGCAAAGACTTGGGGGTTCCATTTAAACGCACCGGTTCACTGGTTGTCGCGCACACTGAACGCGAAATGATGACACTGCAGCGCCTGTATCAGCGCGGGGTCATGAACGGTGTACCAGATATGAGAATCATCTTCGAAGACGAAGTTCACGAAATGGAAGAAAACCTCGCTCCGGATATCTGCGGTGCACTTTACGCAGGTACAGCTGGCCTGGTTTCTCCGTATGAATTGGGCATCAAGGTCGCAGAAAATGCTGTCGACAACGGCGTCGAATTGAAATTGAACCACCTGGTCACCAACATCGCAAAGAAAGATGACGGGACCTTCAAAATCGAAACGACCGAAGAAGACATCGAAGCCAAATACGTCGTCAACGCTGCCGGCGTTTACGCTGATGATATTTACAAGATGGTCGGCGATCCGTACTTCAAGATTCTCGCTCGCCGCGGTGTGTACTTCATCTTTGATAAAGAAATCGGCGACTTGGTTCACAACGTCATCTTCCCGTGCCCGACTAAGAACGGGAAAGGGATCCTGGTCTCCCCGACTGTCCATGGCAACCTGTTAATCGGCCCGGATGCAATGCCAGTTAAGAAAGGCGACATCGACACCACTCAGGATCGTCTGGACTACATCAAAGAAAACGCTTTGAAGAACTGTCCGGAACTCGAACACTACTTCAACAAGATCATTCGTTCCTACGCTGGAACCCGTAACACCCCTGTTGCTGACACTTACACCACAACAGACGGCGACTTCATCATCGAAGAATCACCGGTTAAGAACTTCGTCAACTTCGCCGGCTACGAATCACCGGGTCTGACCTCAGCTCCAGCATCCGCAACCTACTGCGTTGAAGACGTCATCCTGCCGATGCTCGAAAGAGACGGCGTCCACGTTGAAGAAAACAAAGACTTCAATCCGAAGACCCGTCCGCACATCATCTTCAACCAGCTCAGCGATGAAGAAAAGAAAGCAGCCATCGAAAAGGATCCGAAATACGGCAAGATCATCTGCCGCTGCGAATCCATCACAGAAGCTGAAATCGTCGACGTCATCAATCGTAACGTCGGTGCAACAACGGTCCGTGGCGTCACCAAACGCTGCCGTCCAGGTGCTGGCCGCTGCCAAGGCGGTTTCTGCCAGCCAAGAGTTGTTGAAATCTTAGCCCGTGAACTCGGCTGCGACATGGAAGACATCATGTACGATGCTAAGGATAAAGGCTACATCCTCAGCGGCAAAACGAAGAATCAGTAAGGGGAGGTTTTTTCACGATGTATGATATTATTGTAATCGGAGGCGGCCCTGCTGGATTAGCCGCCGCTGTTGAAGCCAAAAAAGAAGGCGTCGATAACATTTTAATCCTCGAAAGAGACCGCGAACTCGGCGGGATCTTAAACCAGTGCATCCACAATGGTTTTGGGCTGCACACCTTTAAAGAACAGTTAACCGGTCCGGAATACGCAGGCCGTTACATCGACATGGCGATGGACCTGAAGATTCCGTACAAACTGAACACGATGGTGCTCGACCTCGAAAGAAAAGACGACGACACCAAAATCGTTCATGCAATTAACGAAGAAGATGGCTACATGGCACTGGAAGCCAAGGCTGTCATCCTGACCATGGGCTGCCGCGAAAGAACCGCCGGCGCCATCGGTATTCCGGGATTTAGACCGGCTGGTGTCTTCACTGCTGGGACTGCACAGCGCTTCATCAATATGGAAGGTTATATGACCGGTAAAGAAGTCGTCATCCTCGGCTCCGGCGATATCGGATTGATCATGGCCCGCCGTATGACCCTCGAAGGCGCACACGTCAAATGCGTGGCTGAAATCATGCCGTACTCCAACGGCCTGACCCGTAACATCGTACAGTGCCTCAACGACTTCGATATTCCATTGAAGCTGTCCCACACCATCACCTTCATCCACGGCAAAGACCGTGTTGAAGCGGTTGATATTACCCAGGTTGACGAAAACCTCAAACCGATCCCGGGCACCACTGAAACTGTGCCTTGCGACACGCTGCTGCTCTCTGTCGGCTTGATTCCTGAAAATGAAATCTCCCGCGGCGCCGGCGTCGAAATCGACCGCAGAACCCAGGGTCCGTCGATCTCCGAACTCTGTGAAACCAACCTGCCAGGTGTCTTCGCAGCTGGCAACGTTGTCCACGTTCACGACTTGGTCGACTTCGTTTCTCAGGAAGCTGCTTTGGCTGGCAAGGGCGCTGCCCGCTACGTCAAGGGACATCTGGAAGAAGACATCAACTTCACCACTGTCAACGGCGACGGCATCGGCAACGTTGTGCCTGAAAAGATCACGGTTGCCAACCTTGATGATTCGGTCAACTGCTACATGCGTGTCCGTTCCGTCAGCACCAACACAGTCATCAACTGCTATGTGGGCGACGAAAAGATCGCGACGAAGAAAGCGCAGAAATTCGTTCCGGCCGAAATGGTCAACTTCAAGATCAAAAAATCTGTCCTTGAAAAATACGGCGATGGTGAATTAAAATTCGTCGTTGAACCGAAGGAGGCATAAACATCATGAAAAAAGAAATGGTCTGCATCAGCTGCCCGATGGGTTGCCACCTGACCGTTGAAGGTGAAGGCGACAACTGGACTGTCACGGGCAACAACTGCAAAAACGGTGAAAGATACGGTATCCAGGAAATGACGGATCCCCGTCGTATCCTGCCGACAACTGTCGTCATTAAAGGCGCCATGATTTCCCGTCTGCCGGTTAAAACCGCTCAGGAAATTCCAAAGGGAAAACTCTTCGACGCGATGGACGAACTCTCCAAGGTTGTCGTTGAAGCGCCGGTTAAGGTCGGCGATGTGGTGCTCAAAGATGTCTGCGGCACCGGTATCGACGTGATCGCCACCAAAACCATGCCCGCTGTTTAAATCAAATCCTCGTTGATACAAATACAATAGCAAACGCCCGAAGCTTTACGCTTCGGGTGTTTTTTTGTGCTATTTATTTTAATATTTATATACTTGATCGTGCTTTTTCATCCGCCCTTTCCCCTATCCATATTTTCAATATTTAAATACAAAGCCAAATAAAAAACAGCGGCCGCCGCAATTGAGATTCGTTTCAATTGCGGTTAAGCCGCTGTATAAGCTTTAAATTAGTTTCGGCCCTTGCCTGTAAACGTAAGGTTCGGGTAATAGGTCCGCGCGTCGACCTGCGCGTTGTTGACGTAGAAATCGTAATGGAGATGGGGCCCCGTCGAATGGCCCGTAGAGCCGCTTATCGCGACGACATCGCCTTTCTTGACCTTCTGTCCCACCTGGCACTTCACACTGCTCAAATGGCCGTATCCGGAGCCGTAGGTGGTGCCGTCGGAGCCGGTGCCGTAATCGATCGCGACAAAATTGCCGTAGCCGCTGGCTGCCCCCGCGTAGACGACGATACCGTCCGCAATGGCCATCACCGGCGTGCCTGTAGACACCGGCACATCGACCCCTTTGTGGTTGGTCGAACCGATACCGCCTGGGGAAGCTCGGCCGCCGAAGCCGCTGCTGATGTTCAGCGCGTTCGGGTTGTTCAAATCGATTGGCCAGATGTAATCGTTGGTCCAGGTGCCGCTGCCGAAGCTCAGGTTCATCGAATTGGCCGCCGAATTTTCAGCATTGTACTCGCTGGCCAGCTTCTTGTACTGCTCTTCCTGGGCTTTTTTCAGCGTCTTGAGCTCGTCCTGGGCCTTCTGGATCTCGGCCTTCGTCGTGTTGATCTGATTCTGCTGACTCACCAGCGTGTCAATCATATTCTGGTCGGATTTGAGAATCGTACGCATGCTGGTCAGCCGCGAGATCATCTCCGTGATGTCCTTGGACGAGAACAGCACTTCCAGATAGCCGGAATTTCCCACCATGTACATTGCCCGGGCCCGCTTCTGAAAGGCCGCCAGGGATTCGTCGTAAGACTTTTGATTTTGGGCCAGCTGGGCGTCGAGTGCCGCCATTTTCTTCTGGTTGTCCGCCATCTGCTGGTCGGTTTTCTGCATCTGCGCCTGCACGTTGTCGAGCTGTTCCTTTGTGGCCGCCTGCACAGGACGATTAAAGCCGAATCCCATCACAAAAAGAAGGCCTGCTGACAAAAGGCAGGCCAAAATTCGGATTCGTTTTGTCTGTTTAGTTGTACTCAAAATGAATCTCCCATTTCTAAATGCCGAGGTCTACGCTTCGAGGTATTTCCGCATCGAGAAGACGGACCCGAGGGATCCGATCGCAATGCCGTACACGAGGCAGAAGGCCAGAAGCGGCGCGAAAAGCGACGAGAAAGAGACAATCCCCGCGTCCATCGGCATCGACACCGCTTTCATAATGTAACTGGAAATGCCAGTATAACCGAAGCCGATAATCGCCAGCGCGATCACCGCGCCAAGGGCGCCGAGCACAGCCCCTTCGAGAATGAAAGGCGCGCGGATGTACCAGTCTGTGGCCCCCACGTAGCGCATGACGCGGATTTCCTTGCGTCTCGCAAAGCAGGTCAGCTTGATCGTGTTGTAGACGATGAACAGCGACACCACCGACAGGATGACGATGAGGACGGCGCTGAAGATATTACTGAAATGGCTGAAGGAAATCAGCGCGTTGACGTACTCTTCGCCGTATTTGACGTCAGTCACCCCGTATCCGTTAAGGCCGAGGGCGTAATTGCGCACTGCGGAAATATTCTTCGCGTTGTCGATTTTCACGTTGTAGGACGCCGGCATCGGGTTGTTGCTGCTGTTGTAGCCGTTGAGCAGGCCCGAATAGCTCTTCAGGCTCTTCGAAAAGTCGGACAGCGCCTTGTCCGCTGAGACGTATTTCGTGCTGACCACGTGTTCATTCGCTTTGAGCTTTGAATTGAGAATTTTGAGCTGGTCCTGGGACAGGTTGTTCTGAACGTAGACCTTCAGCTCCATTTTCGATTCGACCTGCTGGGTCACACTCTGGACATTGGCCGAAAAAATGACGAAAATTCCCAAAATAATCAGGGCAGCGACAATCGAAAGAATGGACGCGGCGCTCATCAGCGAATTGCGCCGGAGACTTCCCCGCGTTTCCTTGAGAATGCTCTTCACGTAGGCACTCGTGCTGCCGTCATGAGTTCGAAATTGATTTTTATCTTTAGACAATTGATTCCTCGCTGTTCTAGCGGTAATTCACTTCCGTTAAATTTATAAAAATTGTACCATAGAGGCCATTTTTTTTCAATATTAGCTTAAATGGTTCTGGTGTCCTCTACACGTAGGTATGCTATAATATTTTTACTGTCAATGCAAAGGAGACCCTGTGATGAAGCAAGCCAAACAGGCGGCGCGCCGCCAAATTTTAAAGCTCAGAGACGCAGCGCACGATCCTGCTGCCGACGCGGCGATCGTCAAAGCCCTGACGGAACTTGACGTTTACCAGAACGCTCGAACCCTGGCGGTTTACGTCAGCTTCGGCTCGGAGTTGAACACCTTCCCGCTGATCGAACAGGCGTTAGGCGACGGCAAGCAAGTCGCGGTGCCCTACTGTGTGCCCAAAACCCACATCATGAAGATGCTTTCGATCGCGCACTTTCCCGACGATCTCCATCCCGGGACGATGGGCATCCTCGAACCGGACCCGGCGGTCAGTCCGGAACTCGCGCCCGACGCCATCGATCTGATCGTCGTTCCCGGCGTCGGCTTTACGAAGCGGGGCGAACGCCTGGGCTACGGCGGCGGTTTCTACGACCGCTACCTGCTAAAGCTAAAATCCACGGCACACTTAGTCGCCCTCGTCCCGGAATTTCTCCTTTTCGACGCGCTGCCCACCGAGGCTCACGACCTGCGCATCCCCACCCTCATCACAGAAAAGCGCATCATCGACTGCAGTCAATTCATCGAATAAAATCACAATGATTCATAAAGAAAGAGAGGCTAATTATGACGCCTGAAGAAGCAAAGGCATACATCCAATCCCGAAGCGTGTTCGGCAGTGTCCTCGGGCTCGACACCATCGGTGCGATTATGGACGAGCTCAACCATCCGGAACGCTCGATCAAATGCATTCACATCGCCGGCACCAACGGCAAGGGCTCAACCGCCCATATGATTTCCGCCGTCCTGACCGAAGCCGGCTATCAGACCGGGCTCTACACGTCACCGGCGCTGGAATCCTTCAACGAACGGTTCTGCCTGAACGAAGAGCCCATCACAGACGAAGACCTCGCAGCGGCCACAGAAAAGGTCAAGGCCGCGGCAGAGGCGGTCGTCGAAAAGGGCGGCGCTGAGGCCACCTGCTTCGAGCTGGAAACGGCCATCGCCTTTGTTTACTTCTGGGATAAGAAAGTCGATTTCGCGGTGATCGAAGTCGGTCTCGGCGGCCGTCTCGACGCGACCAACATCATCCCTGGGCCGAAATGCGCGGTTATCACCAAGATCGGCATGGACCACACCGAATACCTCGGCGACACCCTCGAAGACATCGCGGCGGAAAAGGCGGCGATTATCAAATTCGGCACCGGCGGCGTCGTCATGGCGCCCCAGTCCTCCGAAGGCGTGCGCCAAGTCATCGAAAAACGCGCCTGGGACAAGGGCGCTCGGATTTACGACGGCGAACAGTACAAGCTGCAGCTGGTCAAGGCGGATCTCGACGGCCAGCTCGTCACCTCGCGAAGCCTCGCCTATCACCCCCTTGGCCGGTTCCGAATCAACCTCCTCGGCCGCCATCAGCTGGAAAACGCCGGCAACGCGCTGGCCGCGCTGGTCGCGCTGATGGAAGAAAAATACGTGATCCCCTTTGAGGCGATCCGTCAGGGCATTAACCACGTCAAGCTCCACGGCCGATTTGAAATTCTGTCGAAGTCGCCGATGGTTCTGATCGACGGCGCCCACAACCTCGACGGCATTCAGTGCTTCGTCGACAATCTCGACGATTATTTCCTGAAAACCGACAAGCCTTACCGGCTGAACCTCTATTTCGGTATGCTCAAGGACAAGGATATCGACGGCTGTCTGAAGCTGCTGGTGCCCCGAGCTGAAAAGATTTCGACGCTGACGCCGGACAACGAACGGGCCGTCGACGCCGAGGCCATGGCCGAAAAGATCAAAAATGAATACGGCAAGGACGTCACCGCCTTCGACTCACCGGAAGCCGCGCTGGATACCCTCGACGATGCCGATGACGTCGTCAACGCCTTCGTCGGCTCCCTCTATATGATCGGCAAGGTCCGCACAGCGTTTTTTAATCGTTAATTTTCGAAGGGAAGTGCGCATTGATCCTATGATTCAGTTAACTGACTATCTATACTCCGGTGATACCCTCTTGCGTATCATCCACAAATACGCCGACGATCTGCGGAAAAACGCCGCGGACACCCATAACGCTCTGGATCTGATTCATGCCAATTTTCTAATCCAGATGAGTGAGCTTCTGGAGCATAACGATTTCCTGACCTCCCAGTCTCAGCGGATCCGGGAATTTTATAAGTATATGGCCGATCACTACGGCCTTTTCGCGTTTACCTTCCGGGGCCGGATCAAATCGCTGATCCGCACGGAGGAAAAGTTTAACGCTTATATTGTCAACGGCATCTATCGCTATCACGCGGAACATGGCACCTATCCCCCGATTTCCATGCTTCGAGAACAAATCGGCCGTTTCAAGGATCTGATTGCTTACCGCATCGTCCTGTCCCTGCCGGCCTGTCATCTGAAACCCGGAGATGACCGGGCACAGATCGAAGCGCATACGCTGTATGAGATCGCCAATATCCTACCAGCGTTTCTTGAAGAGCGGGGATTTACCGCGCAGCTCTCCCGCACCGATCTTCCGGTGTGCTCCCCGCTGCTTAGCGACAGTGTCCGACCGTACTACAAGGATTATGTGGCCAACACCAATGAGTTGGGCTACCGTTCACTTCATCTGTCACTTTTTGATAATCTGAGCAGAAGTTATCTGGAGATTCAGCTGCGCACGAAGGACATGGATGATTACGCGGAAATCGGGGCAGCCAACCACAGCAGCTATGAAAAGCGCCAGGCACAGGAGCGGCTGCGACGCAAGGAAATCCCGGAGGGCGCGTGTCCTTATTTCGACGAGGCCTACGCACGCATTGCCGCGCTTCAAAACCTTGACATTTCAAAGATTGATGTCAATATGTTCACCGCTCTCGACCGCTACCGGATCAACGACGGCTGTGGGCTGTACACTGGAAGGCTCATCCTCCCCTACGAGCACCTGTCAAAATTTCAAAATGATGAGATTGGGTGAGGGGCTGATGAGGCAAAAAACGTAATAATTTTAATATACTTCATTTTGTGTACTTCTATATCATTTCCGAAGGCAAAAAGATAAGGGACTGCCTCATCGACAGTCCCTTTTGAGATGGATATTCTTTTCCTTACTTTTTCTTATTTATTCATTTTAAGCAAGTCCGCTAAAATCATGACAGGCAGCAACACGATTCCCAAAATAATCAGCGATAACATCGCATTGACCCCCTTTCGCATCAAGCGGTCAGTTCGCCTGCTTTTTGTTTAAAATCACGCTGACCACCGCCAGCACCGCGCAGATCAGGCACCACACCGACCAGACGTAAAGGTCGGAATAGCTGCCCGCATTGGTAAAACCGATGAGCGCGGCCAAGGCAAACATCACGATGAGCGCGATATTGCCGCCCTTGCCGGTGCTCTTCCGCGTCGCGATGGAGACGATGCCGCCGGCGAGCATGAAAACCGCGACCAAAAAGCCGGCGCTCCCGCTGACTTCGCCGTTAGCTTCCAGCGCGTTGTAGGTGCCTGCCGCGCAGGACTGAAACAGCACAAAAACACAAAGCACAATTGATAAGATTCCCGAAACTAATTTCCAATTTTTCATTGATGTCCTCCTTGTTTTGTCTCTTTATTTACTTTCCGGCACGCCTTTAACTGTACAGCCGCTGACCTGAAGGGTCTGCCCTTTCTTGAGTGTCGCGTTATGGAAAACCGTCGTGCCGAATGACTGATCGTTCGACATGATTTCGTTGAGTTCTCCGTCATCGGTGTCAAGGTTGCCTTCCCCGTTTACCAGCGTGAAATTGTAAGTACCGGGGGCGATGTCTTCACCGACAACGTAACTGCCGCTCGAATAGTCCTTGGCCTTTGAATCATCGTATGTGCGCTGCTGAATGGTACTTGTCACATCCGAATAGGTCAGGTTAACCTTCAGCGAACTCGACACCGTAACGATTCGGCCCTTCTTCGCGCGATATCCTTTGTAGTCGCTCACTTGATCAAAATCCGTGTCTGATCCCATCACTACATTGAGCGTCGTGCTGTCATCCATCAAATTGCCTGATCCGGACGCCAGCGTAAAGTCGACCTTGCCCGACGGAATGTCCTTGCCGACTTCGTAGTTGCCGGCTTCGAGAGTGTAGGTCTTCGACACCTTCGACAAATCTCCCTTCTTCGCTTTGCTCGATTTCGAACTCGACGATGACGCGTCCGAGCCGCCGCATCCGCCGCACACCAGCGCCGCGGCAAGTCCAATCAAAACAACAGCCGCAATCGTGCTTATCCGTTTACTTATGGTTTTCATGCTGCTTCCCCCCTTTTATGGAAATAAACGTTTAAGGTAGTGTAGCACAAAAAAAAGACCGGTTGGTGTCCTCAGAGGACACACCAGTCTTGTGAATCGATCGTTATATGAGCGAGCCGACGGTGAACACGATGAAGGAAATCACCCACGCAATGATGCACTGCATCGCGATGATCCCGATCATCCATTTGGTGCCCAGCTCCCGGCGCACCGACGACATTGCCGCGACACACGGCGTGTAGAGCAGGCAAAAGGCCAGAAAGGCCGCCGCCGAAACCGGCGAAAGCACCGACGCGAGGGCGGAACCAGAATACAGGGTGCCCAGCACCGCCACGACACTTTCCTTGGCCAAAAAGCCCGAAATCAGCGCCGTCACCATCTTCCAGCTGCCGTAGCCCATCGGCGCGAAAATCGGCGCGAGCACCCCGGCGACGATCGCGAGAATGCTGCTGTCCATATTGGCCGCCGTCACCATGTGCAGCGCCGGGTTGAAGGAACGCAGGAACCAGATCACGATGTTGGCGATCAGCACGATCGAAAAGGCGCGCTGAATGAAATCTGCAGTCTTATCCCACATCAGCCGGCCGACATTTTTGATCCCCGGCATCCGATAATTGGGCAGCTCCATGACAAAGGGCACCGGTTCGCCTGTGAACGCCGTGTGCTTGAGCACCGCCGCCGTCAGGATACCGACCGTGATGCCGAGCACGTACAGTAAAATCATCACCAGCGCCGCGTAATGCGGAAAGAAGACGCCGGAAAACAGCGCGTAAATCGGCAGCTTCGCCGTACAGCTCATAAAGGGAATGAGCATGATCGTCATCCGGCGGTCCCGCTCCGACGGCAGCGTCCGCGTCGACATGATCGCCGGCACCGAACAGCCGAAGCCGACGAGCAGCGGCACGATCGACCGGCCGGACAGCCCGAGCTTTCTCAAAGGCTTGTCCATCACAAAGGCGATGCGCGCCATGTAGCCGCTGTCCTCGAGGATGGACAGAAACAGGAACAGGATGACGATGATCGGCACGAAGCTGACGACTGTCCCGACGCCGTCGAACAGGCACTCAGTCACAAAGAGCCTCAAGCCCTTGGCGACGCCGGCCGCGGTCATCCAGGCGCCGACGCCGTCGCGGACCGCCGTAATGCCCCGGTCGAGCAGGTTCTGAAGGGGCAGCCCCAGCACGTTGAAGGTCAGCGCGAAGACAGCCGCCATGACCAGTACGAAAATCGGAATCGCCGTGTACTTGCCGGTGAGCACGCGGTCGACGCGTTCGCTCCGCCGCTGTTCCTTGGACTCTCTCGGCTTGATGACGCAGGCACTCGTCACCTGTTCGATGAAATGGAAGCGCATGTCCGCAATGGCGGCTCGGCGGTCGAGCCCCCGTTCCTTTTCCATCTGAACGAGGATGTGTTCGATCATTTCCTTTTCGTTCTCGTCGAGATTCAGCGCCTCGATGACCTTTTCATCCTGCTCGACCACCTTCGTCGCCGCGAAGCGCAGCGGAATGTCTGCCCGCTGAGCATGGTCTGAAATCAGCGTCATGATGCCGTGAATCGCCCGGTGCACCGCGCCGTTGTGATCCTCCGGCCCGCAGAAATCCGTCACCGCGTCGCATTCTTGATACCGCGCGACGTGCACCGCGTGGTGAATCAGCTCGTCGACCCCTTCGTCCAGGGACGCGGAAATCGGCACCACCGGAATGCCGAGCATTTCTTCCATTCGGTTGATGTCCACCGAACCGCCGTTGCCCCGCATTTCGTCCATCATGTTCAGCGCCAGCACCATCGGCACGTGCAGCTCCATGAGCTGAAGAGTCAGGTACAAATTGCGCTCCAGATTTGTCGCGTCGGCGATGTCGATGATGCCCTGGGGTTTCTCCTTCAAAATATATTCTCTGGAGACCACTTCCTCCTCCGTGTAGGGCGAAAGGGAGTAAATCCCCGGCAGGTCCGTCACCTCGGTGCGGGCCTGTCCGCGGATGACGCCGGTGCGCTTGTCGACCGTCACCCCCGGGAAATTCCCAACGTGCTGGTTCGCGCCGGTGAGCTGGTTGAACAGCGTCGTCTTGCCGCAATTCTGATTGCCTGCCAGCGCGAAGGTCAAAATCTGATCCTTCGGCAGTGCCCGGCTCTCGTCGGTTTTCGCGTTGTGAAAACGCACGCCCGTTTCGCCGTAGCCCGGGTGCTCGACATGGGCCGGCGCCTTTTTCGGGTGGGTCTCTTCAGACTGGGGCAGATCTTCGACCGTAATCTGCGCCGCCTCGGATATGCGGAGGGTCAGCACGTAATCGTGGATTTTAAATTCCATTGGGTCGCCCATCGGGGCGTACTTAATTAAGGTGACACGCACGCCGGGGATCATGCCCATGTCGAGGAAGTGCTGCCGCAGTGCGCCCTGGCCGCCGACCTCGATTACCGTGACCGTTTCACCGATTTTCATATCTTTCAGTGTCTTTGCCATATTTAATTCTCTCCTATCAGCTTGTTTCATTATACCCAAGGCCGGGCCCGTTATCAAATAAAAAAGCGCCCGAAGGCGCTCACGCATGCAAATCCGTATTCATTCATTTAATCCGACAGGATGTAAAACCCTTCGAGATCGTCTGGAATTTCCAGACGGCCCGAATAATACTGCCGGCCCTCGGCCCCGTAAAGGGCCTTGCGGTCCGTGATGTGGTGATCCTCGGTGTGGTAGAGAATCAGGTTTGGCACCTTCAGCCGTTCGGCCAGCTCGCAGGCGTCCTTAACCGTCGAGTGGTGCTTTTCGTAGGGCTTGTAAGTCTCGCGGTCGCTGTAGCGGCAGAACGCCTCGTGGAGCATCCATTCGCTCCCCGCAGCCAGCTTTTCCGCCGACTTCGGGCACGGCTCGTCGCCGCAGCAGGTCAGGTGCCGCCCGCCGCCCAAATCCATCACAAAGCCGAACTGCTTCGCCTTGGTCGAATGGATGTCGAACACCGTGATCTTGTGACCCGCGCCGTAAAAGCTTTCGCCGTCCTTCAGCGGGATGAGGTGCAGGCGGTCGCCGATGAGGGCGGCCTGCTTCCCCGTCAAAAGGTGGATGCTCATGTACGTAATCAGCTCAATCACCTCGTCGTGGCTGTAAATCGTGAAATCCCCGTCGTACGTCCCCTTGAGCATGTTCATCGTCACCACACGGACGATCCAAATCACCCCGAGGAGATGATCGATGTGCTTGTGGGTAACAAACATCGTGTGCAAGTCATTGACTGCAATGCCGGCTGCGGGCAGCCGCTTCAATATTTCGTTGCCGCCGCCTGCGTCGACCAAGAGGGTCTGACCGTGGTCCTGCACCGCAAAGCAGGTGTTGTAGCATTGGGTCGCGATCGCGTTGCCCGTTCCAAGTACCGTTAATTTCATTTCTATTCTCCAAAAATACACAAAATCAAAATCACCGCCGTGATCAAAATCAAGCAGAAAAAGACGGCCCCGTAGACGAGCTTCTCGACGATTTTCCGGCCCAGTGAAACCTGCCCCTGCTTTCTAAAAGGCAGGTGGTCAAAGGCGCCGGTCCAGTCGAACCACACCTCGATAACTGCCAGCTGGGCGACGAAAAAGGCAATCTGCGTGATGAGATCCTCCGCCGGCCCCGACGAGTTGTCGAAAGTCATCGAGCGGCACAGCGCAAAGGCGAGCATGACGCAGAGCGCCGTGCCGATTCCCTTGAGCCAGCCCCAGTGAGCCGTGTTTTCGATTGGCTTGTCGAATTTTTTCAGCGCGCGGTCCAGCACCGCGATATTGGGGTAGCGGCGCTTCGGATCCAACCGCGTCGCTTTTTCAACGATGTGATGGTAAACCGGTGCGTCGCCAAACATCGCCGCGATGAGCCTGCCGGTGCCGTAGACGTCGGTGCGCACGTCCGACGCCCCAAATCCGTACTGCTCCGGCGCCGCGCTGTCCCGCGTCCCGAGGAGCACTGTATCCCGGGACTGGGCCGGCTTGACCCGTTTCGACGCGTCGTAATCCATCAAAACCGCCCGGCCGCTGTCGGTCACCATGATGTTCTCCGGCTTCACGTCCCGGTGCACAATCGGCGGCGACGCGCTGTGCAGCACCTCGAGGGCGCCGCAGACATCGTGAAGAATCGTCTGTTTCTCCTGCGCGCTCAAATCGCCCCGCCGCAGGCGCTCGCTCAACAATTCACCCTGGACGTACTGCTCGAGGACGACAAAGCGGCCGTCCTCCTGCCAGGCGTCGAATACGGGAACGAGCCGGCTGTCGCGGCAGCCCATCAAAAACTGGTAAACCGACGGGTCGTAATAGGTCAGCTCTTTGCGCAGGAACAGCCGCCCCGACGTCTCGTCGATCACCAGGCTTTGCCCGGGCGTATCGAAATGGTATAATGTTTTGAAGAAAGTATCCCGACACGCGCGATACTGTTTGGTATGGTTCTGATTCATACCGTTATTTTAACATAGTACAAAGGAACTAAGCGATGCCACCGATAAAAAAGACCGAAGAATTGATGAACGTCCTCGTCTCTGCCGACAGCGAGCCCGAGCTGCACGATTATTTGGGCGGACTCGATCCGCTGCCCGCGGATTTCGCGGCCTATTTCACCGCCCTGCCCAAGGTGCAGGCTCTCTCTCGAAACGAATTGATCCGCGAAAGCGGCCTCGACCGGACCTACGCCTACCACATTTTAAACGGCAGCCGCAAGCCAAGCCGAGACAAGATCGTCGCGCTGTCCCTCGCCGCCGGCTTGGATTTAACCGAAACCCAGCGCGGTCTGGAGCTGACCCACGAAGGCATCCTCTACGCGAAGAACCGACGGGACGCCGTGCTGATCTACGCGGTCAAAAATCAGCTGTCTGTCATGGCCGCCAACGAGCTCCTCGCCCAATTCGGCGAAGCGCCGCTGGCATAAAAAAAGCGTGTGAAAAAATTTTTCACACGCGCTTTTTTTACGGTAAGCCTACGCTTCGGGATATCGGTTTTCGAAAATAAATTCCGAGAACGGCCGCTTCGGCACCATGTAATTTTTCTGATTATCCAAATAATATTTGACATCCCCCGACGCCTTTTGGTCCACGATTTTCGAGGTGTGGGTCGGATACCCCAGCGCCACCGCCGAGTGAATGGTCACCCCGTCGGGAATGTGGAGCAATGCCGCAATTTCTGGCCGGTCGATGTTGTCGAGAATGCAGCTGCCCACGCCGTGGCCCCAGGCCGCGAGGGTCAGGTTTGACAGGGCAATGCCCGCGTCGGTATCGGTCCATTTCGTCTTCTTTTCGTAGGTCAGCACCGCGTACATTACCGGATGTTCGCCCGGCTTCGGCGTGCCGAGTTCCTTCGGCAGGTACGCCGCGAAATGGGTGTGCGGGAAAATCGCCTCGACAATTTCGGGATCGGTCACGAACACGCAGCGCAGGGGCTGAAGGTTGCCCGCGGAAGCGGACCAGCGCAGTGCCAGCGCCATATCGTTGATCGCCTTCGCCGGCACCGGCCGGCTTTGATCGAACCGTCTGTAGCTTCTGCGCGATTCGAGCAATTTCATCAAATCCATGTTATTGTCCCCCTTTATTTTCAGGCGCCACCTGTTCTTTTTCGGGCGCCGCCCCATGATCTAAACGCTTTTGACGCCGCAGCCGCTTGAAATGGGCCAGCTCCTTTTCGTGCGCTTCGAGAAAGGCTCTTTCGTCCTGCGCCTCCAGCGCGTCTCGGACCGCTTTGTCCTCTTCCGGCACCACGATGAGCTGTTCAGCCATCAGCCGCTGACGCTGACGCCCCTTTAACGCAAAATAGCCGATGGTGCAGAAAATGAGGGCGCCGATAAAATTGACGAAAAGATCGCTCATCGTGTCGATCAGCCCGATATCCAGGTACCCGTGAATCGGCAGCACCTTGCCGTTGACTATCGTCTGGGTGATGTGGCTGATGGTCTTGACGTGCTGGCCCTTCGACGGGTCGAGAGCGACCGAGTGAATCGCGTGCACCACGGTGTCCTTCTGCATATCCGTCATGAACAGCTGATCCATTGTAAATTCGAAAAATTCCCAGATGACGCCGATCGTCATCGAAAAGCAGAAGGCGACAATGGACACGAAAACCGGCGAAAGCCTGAAAATCGCCCGCTTGTCCGCGTTGAGTAAAAGCACCAGCGAAAAACCGATGGCGGCGCAGACAAAGCCGTTGAGGGTGTGCAGAATCGTGTCCCAGAAGGGAATGCGGGTGTAATATTTGTTGACCTCGCCGAGAATTTCAGCCGCGTAGATGAAGACGTACATGACGATTTCCATCGTCTGCGGAATCACGACCCTGAGCGACGCCTGAACCAGCCCGGGCAGGATCATCAAAAGCAGGGTCAGCACGCAGAGGGCCGCCCCTTCGTAATCGTGCATCGCGACCTGACGGACCATGGCGACGATCACGAGAATCCGCAAAATCCAGAGCACCCTCCTGCTGCGGGTGTCGCGCAAACTCTGGTCGCGCATGGCCTGATTGATCTCTTTCAGCCGGGATTCGCCGTTTTCAGATGTCTCGGGATAAGGATGGCGGGTCCGCACATCCCGTTCGCGTTTCTTTTTCACAAAAACCTTCCCCTATTGTCATTGATTTCATGGAATAATTTTATTATAGCACATTCGCGGAAAACCCACCCAAATAAAAAAACCGCCTTTCGGCGGCTCATAAGGAAAAGAAATGAAAAAGACATGTTAGCAGAAATCGACTTAACAGCCGATACAACGCCTTTTTCTTGGCAATTTCATTATAGCATAATCGGGAAAATTTTCAAATTTTTTAGACACTTTTAATAAAAATGACGGGTTTTTGCCAGATTTTCTATTTTCACTTAATTTCTGATAAATTTCATCACTGGGCTGTGCCCGCCGCGCCGTTACGCCATCCATCCCCGCTTGCGGAAAAGCGCCGCCGCCTTTTCGTAGGCCGGCACCGGCACGCCGCACCGCTTCGCCATGCGCAGCACCTCGGCCACAAGGCCGTCCATCTCGGAAACGTGCCCGGCCATCACGTCCCGCTGCATCGACGTGCCATTGTTCGGATCGAGAGACGCGACGATCTCGAGGTTGCACTCGACGATGTCGTCGGGCAGCGGCGTCCCCATCGCCTCGCCGATGGCGCAGATTTCCCGCATCAGCTCGACGAGCATGTCCCGCGGCTTTCCAGGCGTGCGGAAGCCGCCGGAAGTCACGTCGTAATAGAGGCTGGCCGTCCCGACCGGCGAAATGTAGCAGAATTTTTCGAGGGCTTCCTCCTCGATGTGGTCGCTGAGCTTCCCTTCAATCCCGCAGGCGTCGAGCTCCGCCGCGATGGCTTCCAGCACCGGCCGCTTTTCCTGATCCTGCCGTGGCCCGAACACGATGCGCATGATTTTGCCAAACTGGAAAATCTGCCCCGGCTTTTCCTTCGAGGCCGCCACGTAAATGCAGCCGTCCAAAATATACTTGTCCGGCAGCTTCTGCTGAAGCATCCGACCGGTGCCGTAGATGTTGAGAATCGGAATGACGACGGTGTGGGCATTGGCCGCTTGTGCGATAATTGGCAGCGCGCTTTCGATCGAATACCATTTGAAGCAGACGAAGATCACGTCGTAGGGCCCGCCGCAGTTTTCCGCCGTAACCGCCTTCACCGGCACCGCGTCGACCGCGTCATCCCACTGTGTGTGCACCTTCAAGCCTTCGTTTAGAATTTTTTCAAGGTGTGCCCCTCTGGCGATCAGTGTGACGTCCTGTCCACCTTTGGCCAGCTTGTAGGCAATCATGCCGCCCGTTCCGCCGGCGCCGACGACTAAATACTGCATTGTGACCCCTCCTATCGCATTTCTATGTTTTTCTTTAATTTTATCACAGCCCGGTGCAAAATGCCTCGGTTCTGTGTTAAAATTGTTCTAAATAATAAACAATGGAGTGCGCAATATGAAAGACCCAGCTGATTCCAACTTAGACCAACACCAGCCGATTTTATCCTTTCTCGAATTCGACGAAAACAACCCGGACGCCAAAGCCGCTGACGATTCTGAAGCGGGCAAGGCAGAAGCCAAGGCCGCCGCGCGGGAAAAGAAGTGTCAGATCCTGACCGACGCCTACCTGACCAGCCGCGGTCTGGACGACATGCAGGCGTACGCCGAACAGACCCGAGCCATCGCGCGGGAGCTCGTCGGCGCCACGCAGATGAAACCGGCAAAAAAGGGCGAAAAAAAGCAGGCCCAGAAGGCCGCAGAACGCGCCAATCTCAAAGCTGTCGTCGAACAAAACTGGCTCTTAATCCAGCAAAACGACACGCTGATCGCCACCCTGCACCAGCTCGATCAGGATTTGCGCACAGCGACCCGTTACATTGCCGGAAAAATGGATTCTCCGGACAAATAATTCTTAGAAAGCACAACACGATGAAAATTAAAAACGCAGAAATGGAAGACGATATTAACCGCGTCACCAACATGCTGATGCTGGATTACAGCGAAAACAAAAAAATCGATCAGCTGATGCCCTACACCCACCCAGACAAGGAAACCGTCATCTCGCTGATCCGTCACCTGATGATCCTGGTTTACCCGGGCTACTACCGCAACAAAGTGTACCACGGCTACACCCGCCGCACCAACGTGCAGATGATCCTCGAGGATGTGGTCTACAACCTGATTCAACAGATCAAAATGACCCTGCCCTACCTTGAAGACAACAAAGACCTCAACGACGAGGCGTTAACCAAAAAGGCCAAAAAGCTGACCTTCGCCTACCTCGAAAAGCTGCCCGCCATCCGCGCCTACACCGAAACCGACGTTCAGGCGGCCTACGACGGCGATCCGGCGGCCTTCAACAAGGATGAAATCATCTTCTCCTACCCCGGCCTCTACGCGACCCTCGTCAATCGGCTGGCCCACGGCCTCTACGAGCTCGGCGTGCCGATTCTGCCCCGGATGATGACGGAAATCGCCCACAACATGACGGGCATCGACATCCACCCCGGCGCCACCATCGGTAAATACTTCTTCATCGACCACGGCACCGGCATCGTCATCGGCGAAACCACCGTCATTGGCGACAACGTCAAGATATACCAGGGCGTGACCCTCGGCGCGCTCTCCACCAAGGGCGGCCAGAATCTTAAAAACGTGAAGCGCCACCCGACCATCGGCGACAACGTCACGGTGTACGCCGGCGCGTCCATTCTCGGCGGCGAAACCGTCATCGGTGAAGGCTCGGTCATCGGCGGCAGCTGCTTCATTACGACCTCGATTCCGCCCCACGCCCGGGTCTCGATTAAAAATCAGGAGCTGTCCATCAACTATCCGAAATCCGACGCCAATGATGCCGCTGAACCGAAGGACGTCCCGCTGGACAACCGCTGGTTTTACATGATTTAAACGCCAAAACAGCCGATGCGAATCTAATAACAGGGATCCGCATCGGCTGTCTGTTTTTAATTTGATTTGAAAGGATAAGCCATGCACGAAATGAGCACCGTCGTGCGCTTCGTCTCCGCCGCCCTCGAGGAGGCGGAACGCCGCGGCATCACCGAAATTGAAAGCATCACCGTCGACGTCGGCGAAATGACCGACATCGTCCCCGACTACCTCCTCCGTTACTACCCCGCCGCTGTGAAGGGCACACTGCTGGAGGGGTCGCGTCTCGTCGTTCACGTCGTCCCGGTCGAGGCCGAATGCGCCGCCTGCGGCACCCGCTTTCACCCAGACAGGACCAACGATTACCGCTGCCCGGCCTGCGGCAGCGCCAAGGCGAAGCTGATCCAAGGCAAATCCACGGTGCTGCGGTCGATCGCGGTGAAAACCCCTTAAATCTTCTTTTTCGCCTGCGCCGTCAGCCAGTCGGCCCATTCCTGGACGCCTTCTCCGGTTTTTGCCGACATGAAAAAGATTTTCGCGTCGGGCCGAAGGGCGAGGATGCGCGCGCGCGCAGCCTCCCGGTCAAAGTCGAAGGCCGGCTCGGTGTCGATCTTATTGATCAGCACCACCGGACAGACCCGAAACATCAGCGGGTATTTCAGCGGCTTGTCGTCGCCCTCGGGCACCGAAAGAATTTCAACGTTGAGGTCCGCGCCAACGTCGTTTTCCGCCGGACAGACCAGATTGCCCACATTTTCTAAAAAGACGAGATCGACAGGCACCTCGCCAAAAGCGGCCAGTCCCTGTGCTGTCATCGCCGCGTCCATCGCGCACTCGCCGCCGGTGTGCACCTGCACCGCGTGGAGTCCAGCCGCCTGCATCTGCTCCGCGTCGACCTGCGCCGCGATATCCGCCTCCATCACGCCGAGCCGAAACCGGCTGCAGAGGGCCTCCGCCGTTTTCAGCAGCACGCTGGTCTTACCGGCGCCAGGTGAGGCCATCACGTTGACGAGGTAGCGGTGCCGTTTTGCGTTGTCTTCCCGAATCTGCTGCGCGGCCGCGTCATTTTCCTGGCTGAGATCCCGGCCGATCTCGATCACTTCAATTTTTCTGCTCATCTGCTTTTCCTTTCCACCCTTCGATTTGTTCGGCGAGCCACGTCACCCATTCCGCGACGCCTTCGCCGGTTTTCGCCGACAGGAAGAAAATCGGCACCCCCGGATGGATGCGGTGCACGTAATCGGCAAAACGCCCTCGATCGAAATCGAAATACGCTGCTGTGTCCACCTTGCTGACGCAGACTGCGTCGACCTGTTCGAACATCAGCGGGTACTTCAAGGGCTTGTCATCCCCTTCAGGCACCGATAAAATGGCGGCGCAGGCCGAGGCGCCGGTGTCAAATTCCGCCGGACACACCAAATTGCCGACGTTCTCGAGGATCACGACGTCGAAAGCGTCTCCCAGCGCCGAAAGCCCCTGTCTGGACATCGCCGCGTCCAAATGGCACATGCCGCCGGTGTGGAGCTGGACGCTCTCGATGCCGCTGGCTAAGAGCGCCGCCGCGTCCACGTCGGAATCGATGTCGGCCTCCATCACGCCGACGCGGTAACGCGGTTGAAGCCATTTCGCCGTTTCGCGAATCAGCGTCGTCTTGCCCGATCCCGGAGACGACATCAGATTGAGATAAAACACGCCCTTTGATTTGAGCGCCGCTCTCAACGCGTCCGCCTCACGGCCGTTGTCATCGAGGATTTGCTTTTTGAGCGCAATTGTTTTGACCTTCTGCACCTTCCGCTCCTTTGCTAACAAATTCTCGGCAGGCCTTCGCCCCGCAGGACGTCGATATTCCGCCGGCCGCCGACGGCGGTCTCGACGACGACCTGTCCCGGCTCACCGGCGGACACCCTGCCGACGACCGCCGCGTGGGCGCCGTAGGCGCTGGCCCGAATCAGTCTAAGGGCCTCGTCCGCGTCAGATTCCGGCACCATCACAGCCATCTTGCCTTCATTGCCCATGTAGAGCGGGTCCAGCCCGAGCAGGCCGCAGAAATCCCGCACCTTCGGCGTGACCGGCAGGCCGCTTTCTTTAAGCTCAAAGGTCAGCCCCGACGTTTCGGCCATTTCTTTCAGAATCGTAGCAAGGCCGCCCCGAGTGATGTCCCGCATCGCGTGAACCGTTACGTCAGATGTCATCAGCGCCCGCACCATCTCCACCAGCGGCGCGCAGTCGCTGGCGATGTCCGTGTCGATCGACAGGCGCTCGCTCAATATGGCCGCGTGATGCTCGCCAAGGTTGCCCGACAAAATGATCACGTCCCCCGGCTGAATCTGTCTTGCGCCGATTTCGCGGCCCTGCGCAAAACCGATGCCGGCTGTGTTGATGTAGAGCCCACCGCCGCCTTCCACGACCTTCGTATCTCCCGCGACAATCGTGACGCCGGCTTCCTTCGCCGTCGCGGCCATCGACGCCGCGATGCATTTTAGTTCTTCGACCAAAAGACCGGTCTCGAGAATAAAGCCACAGGTCAAATATTTCGGCACTGCGCCCCGCATCAGTAGGTCGTTGACGGTCCCGCAGACCGATAAGCGGCCGATGTCGCCGCCGTTAAAAAAAAGCGGATCGACGACAAAGCTGTCCGTCGTCACCGCAATCTCACCGGCCCCCGGCACCACGGCGCTGTCTTCCATCTGCGCCAGCACCGGATTGTCGAAGGCCTTGGCAAAAATCCCGTCGATGAGCGCAGCAGTCGCGGCGCCGCCGCTGCCGTGCGCTGTCGTAATCACTGTCTGTTCCATTGATCTCCTGTCCTTTTAATTCTGATTGTAAACCGAAAGGCAATTGCCCTCCGCCGAAACCATGCAGGCGCCTTGCGGATGCAGCGGCGTGCAGGCCGTCTTAAACAGCGGGCAGTCTTGGGGCGCAATCGCCCCTCTAAGCACCTCGCCGCACCGGCAGGCCGCATTCATCGGGTGGTCGTGCTGAAGGGCCCGGCTGCCCATGTCAAAGCGCTGAACCGCCGGTTTTAAAAACAAGCCGGAACCGGGAATGACACCGATGCCCCGCCAGAGGGCGTCCCCCGGCTCGAAGTATTTCGCGACAAGGGCCTGGGCCTTCACATTGCCCGTCGGCGTCACGGCTTCGGGGTAGAAATTCATCACGGTGCCTCTGCCGCGGGCGCGGACGATGCCGTCGATCGCGTAGAGCAGATGCATGCCGGAAAAGCCGGCGACCCCAAAGGGCAGCTGATAAGCTTCAGCCAGCGGTTTGAAGGCGTCCGACCCGATCACCACCGCGACGTGGCCCGGCGCGATCAGCCCCTGCACGTCCGCGCCGCCCGCGCACAGCGCGTCGATGACCGGCGGCATGGTTTTGAGCGCCGTCAAAAATCGAATGTTCTCAATATGGGCCTCGACGATTTGGTCGAGAAGCAGCGCGTAAACTGGCGCCGTCGTCTCGAAGCCCACCGCCGCAAAGATGAAGGTCGTCGCAGGTTCCGCCTGCGCCATCGCGAGGATATCGAAGGGCGAGTAGACCATCTCGGCGCGGCCGCCCGCGTTTTTCGCCTGCATCAGCGTGCCTGCGCTGCCGGGCACCCGCAGCAGATCCCCAAAGGTCACGACGCAGGTGTTCTCTTCCTGTGAGAGCGCGATCAGCCGATCGATGTAATCCGTCGGCGTCACGCAGACCGGACAGCCCGGCCCGGCGACGAGCTCGATCTGCTTTGAAAGCAGCCCGGGAATGCCGTTCTTGACGATCGCCGCCGTGTGGCTGCCGCACACCTCCATGATCCGCATCCTCGGCCCGTCGTAGGCCTTCAGCCGCGCCTTAACCGCCGCGAGCGCCTCATCCGACATCGCCGAGCTCCTTAAATAAGCGTTCCAATTCCGCGGCCTCTTCCTCGCGCATTTTCTGCAGCACGCAGCCGGCGTGCACCAGTACCTTGTCACCCGGTGCCACGTCGACCAGCCCCGTCTTCGCCCGCACGCGGTTGCCGCTGAAATCCACGACGGCCGAATCGCCGTCACACGAGATCACCGTACCTGGCAATGCCACGCACATTTAATCGCCCTCCTTTTTCGCTTCAGCCGCCTGAGCCGCTTTCGCAGCCTTGGCCGCCTGGGCCTTTTTCAGCGCTTCCGCTTTTTTCTTCGCCAAGGCTTCCTTCTTCGCTTTTTCCGCAGCCATGACCTCCGGTGATTTCTGATAAGTCGCTGCCTGTTTTTCGGTGCCTGGCTTCTGATGGCCGTTGACGACCTTCAGGCAGTGCTTCGGGCAGTTGACCGTACAATACCCGCAGACGATGCAGTCGAAGCGGTTAATCGTCCAGGTCCCGGCGTTTTTGTCAACCGCGAGGCATTCCGTCGGGCAGTTTCTCACGCAGAGGCTGCAGGAAATGCACTGATCGATGTCGATCTCGATATGGCCGCGGCTGCGCGCCGGATAGTCGATGGGTGCGTCGGGGTATTTCGTGGTGACCGGCTTGGAGGTTAAATTTTTCAGCGCCGTCTTTGCAAATGTAAAAAAGTGTGCCATTTTCTCACCTACCGTTCTGTACAGCTGATGCATGGATCGATCGTCAATATCATCAGCGGCACGTCCGCGTAATCCGCGTTCTTGAGCATTTCGCAGAGCCCCGGCAGATTGGCGAAGGTCGGTGTGCGGATGCGCATCCGATTGACGAATTTCTTTCCTGTTCCGCGGACGTAGTAAATGGCCTCGCCCCGGGGCTGTTCGATCCGCGCAAAGCATTCGCCGTCCGGGTTCCCCTTGACCTTCGCGGCGAGCTCGCTGTCGGGGATTTTCGCGGCCGCCTGACGGATTAGGTCGATGGATTGGAAAATTTCTCTGATGCGCACGTCGCACCGCGCGTAGCAGTCGCCGTCGTTGCTGATGACCGGCTCAAAATCCAAATCGGGATAAGCCTCGTAGCCGAGCTTGCGCATGTCGACCTTAAAGCCGCTGGCCCGCGCGAAGGGGCCGACGCTCCCGCAGGCGTGAATCTGCCGCTTCGTCATGACGCCGACGCCCACCGTCCGCGACTGAACCGTGTAGTCCAGCATGAAGGTCTTCTGAATTTCATGCACTTCCGTCTCGACCTCGGCGAGCACGTCGAGAAAATGCTTCAGCATCTCCGCGTCCATGTCCTTGAGCACGCCGCCAATCTGGTTCACCGAGAAAATGACCCGGCCGCCGGTGGACAGCTCGATCAAATCCAGAATTTTTTCGCGGATGCGCCAGCACTGATAAAACAAGCTTTCAAAGCCGAAGGCGTCAGCCATCAGCCCCAGCCACAGCAGGTGGCTGTGAAGCCTGGAGGTTTCGCCCCAGATCGTGCGCAGGTATTTGGCGCGCGGCGGCACCTCGATGTTCATGATCTGCTCCACCGCTTCGCAATAGCCCATGCCGTGCTGGAAGCTGCAGATGCCGCAGGTCCGTTCCGCGACGTAGACCATTTCTTTGAAGTCCCGCTTGTCGACGAGGCCCTCGAGTCCGCGGTGAATGAAGCCCACCGACGGGATGACCCCGACGACCTTTTCGTCGTCGAGCACCAGATCCAGATGGATCGGCTCCGGCAGCACGGGATGCTGGGGCCCGAAGGGCACGATGTTGCGCTTGTGTTTTCTCGCCATCATTCATCCTCGCTTTCCGGACCGAAGGGCGTCTTTTCTTCAATGCGGTAGAATTTGTCCTTGTAGTCCATGCTGATGTTTTCGACCTTGACGCCGAACAATTCCTTCATTTCGTTTTCGTAAAAGACCGCGCTCGGGTAGATCGGCGTGATGCTCGGCACCTCGACGTCCTTGTCGATGACGACCCGCAATGTCAGGAGCAGGTAGTTGCCGTCGTTGGCAAAGGTGTAGCTGAGCTCAAACTGCTCGTTCACCCACGCCGCGCAGATTTGACAGACCCGCATCCCGCGCTTTCGAATCGCGATGACCTCGGGCAGCAGTTCTGCGATGGTGATGGTCTTCTGCTCTGGTTCTTTTTTAATGATGACCGCCATTGGCCGCTCCTTTCTTTTTCTGTTCGTGTTCGTCCGACCGCTTCTGGAACAAATCGACTGCCTGAATAATCCCGTCGATGATCGCCTGGGGCCGCGCCGCGCACCCCGGCACGTAAATGTCCACCGGAATGACCTTGTCGGCGCCACCGAGAATGTTGTAGCAGTCCTTGAAGATGCCGCCAGTGCACGCACAGGTGCCGACCGCGACCACGACCTTTGGCCGGGGCATCTGCTGGTACAGCTGTTCCACCACGCTTCTGTTCTGGGTGTTGATGCCCCCGGTGATCAGAAAGATATCCGCCTGGAGGGGGTCGCCCGTGTTCACCACGCCGAAGCGCTCCGCGTCGTAAACCGGCGTCAGACACGCCAGGGTTTCAATATCGCAGCCGTTGCAGCTGGAACCGTCGTAATGCAGCAGCCACGGCGATTTTTTTACTTTTGCCATAAATTTGCCTCCTTCCCTCAACTAGCGGATCAGCATCAAAATCAGCAGGTTGACGCCCGCCGCCAAAAGGGTCATGGCCCAGGTCCATTTGAGCATGGCGCCGTATTTCACGCGGGCGGCGCTGTTGTCGATTAAAATTTCCAGGAAATAGACCGCCAGAATGATGATAGCGGCCAGCACAAAGCTCCACCACTGCTGATTGATGACGAACAGCGCAACGAATCCGAGCAAATAGACCACTTCGTACCATTCCGCGATGGTGTAAATCGCGAGGTTGCGTGCGCCCATTTCCGTCGTGACCCCTTTGACCAGCTCCTGATGAGCGTGGTGCGAGGTGCTGACGTCAAAGGGCGATTTGCGCATTTTGATGGTCAGGATGAAGACGAAGGCGATAAAGAACCCCGGCAGTCTCGTGATCATGACCATGTCTGAATGGATAATCCCGCTGACGTTGAAGGTGCCCGAGGCCATGTAGAAGCCGACACAGGCGAGGATCACGGCCGGTTCGTAGGTCATGATCTGGATCAGCTCGCGGGACGCGGCGATCGAATTGTAGGGCGACCCCGTGATGACCGCCGTGAAGTACAGAAACAGCGACGCCGTCGACAGGACGAAGACGCTCATCAAGATGTCGTTGCCGGCGAAGAAGATGCACCCCGAAAAGACCATCAGGAGCAGATACGAATAGAGCATGGCCGCCTGAGAACTGTTGATAACGCCGACGATCTGCTTGGCGAAAAGCTTTCTCACGTCGTAAAAGGGCTGCAGCAGCGGCGGGCCCACACGCCCCTGCATCCGGGCTGAGATTTTCCGGTCGAGCCCGTCGAGCAGACCACCGACCAGCGGCGCCAGCAGAATATACGCAGCTACGCCGATTATTTTTTCAATCATAAGACGCCTCCAATTACCACACAGATCATGATGATCAGTACAGCCGCTGCAAAGATCTGGCTGTACCGCATCATGCGATCGGCCTGGATGAAATCTTCAAAATAATAATTGACCAGCCAGATTTTCTTCTTGTCGCCCATCGCGTCGATGAAGCGCTTGTTGTTGCCGGCGTTGATGCCGCTCATGTACGAGAGCTTCATGTTCATCTTGAGGTTGCGGGTGTAGACCATCGACAGCATCGGGATGGCGAAGACGAAGCAGATCGTAACCACCAGCATGATCAAAATCGACGTGGACAGCACGTCGGTATAGGTGCCGAACATTTCGACCAAAAGCGGATCCACGTAGGCCTTCGAGATCAGCGGCAGCAGCACGCACAGCGCGATCATCAGCACGGCATGCACCGTCAAGGACAGCACTTCTTCTGGGAACATGTGGTCCGATTCCTTTTGGCCGCTGCGGTGGCTGAAGGCGATGAGCTTGCCCATCCATTTGGTCCAGTAAAAGCCCGTCGTGGCCGATCCAAAGGCAATGAACAGCACGAGGATGATGTTGTTGTTGTCCACAGCCGCCTTCAGCGCCGACCATTTGGAAATGAGCATGCCGAAAGGCGCCAGGTACATCCCGGCAATCCCGACGAACATGAAAATCGCCAAACGGGGCAGGCGGTACATCAGCCCGTGCATGTCTTCAATATTTCGGCTGCCGGTGGCATTTTCTGTGGCCCCCACATCCTGGAACAACAGCGATTTGGATACGGCGTGGAACAGCATCAAAAAGATGCCGGCCCATATCGTTTCGGGCCGTCCGACACCGGCGCAGGCCACCATCAGGCCGAGATTCGAGATCGTGGACAGTGCGAGCACCTTTTTGGCGTCCCGCTGGGAAATCGCCATGATTGAGGCCATGAAAAACGTAAAGCCGCCGACCAGGGACACCATCATCCCCGTCGTCGTCCCCGGCATCGCCGGCGCCAGCCGAAACAGCATGTAGATGCCGGCCTTGACCATCGTCGCGCTGTGCAGCAGTGCAGACGACGGCGTCGGTGCGACCATCGCGCCCATCAGCCACGTCGAGAAGGGCAGCTGCGCCGCTTTTGTCAGCGCCGCAAAGGCAATCAGCGCGATCGGAATAATAGCGATGACCCTGCCGGCCGTGCCGAGGCTGATCAAATACTGCAGCGACACGTTGCCTCCGCGATAAGCCAGATAGACGATGCCAACAGCCAGCGCCGTCCCGCCGAGGAGATTCATCCACAGCGCGCGGAACGAGTTGGTGATCGCCTCATCGGTTTTCGTGTAGCCGATGAGCAGGAACGAACAAACCGAGGTGATTTCCCAGAACAAATCGATCCAGAGCAGGCTCGACGACAGCACAAAGCCGAACATCGCACCCAAAAAGAGAAAAAGCACCATGAAAAAATAATTTTTCCGGTTGACGAATTCGGTGTGATGTTCGTGGTAGCCTTCCATATAGCCCACCGCGTAAACGACGATGAGCACGCCGATGATCCCGACGATCAGACACATCAAAATCGACAGATGGTCGACGTAAATGGCGTTGACCTCAGCAAGCGCCGGCCCCTTTAATTCCAGATAGGTGATCATCCCCGTCGGCACGATGGCCAGCAGGCTGATGATGCCCCTGTGGTATTTAAAACACAAAATCGTCACGATGACCGCCAACACGATTTCGCCGGCTAGAATCAAATGATCGATCCATTCCGCCGGGTCGTAGGCTTTGATGACCTGCATGCCGCCGGCGCACCAGCGGACCGTCAGGCACAGCGCCGCCGCCGTGATCACTGCCCCACAGACGTAGGTCACCCGGCCGCGCACCTTATCGTTTCGAATCAGGTACATGATCGGCGCGACGATCAGCGGAAAACAAATGAGAAAAATTGCCACTCCCATAAATAAGGTCCTCCTATCCCCCCTATTTTTATGTTTGCTACTCGTTTTCAATGTCATTATTATCATACCACAAAATGTCTATTTCTTCCGATCAATCGCAAAAAAAGCCAGCTGAAATTTCGTTTTCATCAATTTGAAATTTCAACTGGCTGTACACATCCGCTTTATAGCTTCCGCCCACGCTGGCCGCGCCGGGTCAAGCCGTTTTGTTTTTTCATCTGCCTCGAAATGATGACGCTGACGATCAGCGCGAGCACAACAATTGCCACGCAATACGTCAATACGCCGAAACGGGACGGATTTTTAAAGTAAGCGCCCACCGTTCGAATCTGAACCGCCTTTTTGGCGTTTCGCGTCACGACGTAGTTGGCTGACAAATCGGCCGCGCCGTCCTTGCTCTGGCTGCCGACGGCGGACACCACTGCCTGCCAGCCGAGGGTGCTCTGAATCTTCTGCTTTTTGACCGCGATTTTCATCGGCGCCGCTTCAAGCACCTGAACTGTGCCCTGGTCCGTGATCACCGTATAATGACGGTTGGCCCGCACCGCCTGCCACTTGCCGTCTGCCTTCACCCGCACCTGGGTCACGCGGTTAAAGGGCGTGCGGCTGGGCGCGTAGTCATAGGTGAGGCCGGAAAAATACAGCTGCCGCCCTGTCGCGAGGTAGCCGATTGTCGCGTCAACCTCACAGAAATCCCGAAGGGTCTCGCCGGAAACCGTCAGCTTCACGAGGCGCCCGCTGTTTCTCGAAAACAGGTCGACGACGTTTTGGACCGTCACATCGCCGAGGGCCAGCCCGTCCTTGAGAGAGGATTCTGCCACCACGCCGACCGCGCCGTCTGCCTGGGCCGCGTAGGCGTCTGAGACCAGATTGCCGGTGTCGTTGTCAGCGAATTTTTTCGTTCTCGTTTTTTTCGAGGTGAAATCCTGCTGGCTCACAGCCAGCACCTTGGACGGATCGATCTGCTGCGTGAGCGCGGCCGAAATCTGCCCCACCTGATCGGCCGTATCCTGATCGTTCTTGACATTAGCGCCCATTGGAATCAGCCCGTCAGTTTTGACCTCCTGCGCGTCGACGCGGTAATCCATCACACCGATCTGCGTCCCGTTTTTCCCTGCTGAGACGATCGCAGCCTTTCCAGCGGTAATCGGATCGTCGATTTCCCGTCCGCTCCGGCCGTCGACGATGATGTTGATGCGGTGGTTGAGCCGGGCGATGGTTTTGTTTTGGCTGTCCGTGAGGTCGGAAAGCGCGACGATCACGTCACAATGATTGTCCTTGAGACGGGCGATATCCTGGCGCGCCTGCTGTGCCGTTGTCCAGAAACTGCCTCCTGAAGAAAGGGCCATCACGCCAACTTTGATGCCGCCCTTGTTGAAAACAGCGATGCGCTCGGTCTGTTTCTCGAGCGCCGACGGCGCACTTCGGCTGACGATTTTCGGCGCTTGATTCTTCTGCGTCTTCACCGCCTTGGCCTGCTTCGAATATGCGGCGAACCGATTGTCATTTGTCTGAAGGGCGGCGTCGTAGCCCATCGTCCCCATCAAACTCCAGGGATCGCCCACTTCGCCGTAGACCGCCGCGTTGAGCAGCCCATTGCCAAAGCCACCGCCATCGACCACGATCGTGTTGTCCGTCCGGTTGGCCTTGATCAACGCCGCCAGCTTCGCCGCACCGCCCCGGCCCTTCGCGTCGCTGTTCATCTGTCCGTCAACTCGAGTGGTGTAAATCACGCGGAGGGTCTTGGCCTTGCTCGCGCTTTTCGCCAAAACCGGGGATGCCGCGCCCAATAGGGCCAACAGCCCAATCAACACCACCAGCCATTTCGCAAATCGATTCATCTGTGCTCGAACGCAACCCTTCATTGTCTTTCCCCCTAAGGTTCAATGATTTGCTCTTATTATAGCAAAAAAACAGAGCGGACTGGCCGCTCTGTCGTGATTTGTACCCTATAATTTACTGGCTGATGTACATTTCCCGATTTCGTGATAGATAACTCGCGATTAAGCTCTGACGACGGAAATACGTTGTTGAATGTGATCGCCCTTTTCGATTTCGTCGACCATCGCGATCGCATAATCCGCGTAGGAGATGATGGATTCGCCGCGATCGTTGAGGGTCAGTTCTTCGCCGCCGAGGATGTACTGGCCGCTGCGTTCACCGTCAGCCTGGAAATCCCCTGCCGGAGAGATGTAGGTCCATTTGACGTCATCGCGTTTGCGCAGTTCGGCAAGAGCCGCCGCCATCGCTGAGGCCAGTGGTTTGAAATCGTCCGGGAAATCCGGGCCGTCTGCCACCACCGCGGTGTGTTCCGGGTTGACGAACAGGGAGCCTGCGCCGCCGACGATCAAGAGTCTCGTGTCTGTGCCCGAGAGGATATCGCAAAGGTGGAGGGTTGTCGTCGTGTGCTGCGGCAGGGTTTCCGCTGTCCATGCGCCAAAGGCGTCGACCACCGCGTCAAAGCCAGCGAGATCTTCTTTCGTCAAATCCAGAATGTCTTTTTTGATGTAAACCGGCGCGTCCGTGTTGTTTTCGTCGTGACGTCCGAAGGCGGTCACATCAAAGCCGCGGTTAATCGCTTCCGTGATGACCTTGCCTGCTACTCTGCCGTTTGCTGCTACTACTGCTAATTTCTTTGTCATTTGAAATACTTCCTTTCAATCATCAATTCATTTAATAAAATCCGTAAATATCTGTGTCTTTTTCAAAGAAACTAAAAATTGTTGTCAATTTGTTTATTTCATCTTTGATGATTGTAGTATAACAGCTTACATTTATATTGTCAACAATTTTATTTCATTTATTTTGATTTTTTTTATAAAAAAAGAGCGGCGAACCGCTCTTTTGTAATTTAAATATATTTTGAGATTGAAATTAGATTTGCTGTTCTATTTCCTTGATGGCGTAAGGCTTGGCGATTTTGACAAAAGTATCGCTTACAAAGATCGTCCCTGACTGCTTCGGTTTTTTCCACATCGCAGGGTAAATCACCAAATTTTTCACATTGCCATTTTTAGAAATTCGGATCTCTTTCGATTCTGTCGAAATTTGGTAACCAGCGGCATTCAGGATGCTGCTTATAGAACGCACCAGCTTTCTCTGTTCCTCTGCCTCAATGGCTTTTTCCCTTTCGCCTTCAACACCCCATCTTAAGAGTTCTAATGCGGCAAAGCGATCCAGCAGGCCATGCACATGTTGATTGCGGTAATGCTTCAAACATTTGCCGCAGGCGCTCTGGCAGTCGCAGCCTTCGAGAAGCTCTCGGATCCCTCCGAGAAGTCCATTGATGTTGTCCGCAATGCCGACCGCGTAACCGGCGCCGCTCGACAGATTGTCATACAAATAGATATCGACAAACGTTCCTTTTGGATTATTTCGCAGACGATAGCCGGTCATGAGTTCCGAGAACTCAATATCTAGTTCTTTGCTCGCAACCAAGCGGAGCGCTTCAGCTAAAGACTGAGCTGCACGGTTCAACCAGATATTGTTTTTCCGGTCTGTTTCAATTTGCGACTCGTCCAACGCAAATTCCAACACGAGCATGTCTGTCACGAAATCGTACCCGAGATTGACGTTGATCACGTTGGTATGGCTGCATTTCTTTTTCCCATATTTTTGTTGATACGGGCGGGATATGTTCTTCAAAACCTCCGGATCGTCACCGAGCATCGCCGCGCCGCAGTCCGCACAAACCATAAATCCGCGGCCTTCGACGCCTTTGTTGATCATCATAATTCTCTGGTTCGTCCGCGGCGCAATCCGAATATGGGATGTGCCCGGCACCCGCTTCATTTCGTCCGATTTCGGCAGCGTCGAATACAGCGGCTGTTGGACCGCTGAGTATTCCTCGTTGAGCTGGGCTTCCGGAATGGCTTTCGCGTTCTTTGGCGCAAATCCCCAAGGTTTCAGCATTTGCCGCATGGGTTCAAGCTGTGTGTTTCCGCAAAATGGGCATTTGCCGTCGCTTTCCGAAGCCAATCCGAACCAGCCGCATTCCGGACAGCTGAGCACATCTTTTAAATAATTTGGGTCACTTACGAAAGACGACGCCGGCGAATTGCCTCTACCCCGCCATTCGGTGCCTGGATAATAAAATCCGCCGATTTGATAAGTCTGCTTGTCGACGACAATCGCTCGTCCCGGCGCGTATTCGCCAATGGCCACATCTAAACCGCGCTGAACTTCGTACTGAACCCTTCCGTCTTTCATGATGTAGGTACTGACGACATTTTTCGGAAAAGAATAGGTTGGCACGATGCCGTCTTCGTACAGCTCGTCGAGCAAAGTTTTCGGATTTTGCATCAACTTACCGCTGTCGTACACACCGAACAATTCGGGGTGGTGTTCGCATTTAACGGTCATATCCTTCAAAGAATACACCAGCGACTGCTTTGATTGCTTCAAATCGAACGAATCCCCATCCGGAAGCAATGCCGTGCTGCTATCAATTTGATAGTACTTGAGGAAATCGTGAAATGATTTCAAATCCCTTTTCAAAAATTCCGCGGCCGGCAATCGATCAAGACTTGGTCTATGATTTTCCGACAGATATTCCTGAAAGATGACCATATTCATGTGCCGCTGAAGCAGTTTCGGGCTTTGAATATCGACCCAAGGCTGTCTCGGATCGCCTCTAAACATCGGCACCGGATCTCTAAAATATAGCGTGTCGTGCGGCCCATCCTCGCAAAAAGTGACAATCGTCGAAAGACTGGAACCACGGCGACCGGCACGCCCTGCTCTTTGCTGATAATTCTCGCGCATCGGTGGGATGTTTCTAAGGCCGACAGCCACAAGGGAGCCGATATCGATGCCGACTTCCATTGTCGTCGTGCTGCTCAAAATATCGACCGGCGTTTCATTCCCCTGAATCAAATCCTGAAAGCGAAGCTCGTATTTTTCGGTCTGTGACCACATGTCATCCCGTTGGTCTTTATGGGAAAGTTGCGCCGTATGCTCTTCCGTGTCGATGACGCGTATGGGTTTCCCGTTCAGCGCGTCCTCAATCGGTTTGCGCCAAAATGCGAGAGATTGCTTGTCATTTTCATTGAATTCGTGAATGTGCGCTGACCCACAGCTCGGGCATTTTCCGCTCACTGTGTAAGGCGTGATTTCTGAACACTTTTCGCAGCGGTACCATACATGGTCTTTATCGAACCGCGGTTTAATTCTTGAAAGGTCGACGTAAAACTTCCCGCTCTCCTGCTGCTGATCGAGGAAATGATCGTGCAGCACGTTCCTCCACGCTTCCATTTCCCTTGGATTGTCCTTCCAATCCATAATGTCGATCATGGTCTTGGGGAATTTCCAATTCGCGTCGAGCCCATAGCCGTCGTAATTGGGTCTAACTTCCTCTCGAATTAAATCGGGGATCGTCTGACCGAGAGCGGTGAACCGATCATTGAGCCACAGCATCCAAGCATTAAAAATTTCAATGAATGTGTCATCCTCAACTTCGATGCCTTGATCTTCAAGGTCATCCTGACAGTCGTACATTTTTTCGCGCATCGGTTCCAGCCAGGCAACTGCCGTATCGCAAAGCGTGTTGTACCCGCCGCTGAAAAGACTTAAAATATACTGCTTCATCTGATCGGGCGTATTGTCCATTTTCAGCTCCGGACTGTAAGATCGTTTCCGCCTTTTCATGCGGTTATATCTTTTGAGTGTCTTACCGCAGTCGCCGATAAATTTTTCTCGATCCGGTTCATGGAAAAGATGAACGTGGTGCTTTCCTGCTGTGAGACAGAAAAAATCGTAAAAAACATTCATCGACCATTCATCTTTCGATTTTTCCATTTCATTTATCGCCAGAACAAAGAGCTGGCGCGCCGCTTCGGTATCTGAAGCGTCGGACATGTCTCTCGCGAGCTTTGCCGCACGTTGACGGCTGTCAGAGAAAAGCAATACTTTGCGCCCTTCATTAGGCAGATGCTCTGGATCGTGGTTTTTTCCAGGTACGGCTGGCTCAGCCTGAAATTGCGTTTTGATCAAATTGAAAAAAGACTGATTCCCACGTGTACTGAATGGCGTCAACTGTAAACTGGACAATGTATGGCCGCAGTGGGGGCAGCTTGAAAAAGTGATCTCATCGGGTTTGCCCTTGGCCGTATAATCGCAGTAGTACAATTTCCGAATGCCCGGCTGTCCGTTCAGCCTGTCGTCCTGAAAATCGACAAATCCGCTTTGGATGTCAAGATAACAAGGCGAAATGCGATTCTTTCCTTGTTTTCTCGGCGCGCGGTAATCCGCCGGTGGAATGTAGAGATGTATTTCTTTCATGCGCCGGTCGATCATCTGTCCCGGATAGCGCCAGAGATAAGTCCGCTCTTTTCGCTCATAAGCGTCTTCAAAAACGTATCCTTTGAAAAACAGCGCGCCACAGCGTCTGTCATTGTACAATTCGTAGACGCTGCTGCCGCATGCCGGACACATCAATTCACCGTCCGACAAAAAGATTTCGCCAAGGGTCAATTTCCCGTCTGAATGGGCGTGGCTGCAATCTGGATTGGTGCAGGCGTACACACCTCTAATGCCTCTGAACAACATGTGCATGCGTGCCGGAAACAGCACCGCCCCTTTGCGGTCTCGAGCGATCGGCGCGATGGCGAGCAGCACGCTCACCGCCTTCAGCGCGTCGTCTTTTGGCTCACCTCTAAAGATACCGGACGCCAACTCGTCGAGGGAGCAGGTCTCTCCCCGGCATTGCTTCATGAGCTTGGCAAAAGGCTTGTAATAGACGAGATTGTCGTACATCCATTCAGCCGCAGCCTCTGTGGTCTCAAAGGGCGCACCCGCACCGTCCACGCCGTGCCAAAAATCGTTCAGTGCGTCCAGACGGGTTGCGTCATCCTCGAACTGCTCGGGCGAAATCGATAAAAATTTTTCAAGGAGGATCTTTCTCGTGGCGAGTCCTTCTAGCGTTTCTCTTTCGCCGGTTAGAAAAACAAACGGATGATCCCCTTTCGCCGCGGTCAAATCCCGAGCAAATTGCATCACCTTTTGCCGGTCTTCTTCGTTTCGATTTGGCATGCTGGCCGTCGTCAGAATAAACTGCACACGGCCGCGCCCGATACCGAGCTTGTGGAACAGCCGTCTGATCAGCAGGGCCACTTCGCCTCCGGACGAACCGCGGTACATGTGCGCTTCATCGATGATAAATAACAGCTTGTTTTTCGGGTCAGCTTCAAGCCAACGTTTCGTGTCGTCCCAGATTTTCTTTTCTCTCGGACGCAGCAGCATATATTCCAACATGGAATAATTTGTAATCAAAATGTCAGGACAGCATGCCTGCATTTCAAAGCGCGTGATCAGCTCCGCGTCCTCTGGATCAGGCCGATGCTCGCTGTTGTGAATCCGTTCCAAAAAAGCGCTCAAATCCTTTTTCGCCGGAACCTTCCCGTCCGCTTTCAATTTTTCGAGATAAATGCGTTCTTCCCCATTTTCAGAGTCGATCATTTTTCGAAGTGTCCTCTCAAGGTCATGATCTTGCTTTGCGCTTGGATCATCTCCCGGATAAGGCGTCCGCCCGGTGTACATGCCGAATTGAGGGCGGCGTACTTCAGCTCCGCAAATGCCTCTAAACGTTTGAATAAATTGTTCCTCCGGATCGCCGATCAATTTTCTGAGGCGACTGATCTGATCGGATACCAGCGCATTCATCGGGTACATGATCACCACTCTCACGCCCCGCTGATGCCACGTTTTGTTTTCCCGCGCTTCCGCAGCCAGTTTTGCCAAAAGCGGCCACATGAAGCACTCGGTTTTCCCGGAGCCCGTTCCTGTCGAAACGAACAAATCTTTTCCAGCAAAGGCTTGTTCGAGCGCGTCGACCTGATGCTTAAAGGGTGATGGAAAAACGCCGAGGCCCTTTTGAGAGAGTTCTGAAAAGAAAGTCTTGAGCCAATCCGGCAGAGACGACTTCGCAATACCGTCTTCCACCATTTTGTACGCCGGAGAAGACTCAATATAGGGCTTCCGGTACAAAAGTCCTTCTTCATCTAGCTTATCATTGATGGCGTTCAGCAAAAGCGGCGATTTCCCAAAATACTGTGATTTGATGTAATTTTCTAATTCCGTCCGCAGCTGTTTGTGAACGGCATTTGCTCCGTTGGACATGATACCTTATTTCCCTTCTTTAAATTGGAATCCCAATGTTTCAAGCGTCTTGCGAATCACTCGAAAAACGTCCCGATTCATGACGCGCTCAAACGCACTCTTCTTTAAATCATTGAAATATTTCGGCCATGAGAAGAGTTTGATAAAATTCTGAATATTGGGTGGATAGAGATATTGAATATGAAGATGTATCAAATCGCCATCGTTTATATATAGAGACGGCGGAAGTGTCCTCTGCCGTTTCAATATCCAATTAGATGCAAAACGGTAACCCTTATTTTCGATCAGCCAATACGGCAGCTGACGCGCTTTAACCATTTGACCCTCTTTTTTGTAAAGATAATAACTGCTCTGTTGTCCCTGCGTGTTCACTTCTGTTCTCATAAGTGAAACGATTTGTTCATCCGGCTTTCCCTGCCAATAACCATAATAAAAAGGCGTCTTGATTCGAAGATATTCGACATCCCCAGCTGTCTTTATTTCTTGCCATTCTTCTTCGTTTACCGATTTTTCTAACCATTTATCGTATGGTGTCGTTTGTAATTGATATAAATCGATAAGGCTTTCTACACGTTCGTAATTTCCCATCGCATATGCGATATTTTCGTATAACCCAAGTCCGCAGACCTTTAGGGGTTCCTGAAGACCGCAGCCGCGCACGAAGGATAAGCCATTGATCCGCACGATTTTCTCCTCGCATGGCGCAATGCGATTAGGGGAATGATAAATATAGCCGCAATTTAAGTAAATATCGTAAATTTCACCGACTATTGCGTCAATCTGTTTTTCTGCTTCAATTTGATATTTCAGGTCATAATCGATTGCGCAAAGCGCTGTAAGCTCTCTCTCTGCCCTGTGTTTAAAATGCCGAACCGAGATCGGCGTATTGTCGTCTTCTTCATCCCAAAGTGATCCCAATGCCATTTTCCCAGCCGCACTGTAGGCCACGCGTACTTTCCAAAATTCTTCAGACTCTCTGCTGCCTTTTCGAATGCCTAAATCATCAGCGATTTGTTCTAGCAAATCCCGTGTCATTGGTTGTCTCCGAGGTATTGCATGATGATGTCCCGGCAATCATTTGAAATTTTCTCGGATGACTCAATCGTTTCAACTAAGAATCTTTCATTTCCCGTTAAAATCGCGTATGGAAGTAAAACAAAATAATAGGCCCAATCATCCGAGTAGCCCGGCATTCCGTTAAGCGTTTTTAAAATCATCTCAATATTTCTGCGATATAAACTGCCTAAGCCAAAACCTTGTAAAACCTTTAAGCAGCTGCGGATTTTCCTATCTTCACCTTTAATATCAAAATCCTGCTTTTGTTTGCCGTAATAAGTTGGATCAGTATCAGGGCGGACTGTAACAAATAAATCTGTTACAACTGGAATCATATAATTGTACAGGCCTCTAGGCTCTATAATAAGATTTTCTGCAAAAGCATTGGTAAACCAGCAATATTGAAATTCACTTGTAATATCATCAACATGATCGAGCCAATTTGCATGAAAAACATTGTCAATCACTGTAAAAGGACTTTCATTTCCATTTGACAATTTCGTAATTTGGTATTGCCCTTCACAGTTAAACCGATCCGCAGTCTTTCCGTAAACAGCCGCGGAAAAGGCATCAGCAATATTTTTTGCATTTGGGCCGGCAAGTAAAACCGGAATTTCGTTTAAATAAGCTGCGTATAAATAGCTGACAAAACCAGTAAGTATGCTATTTTCATTTTCATCTACACCAGCAATACCAAAATTTTCTTTTAATATCGAGCACATATCGCTCCAATTAGCGCACTCATCTATATCATTATCTGCCAATGGTTTTCCCTCAATAAATAATTTTTCTACATCTTGAGGTGATTCAATGCTATTGATTCTTTTTGATTGAGATACAATTTGATTATCCGCTTGATTCGTTATCTTTTCTGCTTTTTCCCTCTGTTTTGCAACTTTTTGCTCAAGTTCCTTGATTTGTTTCTGTTTTCTATCAATTTGATCTTTAAGAATATTCAGTTCAATTTCTTTATTTACTTTCTTTTGTTGAGATTCTTCCTTCCATTTTTCCAGAGCATGGGCTTCTTTTTCTTTTTCCTGCTTAAGCACTTTAATTTCCGAAGATAAATCATTTTTCAATTGCTGCAGTCCAGATTGCTCGTTTTTGATTTTTTGTTTCAGATTATCGTATTCTTTCTGTTCCGCCTGTATTTTTGAAGCATGTTTTTCGTTCCATTTTTCATCAACTCGTTTTTCATATTTTTCACGAAGTGAACGATTGTGCTCGAAAATATCGTCAATAAATTGATTTTCCCCATCACTTTTCTCTTGTAAATAGGTCCCGCTGTTTTTTATAAAATCCCGGCAAATCGCTTTTGCATCTGTAAGCGTACATCCACTTCTCTCTGCAAATTCTTCATAAAAATCTTTATTCAAAAAATCATTTAAATACTTGTTGACTATTTTGTAATCTTTTTGCGAAAGCCCTTTTGCGCTCATAGACGCCCAATCCGAATGTTCAAGGAGCAGATCGATTAATATTTCTTTTGGCTCTTTTAATTCAATAAAATCATTAGCTACGCCTAACTCAAGCCTATAATAAAAGTCGTACTGTTTTGTTCTGACAATCTCGTTCGAATCTATTTGGAAAAGTGGAAACTTATGAATATTGTCTTTTAAGTGTAATTTCGAATCGATAATTTCAAATTCATCGTTTTTACAATATACACCGTCATATAAATTTTCTTTTTCTGATGATGGAAAGCAAATTAAAACATCCAATCCGTTTTCTTTAGCTTTGATTGCGTTCGATCTGATATAATTCGCCACTTCAGATTTAGATTGAACTTGCAGTTCAATTGCGATGATTTCAATTGGCCTGACATTCTCAGTATATTGACTTTGTATAAAAACGATATTTCCATCTGTTTGATTTGTCTGTCTTGTCCAATTCCACACCCCTATCGTGCCAATCTTTTCCGGTCCATTGCTTTTATAATAATATTTTTTGTCTTTTTCAAGCCTTAGTTTATCTTGTTTTAACCTTACAATCGTTCCATCTTTAATTCCAGCAAGCCATTGTAATATGACGCCATTATTGCTAGGTTTTACTTCGCAGATTATATTACTCATTCTTTTTATCCTCTGAAAACTTTGTAATCAATAACTTAATCGCTCTTCTTGAAATTTTACCACTGTGCAACTGAGTAGAAAGCCATCTGCAAATTTCCGGATTATCTTTGAACTTTGCAGCCACTGCGCCGATCGACCTCGAAACCGGTATATAATCCCCTTTAAACGAAACAAGTTTTTGCAGCAAATCGCGGTCAAACGAAGTCTTTTTATTTTTCCGCTCTTTCCTTTTGTAGGATACTTGCCACACACAATCTTGTCCGCAAAAAATTTTAAGCTGGCGGTCCAATCGTATATCCCCGATACTGCAGTTTTGATCCGCTTTAATGAAATATTTTTCAATTATTTCACCCTCCGAATCGAACAACTCCGCAACTCCATCAAATTTCATCGAAACGTTAATTTGATTTTTATGTGGTAATTTTGTTTGTTCTCCCGGTTCGATCATTTGTCCATTTTCATCCACAACACTGACTATGGATTTTGAATGATTCGCAAATTCTGATAAATCCTTTCGACTAAAATATGTGTACAAAAGGGCTTTTGTCCGGCTGACTAATGCTATCTTCTGCCTATCATCACATAATGTTCTATAACAGCGTGAAGATTCACTCTCCCATACCGGTGTTGAAGATCCAGGAATATTTAGTTCCGTATAATGCCCCATCAAATAGAAATACAGTTCCCTTTCACTTCTTCCGCAATAAACTTGATAAGGCCGCTCCACACATGCTGGCCAAATCGGAAAAAGTTTAGCCGGTTCATCTGTCAGTCTAGCGTGATAATTTTGGAAAAACGCAGCGACATCCTGAGAAACCCGCTCAGCTGAAACTTCATAGATACGCCAACCATTCCCAAATTCTTTAATTGGCTTCACGCTCAAACCGACACAACGATAGACACCATATCCAATTCTTCTAATGACAAGTAAATATTTATGATGAATGGTAACATCCGCGTCTATTGACAATTTCTTGCCTGTTTCTTGGTCGAATAATGTACCACTCGCTTTAACGCCTTCTACGACTTTCGGGCAGTTTTTCTTTAATAATCCGCTGCTGTCATGCAATTCATACCTTTCTGACGGTACGCTTCCCACTGATAGATAAGATATTTTTTCATCATCTAATCTTTCTCTCGAATAAGTATATGTTCTCGGTTTTTCTCCGTCTCTCTCTATGAAAATATTTCCGCTTTTATTTTTTTGGTTCATACAACCACTTGGAAAACCAATTTGAAATTCAATACTATTTTTAATAATTATTTTTAATGGCAGCGAAAATTCCTTCTTTAATGCTTTAAGTTGTGTTTCTGAAAGTGTTGCACGATCTGGGCAGCTTTTTTCCTCATTTGTTTCGTGCTTAAAATAGGGCTCCCTAATCTTCCCATATGCAAGTGCTACATACTGACCGCAAATTTCACACATCAATTTATGCTCATAGGCATGTACAGTGCGTTTAACTTCTCTTGCATAAGACCCGGCATTCGTCCTAACCCATCCGTGCTCCGTCCATTTACAGACATGTTCTAATGCCATCTTTCATTCCCTCTCTCACTTATTTGTAAACGTCATCTATCTGTATATTTTATTTTATATTTTAATTGACGAAATGACAATATGACAAATTAATTAAGTTATAAAAAACCGCCAGCAAATCTGCTGACGGCGTTTGAAAATTCAAACAATAAAAAAAGGCTTCGCAACGATCTATCCTCCCAGGCAGCTGCCCGCCAAGTA